>NZ_JADWMP020000001.1:0-558094 GCF_015767295.1 Shewanella sp. DW31
GGCCGGATATATGGGTGCAATGAACTCTTCTCAAAATCGCTATCGAATGTCTTGCAAACCGGATGGGTCCATATATGCCAAAAGGCGTATACCTGCATAAAGTTCGCGGTAAAGCTACCAGCTACATCATGAAAAACAGCAAGCGCACAATTACCTTGTGCTCGGCATCTTCAACACGTGCAGAAGTTTGGACTGCATACGAAGCAGCTATTGAAAAATCACTGACCAAGTACACATTCAAACGCATGGCTGACGAATACCAGGCATCTGCAACATTCAAAGAACTAGCACCTCGCTCGCAACGGGATAGAGAACGGGAGCTAGCGATGTTTAATAAAGTCTTTGGCGAAATGGAACCAGACACAATTAAGCCACACCACATTCGTCGATACATGGATATTAGAGGGAACACAAGTCGTACTCAGACAAATCACGAATTATCAGCATGTAGTGTAGTCTTCGGCTGGGGATACGAGCGTGGTCATTGCAAAGAAAACCCTGCTAAAGGCGTTAAGAAGTTCAAGAATAAATCACGTGATCGGTACATCACTGACTATGAGTTTAACGCACTGCTTGAGTGCTGCGAACAGCGGCTAAAAATTGCTTGTGAGATCAGTTATCTATGTGCTGCGCGACAAGCCGATGTGCTATCACTGAAGTGGTCACAAGTGATGGATGAAGGGATTTTTATTCAGCAGGGTAAAACTGGCAAGAAACAGATCAAGGCTTGGTCACCACGCTTGCATGAACTCATTAATGAAGCGAAAACATTACGCAAAGGTATTGCCAGCGTCTTTGTAATCAACAAAACAGGTGGAGGCAGGTTAACAGCAGATGGTCTGCGCAGCAGTTGGCGCAGAGCGATAGACAAAATAGCATTACAATATCCAGACATTGAACGAACGTTCACATTTCACGACATCAAAGCGAAAGGCATCTCTGACTTTGAGGGGAACATTCACGACAAGCAGCAATTTAGTGGGCATAAAACCGTTGGCCAAGTGAACGTTTATGACCGCAGAACTGAGATAGTGCCAACGATCGGCAGTATTAAGAAGTGAATCGTTATTCAAAAAGCTGATTAGACATTTCTAACAACTTTTCTAACAAAATAAAACGGCTCGCATATTTCTATGCAAGCCGTTGTTTTATTTGGCAGGGGTGGCAGGACTCGAACCCGCAACCATCGGTTTTGGAGACCGCTGTTCTACCAATTGGAACTACACCCCTGTTGACGTGGGGCATTATGCTAAAAGCACTTCCAAAGGTAAAGTACTTTTTATGGCAAAACTCATTAACTGAAGGTTTTTCAAACAAGTTAGGCTATTACTGTTGATTTAACTGCCACTGAGATTAAAAAGCCATCGCATATTAGCGATATGACGTAATAGATACTTAGTTTAGAGCCCATAGGTTAATAGTAACTCGACTAAATGCTCCCACAACAAATCAGTTTGATGACGTCGAATAAGTGTACCGTTTCGGCCATTTTGAGATGCTTAAGGGTTAAAGACGCGCATTTATCGAAAAAAGATCTGAGTTCGATTTATAAAATCGGCATTTTATAGTATAAGCATCGTCAATTTCATACACAGCTCGACGGAACCACTCATGTCTGACAAATTTTTCTTCAAGGGTCGTAAAACCCCTAAGCCGAAGCACGAAAGCTATGGCTACAACACTAAGCGTGCCGCTAAACCGGGTACAGAAGCATTACCATTACAATTAATTGTTGCCGACGAAGCGCGTAAACTCGAAGTTGCCGCGATTGTTGCCGAACACCAGCTGTTCGCCAATATCGAAGTCAATGCCGACGTCGCTGAAGATATTGTTGAATTAGAAGGTTTATTAAATAAGCCTAAGACCACGACTTTCGAGAAAAAACCGAATCGTAACGAGCCTTGCGTTTGTGGTAGCGGTCAAAAATTCAAGAAGTGCTGCGGCAAGTAAGCGCTTTCATCAGCGTGATATAGATAGGGACTTTTGCTGTAACGCTTTTGTGCGTCGGGAATCGCCCCTTTTCTCCCCTCTTTTTAGTTTCTCTCACCAAAGCCAATTAATCTTCCAACTTTGAGATAAAAATCCGCTGCAAATCGTTATTCCATAGCTGAATAATTTTGCGGGTCTTTTCTTTATTCCAAAAACATTTACCAAATAAAATCAAACCAGCGCCTTCAAAGCAGCGTTTATCTTCTATTTCAAATTGCACTAATAATGGTTGCTTTATCCCATCGATAGGAATGCCGATATCTTTGCTGTCGGCGGGGTTAAGCCAACTCATCGTCGGGTCAGTGTGGGATATCGTGCCCCAATACATGTGGGGTTTATTGTCGCTTGGGTCCGCATCAGCAAAATTGACAAACAGGTTCTTCGCCCGCCAACGGTATTTTCGCTCAGCGTCTGTGTATACCCAGAGATCCGATTTTGCTAAATCTGTACCGCGCAATAAACTGTGGAGTAACTTTTCGAGCCCTTGGCTAGGCACTCGTTTTTCAGTGTTATGTTCAGCGGTGTTAACTTGGTAGCCTGTTTTCGACTCTTGTATTCGAGCATCCACTGAGGATGCAATAGACACTTTAGATGACTCAGGCATAGAGGACAATTTAGGCGTTGGCTCAGTCTTGCTACTTAATACCTGTGCAGTCGAAACTTTGTTTGCAGGCGTATGGCGACGAGGTTTACGGCTAAAATCGATCATTAAGGCATCGGCGTCCACCAGCTGTTGCTGCACTTCAATGGCATCTTGCTCCTCACGGGACTTTTGTGCCGAAGGTTTAAATTCAATGCAATCGGCTTGATGATATCGCGAGCCAAAACAAGCGGTTTTACCGTCTTTTGAGGCTTTACGGAAATATGCTTTACCACCGCAGGCGGGGCAAATTAACCATTGCCGCAAACGCTCGATATCCTCATCGGGTAATTGTTGAAACTTAAAAACACTATAAGCCGTTCTCGCAATTAAATGCTCCTCTGTTTCGAGTTCACAAATAGCATCTAACATAGTGTTCTCCTTTATTTTCGACTGCTGGCAATACCGCTATCTATGCCCAAGCATTAATCCCAAAAGTGATAACACTTAACAGAAGCAAGATGCCAAGTACGCGGTAAATCAAACCTAAAGTACTGGTGCCTTGCGAGCTCGCATCCGAATGTAATGACATGATTTTAACTTTTGCGGCATCTTGGGTTTTGTGTTTCATTCTGCATCCTTAAAATATTTCGCCAATGCCACTATCAAACTTGAAGGAATTAATAATGCGGCTTTTGCGGCACTTGATGCATGATAAAAGGGTGTCAGTTGAGTGATTAGCGCGTTGAAGCATTTGAGTGCGGCCAGGGCATCGGCGGCAGCATAATGAATTTGCGCACTGGATAAAGGCACGAGCTGCCAATTCGATAAGGTGACTTTTTTAGGTTTGTCGATACGAACACCCAAAAGCGCCGCAACTAACTGGCGCGTCCCCATTTCCTTCTCCGCTCCAAGTTGCGCCAGTGCCCAATTTAAATCTAAAGTTGAGGCGACATTAATGCCCCATTGCCGCCTGAGGGCTTGTGTATCACTGCGTAAACCAACCCCGACTTTGAGTATGGTTTCATCTTCTAATAAGGCTTTTAACTGGGTGAATTGCTCACCCAAAATGGCATGCTGAAATAAATAACAGGTATCCACTGTCGCGATTTGAATAAGACTCAAGGGATGTTGCACGCCGCGCTCAAAGCTTGCACGGGTTTCAGTATCAAAACCTAAGACTTGCTCAGCCTGTAATAGTGCTAATACTGTATTAAACTCCGACGGCTCAACTACCTCGATGCGGACATGTTGAAATTCAAAAGCTGCTAACGCTGCAAGTTCAATATCATCAATACGTGTAGTCAAAGCGATACGTTGCTGCAGCCACAAATATGCCCACTGACGCTGCGCTTGAAGTTGAGTTTTAGCTTTAATCGCATTTTCAGCCTCGGCCGATACCCGCTCACTTTTCAGCGGCTCAGTCGAGGCATTGAGGCTATCAAGATAAGCCGTGCCAGCAGCATCCATTGCCGCCATTAACCCATCGGCATCTTTGCCAAACACTTTACGTAACCAAGCCAACTTACTCGGGGAGACACAGTACTTCATTAACTTCATCGTGCTCATCCTTGATGGTTGATGCGCGCAGCTAGTTAACTACGCAATTTCTGTATTCCAGTCATCGCAATAAGTGCAACAGCGCCAGCAACGACACCAAATAAGCCATTAAGAATACTTGGCGTGAGCACAGCAAACACAGGTCCAACAACACCTATGGCAGCAACCGCTTGTTCAGCATGGTGGATTTGCTCGCCGACTAGGTGTAGGCCATGAGTTAAAATCCCACCGCCCACCATAAACATGGCTGCCGTGCCAATAATCGTTAAACTTTTCATTAATACGGGAGCTGCACTCAATAAACCAAAACCTAATTTACGGTTCATTTGAGTTAATACAGAGGCGCCTTCACGTTGGCTTAAGTACAAACCCGCATCATCCATTTTCACAATTGCCGCCACTAAGCCATACACGCCTATGGTCATGACTATCCCAATGACAGCTAACGTAAAAAACTGTGTCGATAGGGATTTGTCCGCCACGATACCAAGGGTAATGGCAATAATTTCCGCCGATAACACAAAGTCGGTACGAATCGCCCCTTTGACTTTTTCGGCCTCGTAGGCGGCGAAATCTTTAATCTCAGGTAACTCATTCTCTACTTGGGTTTCGTGTTGTTGCTGGCCTTTTCTATGGCTATAGCTGTGATGCAGTTTTTCAAACCCTTCGTAGCATAAAAACAGTCCACCAAACATTAATAAAGGGGTGACAGCCCAGGGAATAAAAGCGCTGATAAGCATTGCTGCTGGCACTAAAATCAACTTATTACGGAATGATCCCTTGGCCACTGCCCACACTACAGGTAATTCACGATCGGCGCTTACGCCCGTCACTTGCTGGGCATTGAGGGCTAAATCATCCCCCAGTACACCCGCGGTTTTCTTTGCCGCTACTTTACTCATTAGCGCTACGTCATCCAAAATCGATGCGATATCGTCGAGTAAGGTTAATAAACTCGCTCCTGCCATGCTAAATCCTCAATAAATCATTCTACTTTTGCCATAGTAGCTTAGTTAGATTAGTTGCGTATAGCGAAATGCTTTCCAACTTAACTGCTTAAGTTACTTACGTTATTGGGACTGCTTGCTAATGTGAAAATGCCAGCAATCTAGATCACACCCACGGTGGAATTGCGCCACATTATTTATCGGAAAAGAGTATACTAAGCCCAGAATTTTTTACTCATTTGCCGTTACAGGATGTCTACATGACTCAAGATGAAATGAAAAAAGCTGCCGGTTGGGCCGCACTTAAGTACGTTGAAAAAGACAGCATTGTTGGTGTTGGTACGGGTTCGACTGTGAATCACTTTATCGATGCACTGGCGACCATGAAAGCCGATATCGAAGGCGCAGTCTCTAGCTCTGAGGCATCAACTCAGAAAATGAAAGCGCTGGGTATTCCCGTTTATGACTTAAACAGCGTCGATCGTTTATCTGTCTATGTGGACGGTGCCGATGAAATCAACGACCGCATGGATATGATTAAAGGTGGCGGCGCGGCATTAACTCGCGAGAAAATTGTCGCGGCTGTGGCTGAGAAGTTTATCTGTATCGTGGATAACACTAAGCAAGTCGACATACTAGGCGAATTTCCACTACCCGTAGAAGTCATTCCGATGGCACGCTCTTATGTGGCGCGTCAACTCGTTAAACTTGGCGGCGATCCTGTGTACCGTGAAGGCGTTGTGACCGATAACGGCAACGTGATCCTCGATGTGTACAATCTTAAGATCCTTAATCCAAAAGAATTAGAAAGTCAGATCAATGAGATAGTCGGTGTAGTGACTAACGGTCTGTTTGCCAAACGCGGTGCGGATGTGTTACTCGTTGGCACCCCTGATGGCGTAAAAACCTTTACCGCCAAATAAGTTCTGCGTTTAAAGAACCCATCGCAGTCATACGGCTGCTGATGTCAAAATACGCTGTAAAAATGCCTGCCACTTTATTCAAAGTGGCAGGCATTTTTTATGGTTCTTTTTATAGCTCTTTTTTATAGTTCAATGTTATCTGACTCAGCTGCCCATCGCAGATGGCTTATATCAAACGCTTGGCTTACCAAGCTCTGGCAACTAGACCTTTTAAGTAGAATCCTTCTGGGAAGGCGCTACCGATAGGGTGATCGCTCGCTTGGCTTAAGCGTTCGATAAACTGGATTTCACGTTTCGCATCGAGCGCGGCATCGGCCACGATTTTTTGGAACAGATCCGCAGGCATTAATCCTGAGCAAGAGAAGGTCAATAAAACGCCGCCCGGATTCAATAACTGCAATGCAATCATGTTGATGTCTTTATAACCACGGCAAGCCCCGTTTAACTGCGCTTTGTTATCGGCAAACTTAGGTGGGTCGAGCACAATCACATCAAAGGTTTTGCCTTCATCACGGTACTGGCGCAACAACTTGAACACATCGGCTTCGTTGTAATGCACATTGTCATCACTCAAACCGTTCACTTGCATATTGAGGCGCGCTGTCGCCAAGGCTAGAGAAGAGACATCGACGTTTTCAATACTGGCAGCACCTGCTTTCGCGGCGTACAAACCAAAGGTGCCTGTGTAGCAGAAACAGTTCAATACCGATTTATCTTTGACAAAACGGGCGGCAATGGCGCGGTTATCACGTTGATCGAGATAGAAACCTGTTTTATGGCCTTTAATCACATCGACAGCGATCTTGATGCCGTTCTCTTCGATAATCACCGGCATTTCAGGCAGAGTGCCGTGCAGTAAACCGGTAACTGGCAGCAGGCCTTCTTTCTTACGGGAATCCACATCGGAACGCTCATAAATAGCGCAATCAGGATATTGCTCAGCCAATAGCTCAACTAAGGTATCGCGCCATAAATCAGCACCTGTGCTCAGTAACTGGCACACCAGCACATTGGCATATCTGTCGATGGTAATTCCAGGTAAACCATCGGACTCAGCAGCCACTAAACGGTAACCTGTTAAGCCTTGCTCGCGGATTAAATCGTTACGGCCGATTTGCGCCCGCTGTAAACGTCTGGCAAAAAACGCGCGATCAATTTCTTCTTCGCGATCGAAAGTCCAAATCCGCACTTGAATTTGCGACTCAGGCGACCAAGCACCACGACCTAACCAATGACCATCATGCGCGACCACATCGACTGTCTCACCCGCTTCAGGTTTTCCCTTAATGTTATGAATAGCATTGGAAAATACCCAAGGATGGCGACGCTCGAGCGACTTCTCGCGGCCGGGTTTAAGTTTGATTCTGATAGCCATAGTTGCCTTTAAAAATAGGGCCGCCACTAAAAAAGGGCTGCTGTCTAAAAATGGGAAACGGATGATATACCCAATGCCACCTAAGTGCGAGTACCGAACACGCCGTAGCGCTTATTTACCTCATCCACGGGTGGCCGATCATACCTTATTTTAACAGTTAATTCTGAATGATATTCATGCGAAATGATGTTGGAATGGTTAATGAAACAACGATAACAAAACCGTAGCGAGAAGATGCCTGCGCGATAAAGACAACTGACATGATTTGAAATAAGACGAATTAATAAGCAAACACGAGAACTTAGCTACGTAGCGCTAACTCAACAATGACGGGCGCATGGTCAGTACTGTAGGCGTCGCGTTCATATTCAGGTCTGACTAAGTGTCTATCGCAGGTCTGATAATCTACGACTTGCGCTAAACTGCGGCCATGGCTCGCATCAAACTCACTCGAAAGCAAAATATAATCCAGCACTGAACCTTTAGGGCCATAGTAATGGGTCGCCGCTCTGTGTTCCCTATGGTAAGCGGTATTACCCGTCAAACTGTCCCTCAAGTTCGCTTCAATAAATAACTCATAGGCATCCTTAAGTTGATACTGAGCAAACACCGCCGCTAACGCAGCATCCGATAAATGCCCAAGGCCCGCGGCTTTAATGTCATTACTGTGAATGCTCTCGCCCTGTATCGTTAACGCATCTAAGGCGCCCATCGACAGACTGTCATTAAAGTCCCCCATCACGATAACGGGATGTTTAGATTCTTGCCTGCGTACCAATATGCCATTGAATAATAACGCAGCTTCCGCGCCGCGCTGCATGGTGGATGCCCAGCGACCTAAGGCTTGCTCTGTGAGTAATTGGGTTTCTGAATGCAGTTTTATGCTCGCTGCGGGCGCTAAATTATCTAAACTAAGTGGCTGATGTCCGAGAGGTTGATGTTCAAATAGCTTAGGTTCAAGTGCTAATCCGGCGCGTTTTGATTTAAAGTGCACCACATAATAGTCACACTTGCCGATGTGTGGCACTTCAACGATTGCGCGCAGCACCTTACGGCTAAAGGCAAATTCACTCGATAATCCCATGGCTGCCACTAAACGCGTATCAGGTTCGACACTGCTGATTTCCACTATGGGATACCGGGAGGCAAGCGCGACCACAGGGCTGCGATAAATGTAATCACTGATAAGAGTTGGCTCATCAACGACCGCAAAATACCCTAGACCTTGCTCGCGAGCGATTCGTTTGAGCGGTTCAGGGCTAAACACTTCTTGAAATCCCACAATATCGGGCTGGCGATGTGCGAGAAACTCACTCAACCACTGACACTTTTTCTGCCATTGCCCATGGCTATAGATATTTTCAAAATCATAGTAAGCCAAAGGCGGCTCAATAAAGTTAAACAGATTGATACTGGCGATCTTGATATTCGCGGTGCACTTATGATCGATAGGTGCAGCCATTGATTCCAACTCATCGATATTGTGTGCCACAGCTTAATCCCCCAAATCTGAATACAGCAAACTCTCTTAATCTGACTTAATCTGACTTAATCTGAGTGAGCACAATGACTCACCGCAGGCACGACAAGGGTATACCCGAAGTGCACTAATGCCAAATCCCCCATTATGGATAAAGTGTTAACTCATCTCTGGCGACTCAAATACAGCTTACTGAGATAAGTCATACCGTTAAAAAACACAATTCAATATCACAGTTAAATCCGACAACAAAAATCAACCGCTACCAGCCAAAAAATAAACAATCACACAACAATGATTAGTATACAAAACCACCAGCACTCCCAACAAAATCACGCAAGCCCAAGAATGATCATAAAATTAACTTTTACTCAAAGTGTAAATTCAAACAAAAACATATGTAATAACATGTGCGGTTGACTTTACATTTCAGTCCCTTAGAATGTGGCGACTTTAATCATTGCGGAGACCCACTGTGGGCACACACATAAGCGACAGTAGATGCCCTGTCCAAAAGACAGGATTTAACGCCTAGCACTAGCCCGCAATATTTGCTGCTACCTGCTAA
Source organism: Shewanella sp. DW31 (assembly GCF_015767295.1). Taxonomy (NCBI): domain Bacteria; kingdom Pseudomonadati; phylum Pseudomonadota; class Gammaproteobacteria; order Alteromonadales; family Shewanellaceae; genus Shewanella; species Shewanella sp. DW31. The sequence continues at coordinate 9,423 of NZ_JADWMP020000001.1, forward strand.
GCAGGGTAGTAGTGTGAACCATTCTTCACTCAGCCTCCCCCAAAATATCAATCACAGACAATAAGCCTGAGCCTATGGCTGCGCTTTAGCAATTCCAGCATTTTGCTGGGGTTCAGTTATGTGTATTTATTGCATCTCAAAGCAAGTTTTTTGCCTCAGTGGACTTCGTTTTCCCTATGGATTTACATCTATGGGTTTACATCTGAGGAGCCTAAATATGGCTTACATAAACAACACATCAATTTTGCGATCTTTATCTTGCGCAAGTATCAGCTTGTACTACAGCATGAGTGCGGCGGCATCCCATCTCGAAGTGGATGATCCTGCCCTCGCAGAGCGCTGTGAATTAGAAATGGGCTGGCAACAACCTAGGTCGGATCATGCTCGCCCACAATTAAACGCGGCCACGACTTGCAGCCGCAATCAATGGGAATGGCATTTAGGATTAGCGTCCAATGCCAATGACGATATTCGTGAGGAGCAAGCTGAAGTCGGCATTAAGCTGCCGCTCAACGTAAACTCCCACTCAGATTCAGAGCAGCAACAGGATGATTGGCACAGCGCACTGGTGATCAACTTGCAGAAAAACCTCGATGCCAGTAACGAATTAGCCACCGAAGTCTTCGGCATTTTTGGCAAAACCTTAAGCGATTCTGATGTCAGTCTCTATGCCAATTTAGGTTTTACCCATGAATTTAATCAATCAACCCAATTGCTTGTGGGTATCGCGGCAGCGTATGAACTCAGTAGTCACCATCGCGTGATAGCCGAGATTTATCAAAAAGAATTGAGCGAGACTGCCTATCAGTTCGCCTATCAACACACATCACAACAACAGCTACAGCTGGAATTGAGCTTAGGCAATGCCCTTCGTGGCAACGCGCTGCAACTTGGCGCAGACATCACCTTTTACTTTGGTCACTAGATCGTTGAGAGAATGAACTATGAACATGAATAACAGCACAAACAACACTAAAAAAATCATCCATAACCTGCAAATGATTATCGAGCAACGCAGTGCCAGCGCCATGGCTGAATTAGCCGAAAAACGCCACCCTGCCGATATTGCAGCCGTATTTAACGTCTTTAATCAAGCTCAACAAGTCCTATTATTGCAACTGGCCTCACCTAAGGTTTGCGCCAATTTGTTTCGCTATCTGACCGATGAATTGCAAGCCAGCTTAGTACAGCAATTAGATAAAACTACGCTATCTGCGCTGCTGGTTCACATGGCAGCAGATGAACGTGCCGACCTCTATAATCTGCTCGATGAAACCCAGCAAGCGGCGATTTTACCTGCGCTAGCATTGGCCAAACGGGAAGATATGCGCACCCTCGCCGCCTATGATAAAGCTAAAGTCGGCGCAGTCATGACCTCGGATTACACCTTGCTCAATAGCCGCCATACGGCGGCAGAAGCCATTGATACCCTACGCACTGAGGCCGCTGATAAGGAAACCATTTATCAAACCTATGTGGTGGACATGTTAGGTCGCTTGATTGGTACTGTGTCTTTAAGACAGCTATTGCTGGCGCAACCGCACGAGCGAGTGGTCGATTTTATGAAGCCCGATCCCGTCGCGCTCGATGCCAATGCCTTTCGCGAAGAAGCGGTGCAGATGATCGCCCATTACGACTTGATGGCGCTGCCTGTAGTCAATGGCAAAGGCCAGCTTGTCGGTATTGTCACCTATGATGATGCTATGGATATCGCCAGCTCACAGGCGGATCTTGAGTTCACAAAAACCGCGGCCATCGGCAATATTGACCATAACCTCAAGACTGCCAGCATAGGCTTACTTTACCGTAAGCGCGTGGTTTGGCTGGTAATCTTGGTTTTTGGTAATATTTTCTCGGGAGCGGGGATCGCCTTCTTCGAAGACACTATTGCCAGTTATGTCTCTTTAGTCTTCTTCCTACCTCTGCTGATCGATAGCGGCGGCAATGCGGGCTCACAATCGTCGACCTTAATGGTACGCGGCTTAGCCACAGGGGAAGTGGTTCTCAAAGATTGGTTATCTATGCTAGGGCGCGAGTTATTTGTCGCCGGATTATTAGGAGCCAGCATGGCAGCGGCAGTGTCCCTGCTCGGATTTTGGCGCGGCGGACCTGAAATCGCGCTGGTTGTGGCACTCACAATGCAAATTGTGGTGATTATTGGCAGCTTGATTGGTATGTCTCTGCCTTTCTTACTGAGCAAGTTAAAGATGGACCCTGCGGCCGCTAGTGCGCCACTCATCACCTCCATCGCCGATATCATAGGTGTGCTCGTGTATTTCAGCATAGCCACTGTGGTGCTCGACTTACCTATGCCATAAACCTAAGACCTCAAAGTGAACCAAGCTAAGTTAACCTTAGCGTGGTTCACTTATCATTCGATAGTGCTAACCCATTTATGGCAAAGCATAAAAGCTTCAATAACCTTAAAAAAATTAAGAATAAAGCTTAAAGATCAGTTAATATTTCCATACCTGAATCGTTTTACTTTTTATTAACATTGCAGTATTTACCGCTGAGCCCAGTCACAGTAAGTCGATAAGCAATAGTGATAGTCCTAGCGACTTGAGAGGTTTTATATGTGGTTTAATTCCCAGCTCAAAGCTGAAAATCAGGCGCTTAAAGAGCGACTCATCCAACTAGAACGCCAACACCAAAATGAAATAGATGAACTGCGTGGCATGATCCGTGAAAATGAGACCATGCAGCAACAGTCGCGCCAAAATGCAGACCACTACACTGAAGTGATCGCCTGCCAAAACCAAGGCGGAGATATGCTTAATGCCGTACGCGAAGGCTTAGCCAGCAGTGCCGAATTACTCTCAGCAGAAAAAGAATCACTGTCTGAACTCAATCACGTTTTTGATCAAACCCGTGTGGCCATTGCCAATTTAGGCACTAGAGCAACTTATATTAATGATCAAGCATCGAACAGCATGAAAGCTGTCACAGAACTCGATGCTACGACCTCTTCAATCAATCAATTTGTTGCGGCAATTCAAGGAATTTCAGAACAAACAAACTTGCTGGCATTGAACGCCGCCATTGAAGCCGCCCGTGCAGGCGAAGCGGGACGGGGGTTTGCCGTGGTGGCCGATGAAGTGCGCCAGCTTGCAAGCAAAGCCCATGAAGCCAGTAGCCATATTGAAAAACTCGTAAAACAAATCGTCGCGCAAGCGGCTGAGATTAAAGAAATTGTTCATAATAATCAAAGTAGTGCCGTTGATGTAGCCACCTCCTCAACCCAAATTGGCCAAGTCGTTGAAGATGTCCTGCAACGCTCAAAACAAATGCAGCACGTTATCCATAACGCAGCCACAGCGTCATTCTTGAATACCACTAAGCTCGACCACGCAGTCTGGAAAAGTAGCGTTTATCAATTAATTGAAAAACCACAGCATAACCACAATGTGAACTCACACACTGAGTGCCGCCTAGGGCAATGGTATTTCAAAGGATTTGGTGCCGAGAATTATCAGCATTTAAGTAACTTCAAAGCATTAGATGCACCACATAAAGCGGTACACGAGGCAGGAAAAGCGGCGCTCAATGCGAGACAAAAAGGTAATTTGCCTGAGATGGTCAAACAACTGCACTCAATGGAAGACGCCAGTATGCGTGTTGTACATTGCATTGATAACCTTATGCGAGATGTATATCGAGCGTGATATATAAGCACAGAAAGATAAGCTATCACCCATAAATAAGCCTACCTAAGAGCGCCATACAAGCGCTCTTTTTTTATCGTTCAAAACGGTATAGTAAATTTAATCTTAGAAAATGAACCCCTAGCTATACTTGATTTAAGCACAGCCTTCATCTTTAATCGTTTCAAGAGCAAGCAGTGAGACTCAATTATAACATTCTAATTTTTAGGGTTATTAATGAAATTAGTCACAAGTTTATTGTTATCACTCACCCTTAGCAGCGCAGTTTCTCTTCGCGCGCAGCCGCTCAACATCTATACCGAAGAATGGTCACCAATCAGCTTTTCTGTCGATGGCAAACCCGATGGTTTAGCTGTACAGGTAGTACAAGAAATTCAAAAGCGCATAAACAACCCAGATCCAATCAAGGTCGTACCTTGGGCTCGCGGCTGGAAAATGCTGACCGAGCAACCAAATACTGTGTTGTTTACTATGACGCGCACAGCAGAAAGGGAGCAAATGTTTACTATGATTGGGCCTGTTGCTGTCGGCACGACTAATTTTTATGCCTTAAAAAATAGCGGTATAAAAATAACCACTATAAATGATGCAAAGACGGCTAAGGCAATTGGTGTCTATCGTGCCTCGGTGGAAGAACGCCTATTGCTCGAACTGGGATTTACGAATGTTGCGGCCTCATCCGAGCCCTTATTGAGTGCCAAACAATTAATGAAGCAACGTGTCGATCTTTGGTGTAATGCCAATCTCACCGCGCCGAGTATTCTGTCGGATGCGGGCGCGAGCATTGATGATGTAGAGTCGCTCTTCACGATTAGTGCTAATCATCTTTACATTGCCTTCTCACAAGGCACGCCCAATGATGTGATCGAACAGTGGAAAAACAGCCTAGAAGCGATAAAAGCAGATGGCACCTTCGCAACGATTTACCGTACTTGGCTCCCCAACGATGCGCCGCCCATGCAAACCGAACGTATCGGGTTTAGCAACTAAACCCATTGCTCTAAATTCTACGTGCTAAGTGCTGAATGCTGAGAGCTAAACTCTATTGCTCTTTTAAAAGCGCTTAAAAAGGACACTCACAAACCCAGTCGATACGCTCACCCGTGATAGGATGATTAAACGCTAAGCGGGTCGCATGCAGCATTAATCTGCTGCTCATCGTATTAGTGATATCAGCTTCATCTGCATCAGCCTTATCAGTCACGCACTCACCCACGCCGCCGTAGAGATCGCACCCCAGTATTGAGTGACCCAATTGCTGACTGTGGATCCGCAGTTGATGGGTTCGGCCAGAAACAGGGATAAATTCGACCCGCGTGGCGAAAGGTTCGGTTAATCGTTCCAGCACCTGATATTCACTGATCGCAACTTTGCCTGTGCTATGGCAGATCTTCTGCAGTGGGAAATGCTCAACATCTTTAGCGATCGGCAGATTAATCACCCCGCTGTCAGCGGCTAAATGCCCGTGCAGCAAGGCGGTATAACACTTTTCAACCGTGCGCGCCTGAAACTGTTTTGTCAGCAAACCATTCACGCTTTTATTCAGCGCCACCAGCATGATACCGGAAGTGCCAAAATCGAGCCTGTGCAGCAAAGTGGCCGTCGGAAAATCCTGCACTAAACGATAATGCACCGAGTCGAGATTCAGCGGATTCTTTCCCGACAAACTCAATAATCCGCTCGGCTTATCAATCAGTAGAATATCGCTATCTTGATAGAGCACGCGTATTTGCCCGAGGCAAGGCGGCGCAATAAAAGTATCGACTTTGGCAAGGCTATCGGCTGGCGCTGACATAATTTTCTCAGGCAACATAAGTAGAAGATAAAATGAACGAAGCGCTCAAAATTGACGAAATAATAAGGCCGCATAACCTAAGTTATGCGGCCCTCTAATTAACAACATTAACGCTATAGCTTATTTAGCCAGTACGCGCAGATGCAGTTCTTGTACTGACGTCACGTTAGTACGGTCATCGGCGGCATGGGCCATACAAGTGGCGAATGCAGCATTCATGGTCGTCGTGTAGTTAACTTTGTAACGCAGTGCACCGCGGCGCAATTGACGAGAATCTTCAATCGCTTGGCGACCTTCGGTAGTGTTCACGATATAAGTGTATTCACCATTCTTGATGCGATCGAGAATGTGTGGACGTCCTTCGTGTACCTTGTTCACTAAACGTGGGTTGATACCCGCTTCGCCTAGGATAACCGCAGTACCATGAGTCGCATCGATTTGGTAACCGAGCTCAATTAACTTAGCCGCTAAATCGGCAACGCGTTTCTTATCGCTGTTACGCACAGACAATAATGCACGACCCGACTTAGGCACCTCAGAAGTCGCACCTAACTGCGCCTTAGCATAGGCTTCGGCGAACGTATCGCCCACGCCCATGACTTCACCGGTAGAGCGCATTTCAGGGCCTAACAGTGGGTCAACACCTGGGAACTTATTAAAGGGCAACACCACTTCTTTCACTGAGTAGAAAGGTGGGATCACTTCTTTAGTGAAGTTTTGCGACGTTAAGCTTTGGCCCGCCATCACACGCGCGGCGATCTTAGCTAAAGGCACACCGGTCGCTTTGGACACGAATGGCACAGTACGGGCAGCACGTGGGTTAACTTCAATCATATAGATTTCGTTATCTTTCACGGCGAACTGTACGTTCATCAGGCCGACAACACCGAGTTCCATCGCCAACTTGCCGACTTGAACGCGCATACGATCTTGGATTTCTTGGCTTAGCGTGTATGGCGGCAGCGAACAACCTGAGTCACCTGAGTGAACACCCGCTTGTTCGATATGCTCCATAATCGCGCCAATCACCACGATTTCACCGTCACATACTGCGTCGATATCCACTTCAATCGCATCATCTAAGAAGCGATCGAGCAGTACTGGCGACGCGTTCGATACGCTCACGGCTTCGTTGAAGTAACGCAGCAAATCTTGCTTGTCGTAAACGATTTCCATCGCGCGGCCGCCCAGTACATAGGATGGGCGCACAACTAGCGGATAACCGATACGCTCAGCGGCAATCACAGCACCTTCAACCGTAGTCACAGTATCATTTTCAGGCTGCTTCATCTCTAAGCGTTGAATAGCTTGCTGGAAACGCTCACGGTCTTCGGCGCGGTCGATGGCATCTGGGCTAGTACCAATTACAGGTACGCCAGCGGCTTCTAAGGCACGGGCCAATTTCAATGGCGTTTGACCACCGTACTGCACGATAACGCCCTTTGGCTTCTCGATACGGACGATTTCTAATACGTCTTCCAGTGTGACGGGTTCGAAGTACAGACGGTCTGAAGTGTCGTAGTCGGTTGAAACGGTTTCAGGGTTACAGTTCACCATGATGGTTTCATAGCCGTCTTCACGTAGCGCTAACGCCGCGTGCACACAGCAATAATCGAACTCAATACCTTGACCGATACGGTTTGGCCCGCCACCTAACACCATGATTTTGTCACGGGTCGATGGGTTAGCTTCACATTCTTCTTCATACGTTGAGTACATGTAAGCCGTGTCTGTTGCAAACTCAGCCGCACAGGTATCCACACGCTTATAGACTGGGTGCAGGTCGAACTTATCACGCAGCTTACGCACTTCGGCTTCGTTCACGCCTAATACATCGGCCAGACGCGCATCGGCAAAGCCTTTACGTTTCAGCTTACGCAGTAAGTCGATATCCAGACCCGCCAGACCCGCTTCAGCAACAACACCTTCGAGCTGAACCAGCTCTTCGATTTGCACGAGGAACCAAGGGTCGATATTGGTCAGTTTAAAGATTTCATCTAAGCTCAGCCCCGCACGCATCGCATCGGCTATGTACCAAATACGGTCGCAACCAGGCTCTTTCAGCTCGTGGCGAATTCGTGACATCGCCTCAGGTTTAGACATATCTGTGACAGGATCTAGACCGTTACGGCTAACCTCTAAACCACGTAAGGCTTTTTGCAGTGACTCTTGGAAAGTACGGCCAATCGCCATCACTTCACCCACAGACTTCATCTGTGTAGTTAAGCGATCATTGGCGCCAGCAAACTTTTCAAAGTTAAAGCGTGGCACTTTAGTCACAACGTAATCGATAGCAGGCTCGAATGACGCAGGCGTGCGACCTCCAGTGATGTCGTTCATCAGCTCATCAAGGGTGAAACCAACCGCTAACTTAGCAGCGATTTTGGCAATCGGGAAACCCGTTGCTTTTGATGCTAATGCTGAAGAGCGCGATACACGTGGGTTCATCTCGATGATAACCATACGGCCATCTTTCGGGTTGATACCAAACTGTACGTTCGAACCGCCGGTCTCAACACCAATCTCACGCAGTACGGCCATAGAGGCGTTACGCATGATTTGGTATTCTTTATCAGTCAGGGTTTGTGCTGGCGCAACTGTGATAGAGTCGCCCGTGTGCACGCCCATAGGATCGAAGTTTTCGATGGCGCAGACGATAATGCAGTTATCGTTGCGATCGCGGACCACTTCCATCTCGTATTCTTTCCAACCGATCAGTGATTCGTCGATCAGCAGTTCACTCGTTGGCGATAACTCTAAGCCCTGTGAACAGATCTCTTCGAACTCTTCCCTGTTGTAAGCGATACCGCCGCCTGAGCCACCCATAGTAAAGGATGGGCGGATAATGCAAGGGAAACCCACTTGATCAAGTACGCCATAAGCTTCGTCCATATTGTGGGCAATGCCCGCGCGTGGACAATCAAGACCAATACTTTTCATCGCTTTATCAAAGCGGCTACGGTCTTCAGCTTTATCGATAGCATCGGCAGTCGCGCCAATCATCTCGACGTTAAATTCTTTCAGTACGCCTTTGGCTTCAAGTTCTAATGCGCAGTTCAGTGCGGTTTGGCCGCCCATGGTTGGCAGAATCGCATCTGGGCGTTCTTTAGCAATAATGTTACGGACCACTTCCCAGTGAATCGGCTCGATATAAGTGGCATCGGCCATTTCTGGATCAGTCATAATGGTGGCAGGGTTAGAGTTCACCAGAATGACACGGTAGCCTTCTTCACGCAGCGCTTTACACGCTTGTGCGCCAGAATAGTCAAATTCACATGCCTGACCAATCACGATTGGGCCGGCGCCTAGGATAAGAATACTCTTTATATCTGTACGTTTTGGCATTGCTTCTCTCTTCTCCTAGCTAGCGTACTACTTGGCGTTCTGACGGTATATGTCGATTAGCTCGATAAAGTGATCGAACAGCGGGGCGGCATCGTTCGGGCCAGGGCTCGCTTCAGGGTGACCTTGGAAGCTGAACGCGGGCTTGTCCGTGAGATGGATACCTTGGAGTGAACCATCAAACAGCGACTTATGCGTCACTTTAATGTTGGCGGGTAAGGTCGTTTCATCGGCAGCAAAACCGTGGTTTTGGCTGGTGATCATCACGTTACCTTTCTCGATATTGCTCACTGGGTGGTTTGCACCGTGGTGACCAAACTTCATCTTCAAGGTTTTTGCACCTGAGGCCAGCGCGAGTAGCTGATGACCTAAACAAATACCGAAAATCGGCGTGTTGGTTTTCAGAATTTGTTGAATCGCTTCAATCGCGTAATCGCATGGCTCTGGATCCCCAGGGCCGTTCGAAAGGAACACACCATCGGGATTCATCGCTAACACTTCGGCGGCCGAAGTTTTAGCTGGCACAACTGTGACGTCGCAACCGCGGTCCACTAACATACGCAGAATGTTTTGCTTAACGCCGTAGTCGTAGGCTACTACTTTGTATTTAAGCTCATTTGCTGGCGTATCTTCTGGTAAGCCGCCCACTAAACGCCAGCTACCTTTACGCCATGGATAGGCAGTTTTAGTCGTGACTTCTTTAGCGAGATCCATGCCTTTTAAACCGGGGAAAGCTTTGGCAGCGGCGAGCGCTTTTGTTTCGTCTAAGTCTGCACCTGCCATAATACAACCGGCTTGAGCACCTTTTTCACGGAGAATACGAGTTAACTTGCGGGTATCGATATCTGCTATGCCAACGACATTGTTCGCTTTGAGATAATCACTTAAGCTTTGTTGATTACGGAAACTACTTGCGATGAGCGGAAGATCACGAATGATAAGACCACAAGCGTGAACCCCATCGGATTCAATATCTTCATCATTGGTACCAGTGTTGCCTATGTGTGGGTAGGTTAATGTTACAATCTGGCGTGAGTAGGATGGATCAGTTAAAATTTCTTGGTATCCTGTCATGGAAGTGTTAAAAACAACTTCACCAACAGAGAGACCATCGGCACCAATTGCTGTGCCAGAGAATACAGTTCCATCTTCGAGTACGAGTAAGGCAGACTTTGTCAACGCGACCTCCATAAAGAGCCAAGCCACTGAAATATAATGTTTTTATGTTATGTTAAGATACCAATTTCCGCTAATTTACGAAATTTTGACAAATTCCAGCGAGTTTACAGTAAAAACGCGAAACCGTCCACCCACTGGTAACTGGGTGCAAAAAAAAACGCCATATCGGCGTTTTTAATATTAATGCAAACCTAAAACCTGCTGCATATCATACAAGCCCGGCTTTTGCTCCACGAGCCAGTGCGCGGCACGCATAGCACCATTAGCAAAGGTCATACGACTCGAAGCTTTATGGGTGATCTCTAAACGCTCACCGATATCGGCAAACATAGCCGTATGTTCACCAACTAAATCACCGGCACGAATAGTCGCAAAACCGATAGTTTCACGGTCACGTTCACCCGTGATCCCTTCGCGGCCATATACGGCACATTTCTCAAGATCGCGACCTAAAGTCTTAGCAATCACTTCACCCATTTTCAGGGCTGTGCCCGACGGCGCATCTTTTTTGTGTCTGTGGTGACCTTCGATAATTTCGATATCCGTGTAATCACCCATGACTTCGGCAGCCAGTTCGAGTAATTTCCACATCAAATTGACACCCACAGACATATTCGGCGCCATCACGACCGGCGTTTGCTCGGCAAAGGCATTGATCTGTTCTTTTTGAGCATGATTGAAACCCGTTGTGCCAATCACCATGGCTTTCTTATGGCGAACACACCAATCTAAATGGACAATACTGGCGTCTGGCGCGGTGAAATCTATCAACACATCAAAATCATCGGTCGCATAATCGAGCGAATCCATGATCATGACGCTTAATTTACCCACACCAGCTAACTCACCCGCATCCACACCCACTAAACTTGAGCCTGCACGCTCAATGGCGGCACCCAGTAAAATATGGTCGTGATTGTAGGCCGCTTCAATAAGAGTGCGTCCCATACGACCACCGGCACCGACGATTGCCACTCTCACTTGTCCACTCATTTCAATCTCCTCAATCTTTCTTTGTATTCCATAAGAAAACGCCTAAGACAGGCTTAGGCGTTTTTTCAATATTAGATGATATCTAATAATTCAACTTCGAATACCAAAGTTGAATAAGGAGGAATCGATGCCCCCGCGCCGCGCTCACCGTAAGCTAAGTGATGTGGCACAAATAATTTCAACTTAGTGCCTACTGGCATCAGTTGCAGTGCTTCAGTCCAGCCAGCGATAACGCCAGAAACTGGGAACTCAGCAGGTTGGCCACGAACTACAGAGCTGTCAAACACATCACCATTGATGAAAGAACCATGGTAGTGAGTACGAACAGTATCTTCGTAAGTTGGAGTAGCACCGTCACCTTGGACTAATACTTCGAACTGCAGACCAGAGTCAGTCACAGTCACGCCATCACGCTTAGCATTTTCAGCTAAGAAAGCATCGCCTTCAGCAGACGCAGCAGCAGCAGCTTGCTCTTGAGCAGCTTGAATACGACCGCTAATTTCAGTGAAAGCAACTTGCAGATCTTGCATAGACACAGCACTTTCTAAACCGGCAAACGCATCGGCTAAACCCGCTTGAACGGCTGGAATATCCACACCATCAAAAGAATTGGCGGCCAGTTGCTCACCCATTTGACGGCCTACACCGTAGCTTGCTTGCTGTTCAACAGTACTGAATTTATCAGACATAATTAACGACTCTCAATTATCAGTGGAATTTTGCGCGCCAGTTTACCATAGTTCAGCGAGCTATGCTGATAAACTGACTGCTTATTTAACTAAGGAGGCTTTTTTACACACTTATTGCGTATTTATCCAAAAGCATAAATAGGGTAAGGACACGTATCTCTGCGCAAACGACAGCGAACACTCACCAAACGGGCACTTAGATCTTAAATAGATTTCAGCTTATTTCGGCGCCACACATTGATTCTTCACCTGCGCTTTAGCACTGGCATAAAGTGGCTGCATCTGTGCTTGCAATTGTTGTAGCTGAGCAATGCGATTACTGTTCGATGGATGGGTCGATAATAACTCCGGCCCTTGGCTACCGCCCACCTTCGACATATTCTGCCATAACTCAACACTCTGAGCCGGATTGAAACCCGCTCGAGCCATTAGCTCTACGCCCATAATATCGGCTTCGCTCTCTTGGGCGCGACCAAAAGGCAGAATAACCCCCACCTGAGCACCGAGTCCCAATGCCGACATATATAAGTCGCGATTCGACACACCACTCGCCCCTAGCGCTGCATCGGCAATCTGCATTCCAACGCCCGTTAACTGTCCACGGGAAACCTGCTCGTTACCATGTTGCGCCAACACATGCGCGACTTCGTGACCGAGCACAGTAGCAAGCTGATCAGGTCCCTTAGCGACCTTAAGCAATCCGGTATAAACCCCAATATGCCCACCCGGCAGAGCAAAAGCGTTAACTTGTTCAGAGTCAAACAAAACCACATCCCAGCGCAGGGTTTGGTCCGGCAGCACTGCAGTAATACGATTAGCGACACAATTGACGTATTGTGTCAGCTTTTTATCACTACTCACTTTTTGCTGTTTTTTCATTTCCTCGAAGGAGGAATCGCCCATCTGCTGCATTTGCGCCGCTGAATACAACAAGGTCTGCCCTCGCCCCGTTGGCGATTGCGTGGTCGCACAGGCCGATAATCCGAGCACGACCGCCATCCCCACTAAGCCTAAACGCATTGATTTCATGTGGCACTCCTTAAATCCCATGACGGGCGTGAAGATCTTTGAGCCAACACGGGCTCAACTAATGGAAAGATTTTACTGAGATAGACAAGATAAGCCAAATAGAGAAACACTGGCGGCGCGCGTTAGCGATACTTTGCACCTAAAGGGAATTAATACTCCTCCTTTAACAAGGCATAAAGGAACTCATCGCCCCACGCGCCTTTAAAGAAGATGTTTTTCACATAATGGGCTTCGCACCTAAAGCGGAGTTTTTCGAGTAAGCGACAGCAGGCAAGATTTTGTGCATCGGTGATAGCAATGACTCTATGCTGATGCAATTCAATAAAGAGGTAATCCAGCAATGCGCTGACGGCCTCAAAAGCCACATGTTTACCTTGATGTTCAGGCGCAATCGTAAAGCCAATTTCCACCTGCTGCTCATCAATAAAGTGCAGCGCCAGATCGCCAACTAATTGGGTTGGTGTAGTTCCCGAAGCGCCACTGACAATCGCAAGTTGAAACCACGTATCCGCCGCACCAAATTGTGCGTAATCCATATTGTCGAACAGCGCGACTGCATCGCTATAGCTGTAATCCGTCCAGCTTTGATATTTAGCGACCTTAGGGTCGGCTCGATAGGCGGTAAAAGCCTCAAGATCCGCTCGCTGGAATGGCCTAAGTACAAAGTGCTCGGTCGTTAAACCGTTATTCACCACTTTATGAAGTGCTTTGCTTAACGCCAATGTCGATCCCATGACTTAGTTCCTTAATGTAAATAAGTCACTAAGTTACACCCAGAGCGAAAGTGATAACAGCGGCCAATGCGCTTTATTCTGTTATCAGTTTAGTGATTGAGGCACGCCAAGCTTGAACGCTATGAATAGCTTCAAACTCAGCGCTTACCTTTAAACTCTTTGGCGCTGTGCTTATTGATGCTACGGCGATTCGCCTGTTTATCACGCGGTGGTCGCTTACGCTCAACTTTGATCTCAGTGGCGCCATCAGTGATTTTTTCACTCGGCTTATCCGTTACCGGAAACTCAGCCAATAATGCCAGCGGTAACTCCCGCGCGGTTAAAGTGCGGATCGCCGTTAAAGTTGCCATTTCACCGTGGCACACGAGGGAAATCGCCAGCCCTTTTTCGCCAGCGCGCGCGGTGCGGCCAATGCGGTGCACGTATACAGGCGCACTCATGGGCAAATCCAAATTGATGACGACAGGCAAGGCATCAACATGAATGCCACGCGCCATCAAATCTGTCGCCACTAATACTTGGATACGATTGGCTTTAAAGTCGGCCAAGGTTTGGCTGCGAACGGTTTGCTCTTTTTCACCGTGCAGCGCGGCAACTTTCATCCCCGCTTTAGCGAGCCGTTTAGCGACGGCATCGGCATCATCGCGGGCGCTGATAAACACCAACACCTGCGGCCATTGATACTGTTTTAACAGCGCAATCAATGCCTGTGCTTTGCTGCCCTTGTTGACTAAATAGAGCTGCTCTTCGATTTCACCAGCCACTGAATTCACCTTGTGAGCTTCGACCCGTAGCGGCTGATTCACCAGCAGCTTGCCCGCCAATGTATCCAAAGCCTCGGGCAGCGTGGCAGAAAACAACGAGGTTTGCTTAAGCTTAGGCATAAACGCCATCAGCTTTTGCACATCGGGCCAAAACCCCATTTCCAGCAGGCGGTCAGCTTCATCCAGCACAAGATGTTTTATCGAATCGAGGCTGACGTGGGCCTGTTTGCATAAATCCAGTAAACGTCCAGGGGTTGCCACTAAAACCTGCGGCTTGGCTGCAAGTTCGGCTAATTGGTCTTCCAGCGCGACCCCACCACACAGAAGCTGAATGTTCAACGAAGTCGATAACTGACTCGCCACCGCTTGCAACGCTTCAGTCACTTGCAGCGCTAATTCCCGTGTAGGCACCAGCACTAAGGCTTGCGCATTTGGGGCCTGCACAGACTTAGTGCCCTGCAACTGTGTTTGCTGTTGCAACAGTTGTTGTAGGAGTGGCAAACCAAAAGCTAAGGTTTTCCCGCTACCAGTTTGTGCTAAGGCTAACAAATCCCGTCCTGCAAGAATGGCCGGAATCGTGAGTTGCTGCACCTTTGTCGGATGTTTAAGACTTGCAGGCAAGGCCTTAAGTAACGCCGAATTTAAGCCAAGCTCAGCAAAAGTTAACGACTCAGGGGAAGAAGAAAGCTCGGGAAAGGTCATCACAGCACCGGATCAAAACATGGGAGCGAAAGTTTACTGAGAGTTGCCTTTGAATACCAATGTTGTTTCGGCTTTTACGCAAGCCTTGACCAGTTTGCAACGGTACGGTTTGTAACGGTACGGTTTGCAACAATACAGTTACGGCATTTGCGTTACGCCACTAAGAAAGTCTAGTTTGAAACTTCGTTTGAATTTCTAAACCAAAGGTCAAATCAATAGCCGACCTAAAGAGAATCAACTGCAATCTCCTCTTGGATCTCCCCTGCCGACAAGGTTCATGTCTAACGGCCAGTTCGCAGGAATAGGTGAATGCCTGTCACTTCGGTGTTCATGGTTTATCTTAAAAGAGACTCTAGCCGCATCTTTCTTATGTGCGCAAAGTTAACGCAGGTGATGGGATGGTAGATTTTAATCCCACAGCTTTCGTGAGCGCTTATGGTAGAATCCCGCCCAATCAGCTTTATGAATGTGCAACACAACTCATTTGTTTAACTGAGCGTAGTGGAACACTACCGTGATTAACTAAATGAGGAGAACAGATTATGAGTAAGTTAAATGCCGAAGAACGTAAAGCCCGCGATAACGCCCGTTTTTCACAACGCGTCGATGAACGCCGCACAAAAGGTGAAGACGTCGTCGCCTACGTACTAGGCAACAAGCTCGCGTTTAAGTTTCTGACTAAACCAGAAAGACACGAATTTAAACAAAGAGAAGCCGCACTTGAAGAAGAAGCTAGGCTTAAAAAGCAGCAAGCGTTTCAGCTTAAAACCGAGCAAGAGTTAGAGAAAGTCGAAGCCGCATTTACTGATACTAAAGAGTAACCTCTCAAAAGAGCCATTGATCACAATTGATGGCTCACGCATACCCTATCTCCAAACTTCGTTTGGATTTTTAAATCCAAATCAAAATCAACGTCGTGGGACTTCTCCCCTGATTTTTTATTAAGAAATCGACCAAGGAGGACTGCTCATTATATCTTTCTTGGATCTCACTTGCCGAACAACGTTCATGTCTAACTGCCTGTTCGCCATTGTATTGTGAATTATTGATTCAGAACAATAATGTTCAATAACACAGGGGTATCTCATATCTTTAAATCTATTCCTTTGCTACATTCGATTGTAAAGCGTTAAGTTGCTGTCTGATTATTTTTTAGGAGGAAGTGTGATCAGATTATTTTTGTTGTTCATTGCATTAAGCCAATTACTAATAACATCAGTCTATGGAAAAGAACTGAAATTTGCCGTAGTGCCAAAATTTTATAGTGTTTTTTTTGATCAAAGCAAAACGGGCTGTATAGATGCTGCTGCACAAATAGAAGGCGTAGAATGTGTATATCGAGGACCTGAAATTAGCAGTGTTAGATTGCAAGATCAGGTAATAAATCAACTGATTGATGAAGGCATCGATGGTATCGCTGTCGCTGTTACACAATCTAAATACCTCGTTGAAAATAGCCTAAAAAGAGCCAAAGAAGCCGGAATTCCGGTTGTTACCTATGACTCTGATTTTGATGCTTCTATCAAAGAAGAACCTAAGAATTTACGCCTAGCTTATATAGGCACAGACAATTTTGAACTGGGTAAGTCATTGGGTGAACAGTTAAAAAAACTACGGCCAAATGGCGGAACGTTAATAATGCATTCTGGGCGGCCAGATTCTCCCAATCTGAATTTAAGACTTATGGGTGTACGCTCCGCCTTATCAGGAAAAAAATACGATGCTCCTCCTGGTGAATTACTTAATGGCGATTTAGGCTGGACAGAAGTTAGAGAACCTTTGTTTAATTTTGATCAACTTAGTCAAGCCGTTAAACAAATGGAGTCAGTAATGAAAGGTAAGCCTGTGAAGGCAGACTCTTTTATCGCAGTGGGTGGTTGGGCGCAAAATAATGATGCGCTCTATCGTGAAATGATTGCTCCATACCAAGAAAAAATTAATAACAAAGAAATCGTCATTATTATTACCGATACATCTCCAGAGCAGTTAACTATGCTGAAAGATGGTCTTGCTCATGTCAATGTGGGTCAAAATCCATATGAAATGGGAAGACAGGCAATTTTGACGCTTTATAAAATTGTCACAAAACAAAAGTATGAAGAAACAATCTACACACCTGTTACGTTTTGTACTCCTCAAAACGTTGACACCTGTGACAAGCGTACCGGAATGTGACGCAAAAATGATGGATTAGGCCAGTACACCTATCAAAAGAGCCATTGCTCATAATTGATGGCTCACGCTCAATTATCTATCTTTATAAACAGAGTCTATGACTATAAATATTTAAAGTATTTCTGTGTCCGAAATTTATTTTTAAAATTTCCACTTAATATTCACAACAGGCGTTCTATCTTAGCCATACCATTAAGTAGGTTGATTTTATACAATCAAAAGCATATAGGTTAAATAATGAATGATATAGATAATTCACGTTATGAAGACTTAGATTGGGCTGAAAGTGAAAATTTAATTGAAGAATCGACAATACTCCAATTGATAAATGATTCAGAAGTTAAGCCTAATTTATTCAATACATTTGATTGGTTAAATAATATGTATGAAAGAATTCAAGAGCCAACTACAGAGTTACTTTCCGAAAAACTAGCTAATTTATCAGCAGTTACTCCAGAATATAGAGGGAAAGATTTTGATACTAGTGATAGAACCATCGGGCTAAATGAAATTGAAACTCTTGAAAAACAATACAATAAAATAGCAGAACGTGAAGAATGGAGAATTCCATATAAAAAACACTTTAGACAATACAATCCTTTAGAAATATTTCTTCAAGATATTAGCTATGGCAACTACCCTCCTCCAGAAGTAATGATGATGCTAGCAAAATGCTTTAGCTTATACTTGATAGCTGAGGGAAAATTATCGTTAGAGGAGGTGTTTTTTGGGCGACATGTTAAAAGAGCGGGTAATTATTCGATGAGAAAAGCCCGTAGCTCAAACTTTAAAGAGTTTCACTATCAAGTAGAGCACAATAAACAGTTCGCAATAAAATCTAGTACCTCATTTAATCTTCAGGATTTTGCTCTGGATTATCTACGAAAATGTGAACAAAATGAAACTGACTGCCCGATAGTTGATTTTACTGAAGCTAATATAGAAAGCTTTATTACCTCTTATTATAGGTGGAAGAAGCAATACTTAAATGAGTCAAAATCGATAATCGATTTTAAAGAAACTCAAAATGATGCCATTCATGCCCTAATCTCACTTGGATACCCCAGCTCAAAAGCTAAGGAGGTCGTTTTAAAGCAATCTAACCAAAGGCTCACTGCAGAAGAAATCATAAAAAAAGCCATTATTTCTTTATTAGAATAACAAATAAGCCGTTTATTTGTTTTTGAACAAAAAAGCTATATGTGAATAATAAGAGGTCAGTGAACCAAAGAGGAACTGACATGGCTAATAAAAAACACCCAATAACACGCAAAACAATGCATCCGACCTCAATAACCAGATCTGAGTCCACTCTCAAGATAGGAAGAAAAAGTAGGCAGCTTTACTCTCAAAATTCAATTAAGCAGCACACGGATACCTGTGCAGATCGTGAATTTGAATCTGAGTTCCTAAAACAACAAAACGAATCAAACAGCATGTTACTCTGCTCACTCCCTCTCGGTAATAGTATGAATAATTTACTATTTACCGCTCCTGAAGCCGCACTACCAAATACCGGAAGTCCGGTTTATGAATTACTTTTAATTCTATCTGATGGCAACAAGCATGCTAGAGATCATCTTTGTAATTTGCTTGGTGGTGGCTTTAGAGGCTATCTACAAAAACTAACAGGAGAGTGTTACCAGTACTGGTTTATACACTCAGAGCAAAGTGAATATAACGGTAAGAGGCAAGCTTTATATTGGCTTGATGAGAGTCACTTTTCTTGCGATTTGCAACAAGACAAAGATGCTAGGACTATCGCAAAAAAACAATATAAAGACCGCTCGTATTATGGCAGTAAGAGTGCAGTTAAACGTTTACAGCAAGCAGAACAAGATAAAGTGGATGCTGATACAGAGTATCAACAACGAATAGGGAGCAATACCGAAAAAATTAAAAATCTATAACTTTTATGCCTTAATGATTTACCAATAACACCAGAATCTAAGGAATACACCATCCCCTCGGAGTTGCCGCAGGGCGAATAGGCAAATTGCGTGAGTCTTGCCATGGATGGCAAGCTAGCTTTCGCAGGTGCAGGGACGCATCCTTCGGAAGCGATAGCAAATTTGGCAATGAGCACAAGGAGCTTTCAACTCCGTTAGGGGCGTCATGGAGCATCCAAGGAGGATAGGACGAGCAGTCCTCCTTGGTCGGGTGTGGGGTGAAGCCCCACGACTTTGATTTAGATTTTAAAAATTCAAAATTCGAATATAAAAAAGCCCTGCAAGGTTAACCATTGCAGGGCTTTATTCATCTAGCGCGCTACTAATATCATTAGCAGCGAAACCAAGTTAGCTATTCAGATCTTGAAAGAACTTTTTCACGCCATCGAAAAAGCCCTCAGCCTTTGGGCTGTGTTTTTTCGACTCACCAGTTAAGGTGGCTTCAAATTCGCGTAACAGTTCTTTTTGACGATCGTTTAAGTTAACTGGTGTTTCCATAACCACTTTGCAGAGCAAGTCGCCTACCGCATGGCTGCGAACCGACTTGACGCCTTTGCCACGTAAACGGAACATACGGCCCGTTTGCGTTTCGGCAGGGATCTTCAGGCTGACTTTACCATCCAGTGTTGGCACTTCAATCTCACCGCCTAGGGCCGCTTTACTGAAGGATATCGGCACTTCGCAGTAAAGGTTGTTGCCATCACGGACGAAAATCGCATGCTCACGCACGCTGACCTGAACGTATAAATCCCCTGGAGGCGCGCCAAACTCACCCGCTTCGCCTTCACCCGCTAAACGAATACGGTCGCCCGTATCAACGCCGGCTGGGATCTTAACCGATAAGGTTTTGCTCTTTTCAACACGGCCATCGCCATGACACTTAGTGCAAGGATCTTTGATGATCTTGCCGCGGCCATGACAGGTTGGACAAGGCTGTTGCACCGCAAAGAAACCTTGGCGCATTTGGACTTGGCCTTGACCATGACAGGTGCCACAAGTGGTTGCAGAGGTGCCTTTTTTAGCGCCGCTGCCTTCACATAGATCGCAAGTCGCCAGCGTTGGAATACGCAGTTCTTTGGTTAAGCCTTTAACGGCTTCTTCCAGTGATAACTCTAGGTTGTAACGTAAATCTGAGCCGCGGGCCGCTTGGCGTTGACCACCACCACGACGTCCACCGCCGAAAATATCGCCAAAGACATCACCGAAAATATCACCGAAATCGCCTTGACCACCACCGTAACCACCGCCACCGCGATTAGGATCCACACCCGCATGACCAAATTGGTCATAGGCCGCTTTTTTGTCGGCGTCGGTTAGGATCTCGTAGGCTTCTTTAATTTCTTTAAAGTTAGCTTCTGCGGTTTTGTCGCCTGGGTTGCGATCTGGGTGAAATTTCATGGCCAGACGTTTGTAGGCCTTTTTAATTTCACGTTCGCTGGTGTCACGACTGACACCTAATACTTCGTAATAATCTCGCTTTGACATAATCTCATGCTTCTCAGCTGGTGTTGAACAAACGGGCGTTAGGGTTGCCCCGTAACGCCCGCCTAGAAATTAACGCTTTGAAATCAATCTATTTGATTGAAAACAAGTCATTATTTCTTGTCGTCTTTCACTTCTTCGAATTCAGCATCGACAACGTCATCGGCAGCAGCGTTAGCCTGTTTGCCCGCGTCGGCATTGTCGCCGCCTTGAGCTTGAGACTTAGCTTGAGCGATTTCCATCAGCTTAGCAGATGCTTCGATCAAGTTTTGAGTTGCCTTTTCAATGGCTTCTTTGTCATTGCCTTTGCTGGCAGTGTCAACAGCGGCCATAGCAGCTTGGATTTTCTCTTTATCTTCGCTTGGCAATGCATCACCCGCTTCTTCCACTTGTTTCTTAGTCGCGTGGACTAAGCCGTCAGCTTGGTTGCGTGCTTGCACTAACTCTTCA
Source organism: Shewanella sp. DW31 (assembly GCF_015767295.1). Lineage (NCBI taxonomy): Bacteria > Pseudomonadati > Pseudomonadota > Gammaproteobacteria > Alteromonadales > Shewanellaceae > Shewanella > Shewanella sp. DW31. The sequence goes on from NZ_JADWMP020000001.1 coordinate 30,371, forward strand.
AACTTCTTGTCTTCATCTGCGTGAGCTTCGGCATCACGTACCATTTGTGCCACTTCTTCTTCGCTTAAGCCAGAAGAGGCTTTGATGGTGATGTTTTGTTTCTTGCCGGTTTTCTTGTCTGTCGCAGACACATGCAGAATACCGTCGGCATCGATGTCGAACATCACTTCAATTTGTGGCTGGCCACGTGGAGCTGGCTCAATACCGTCTAAGTTGAACTGGCCTAATGACTTGTTCGCGCTCGCTTGCTTACGCTCACCTTGCAGTACGTGAATCGTCACTGCGTTTTGATTATCATCGGCTGTTGAGAACACTTGCTGCGCCTTAGTAGGAATAGTAGTGTTCTTTTCAATCAACTTAGTCATCACGCTGCCCATGGTTTCGATACCCAGAGACAGTGGTGTTACGTCTAACAGTAATACGTCTTTCACGTCGCCTGACAGTACGCCCGCTTGAATTGCAGCACCTACGGCTACCGCTTCGTCTGGGTTCACGTCTTTACGAGGTTCTTTGCCGAAGAAGTTTGTCACTGCTTCTTGAACCTTAGGCATACGTGTTTGACCACCCACTAGAATCACTTCGTTGATGTCTGTTACAGATAAATCTGCATCAGCCAGGGCAACTTTTAGTGGCTCTAATGTACGGATAATCAAGTCTTCAACCAGTGATTCCAATTTAGCACGAGTGATTTTAATCACTAAATGCTTAGGACCTGTTGCGTCTGCCGTGATGTATGGCAGGTTCACTTCAGTGTGGTTGGTGCTTGAAAGTTCAATTTTCGCTTTTTCTGCTGCTTCTTTCAGACGTTGCATTGCTAATGGATCTTTACGCAGATCTAAGCCTTGCTCTTTCTTGAATTCGTCAGCTAAGTAGTTGATCAAACGGTTGTCAAAGTCTTCACCACCTAAGTGGGTGTCACCGTTGGTTGCCAACACTTCAAATGTTTGGTCGCCATCGTTGCTGTCGATTTCGATGATAGAGATATCGAATGTACCACCACCTAAATCGTATACTGCAACAATGTTGTCGCCTTGTTTCTTATCGATACCGTAGGCTAATGCTGCAGCCGTTGGTTCGTTGATAATACGTTTAACATCAAGACCTGCGATACGACCCGCATCTTTAGTCGCTTGACGTTGTGAATCGTTAAAGTAAGCAGGAACAGTAATAACCGCTTCTGTTACTTCTTCACCTAAAAAGTCTTCTGCGGTTTTCTTCATCTTTTTCAAGATTTCTGCAGAAACTTGTGGTGGAGCCATCTTGTTGCCACGCGATTCAACCCATGCATCACCGTTGTCGGCTGCAATGATTTTAAATGGCATGATGTTCACGTCACGTTGGACTTCGTCATCTTTAAAGCGACGACCAATCAAACGCTTAATCGCGAAGAATGTGTTAGTCGGGTTAGTCACAGCTTGACGTTTTGCTGGCGAACCGACAATGGTTTCATCATCTGTATAAGCGATGATTGACGGGGTTGTGCGATCGCCTTCAGCGTTTTCTAACACACGTGCTTTGCCACCATCGAGGACAGCTACACAAGAGTTTGTTGTGCCTAAGTCGATACCAATAATTTTACCCATGAGGTCCTCCGAAAAATTTCATTCAATCTAAATTTGTTTAGTTGGTTTTGATATGGGGCTAGACGGTTTAAATATCAAGTCCATCGTTGGCCACCTTCTCTGCCTTGATACCTATATTGGGACAGGGAATTTAATTACAAGGGCGAACAAAAAAATTTTCTGATTTATCTTTCTCGCATCTACAGCGGGATAAAATATCCAATCACATAAAATAGTCTTGCTTATCAACCAAAGCTGTTATTCAATCTGCCCACATTTGGCGGATGTTTATCCTCGTAAGGTAGCAGAGTGAAGTCTTCGAATTTAGCGTACGTGTATGGCATGGCGGCGGTCTTTCTCTGGTCGACAGTGGCCACTGCCTTTAAGATTGCCTTAAGTTACTACACACCGCTGCAACTGGTGTTTGTTGCCGTGCTCACGTCGATTGTTGCCCTTGGCGGTATCCTAGCTTGGCAAAAAAAGCTTTCCTTACTCAAGCAACAGTTTTTACGCCGCCCCATGTTTTATCTGGTGACTGGACTCATCAATCCCTTCCTCTACTATGTCGTGCTATTTAAAGCGTATTCCTTACTGCCAGCGCAGCAAGCGTTGTCACTTAATTACACTTGGGCGGTATTACTGCCGTTACTGGCCGCGCCTTTGTTAAAGCAACATTTACGTAAGAGCGACATTGCTGCCGCGCTGATTGCCTATACAGGCGTGTTTATCATTGCTACCGGCGGCGATATCAGCGGCTTTAGTTTTGATAGCCCGCTCGGTATCGGATTGGCGCTGACCAGCACCTTACTCTGGTGCCTATATTGGATCGTCAACACTAAAGATCAAGGCGATCCTGTGGTAAGTTTATTATTGAGTTTTCTTATCGGCTTACCTTTTATTGCCGTCACCTTAGTGCTGACAGATACCCTGCCCAGTTTTAGTATTAAGGCGATATTTGCAGGTATGTATGTGGGCTTGTTTGAGATGGGCATTACCTTTGTGCTCTGGTTAATGGCGCTGAAAACCGCCACTCGCACCGCGAACATCAGCACTATGGTGTTTTTATCCCCTGTGATGTCGATTGGTTTTATTGCGTGGATTTTGCAGGAAACGATTGCGATGGCAACCTATCTCGGCCTAGCCTTTATTTTATCGGGGATGATGTTACAGCAACTTCTGCCCCGTTATTTAGAGCGTAAAAACAAGATAAGCACAAAGCTAGCGGAATAATCGTTGGATAGCAGCCTTAAATAATGTTAGCTCACGGCAATGAGCCAATTAAAAGAGCTGGCTAACATTTTAAGCCAAGATTAAGCGCTAATATCTCCCATTTTGTGAAGGAGTATAAAATGACCCCGGCCGTCCGATTGGCGAAAAAAGCCAAGATCGCGTTTGATATCTTAGAGTACAGCCACGATCCACACTGCGCCGCCTACGGCGAAGAAGCCGCTAACACCTTAGGGCTTGAACCCGCGCAAGTATTTAAAACCCTTTTAGTTGCCATCGACAAAGCCCATGCGCCGATTGCCGTTGCGCTCGTGCCCGTCGATCATCAGCTTAATCTAAAAGCCGTAGCTAAATGCTTAAGACAAAAGAAACTACAAATGGCCGATGCCGACCTAGCACAAAAATCCTCAGGCTATCTGGTTGGCGGAATTAGTCCCTTAGCGCAAAAAAAACAATTACCAACCTTGATTGATGCAAGCGCTCAAGGCTTCGACAGGATTTATGTCAGCGCGGGCAGACGCGGTTTAGAGATAAGCTTAGCGGCCACAGACTTAGCCCTGCTTTGCAAAGGCGAATTTGCCGATATCAAGACACTTTAAGCTATCCAGGCCACATTAAGCACAAGTCATTCGACGTTAAGTAAGCAATTCACTCCACTTTAAGTTGTACGCGCTCATGTTGGATAAATGGTAAACAAGGCTCAAACGGCAACAAACTGCCAGCGTACTGAGTCTAACGGTGGAAAGCGTTTGATAAAGCCGAGATATCCGTCTATAAATTGTACTGAGGTACAAATCGACTAAGGATAGTCAGATGGAAAAATCAACCCAATGGGATCCAGAAAATAGCATCAGCCCTATCAGTTGGTGCGCCATGCTACTCTGCATCGCCTTATTTATTTATGAGCATTTCTGGGGAAACAGTTTTACCACTATGGTAGTCATGCTCTATTGCAGTTTTATGCTGCCTTCGGTTTTACTCACTCGCAGAGTACAAGAAAAGTACTTTATTTATACCTTGGAATACATCAAGGCCTTTCGTAAATTCACTGTCGTTATGTCGACGATATTTTTCTGTATCTGGTTACTTGCTACTTATACCCCGCTCACCATAAGCAGCTAAACTCGTTAGCCAAATACATTGATGTCGCTATTCAGTTAGATACCGCAAACAAAAAAACCGTCAACGCAGTAAGTTAACGGCTTTGGGTTTATCGGTATTTACCGCTAAACACGACTAGTGTAATCACCCCAAGCTAACCACTTATATGTGGTTAATGCCTCAAGCCCCATTGGACCGCGGGCGTGCAGTTTTTGCGTGCTCACCGCCACTTCAGCGCCAAGACCAAACTGACCGCCATCGGTAAAACGAGTACTGGCATTCACATACACGGCTGCTGAGTTCACTTCATTCATAAAGTGTGCCGCTGCATGAATATCATCGGTCAAAATGGCCTCCGAATGGCCGCTAGAATACTGGCGAATATGGCTAACGGCGGCATCGATATCGCTCACAACTTTAATGCCTAAAGTTAATGACAGCCATTCAATGCCAAAATCCTCAGACTTAGCAAGCGTCACATCGAACCCTAAACCATCCAGCAGACTAAAACTTGTGTCACAAACTGAAAAGCGCACGCCTAGACGATGCAGATATTCGGCAATTTGCGGTACAAAGGTGCTCGCCACGCGCTCATCCACCAGCAAGGTATCAAGGGCATTGCACACAGTTGGACGCTGCACTTTGGCATTAGCAATGACAGCAAGGGCACGTTGTAGGTCGGCATTTTTATCGACATACAAGTGGCAAATACCAATGCCGCCTAAAATCACTGGAATCGTCGCTTGCTCGGCACATAAGCGCTGCAATGCTTGACCGCCACGCGGCACTATCATGTCGACATATTGATCGAGCTTAAGTAAACCTGTCACTAGGGCTCTGTCTGAAGAATCAATAAATTGCACCACATCTATGGGCAAACCTTGGGCGACAATCGCGCCGCGGATCACTTCGCTGATAAGCTTATTCGATTCAAGGGTTTCTTTTCCGCCACGGAGGATCACCGCATTACCCGTTTTAAGGGCAAGTACCGCGATATCGACAGTCACATTCGGGCGCGCCTCGTAGATAACCCCAATCACGCCCAGCGGTACGCGGCGACGAGTCAGCCTTAAACCGTTATCTAATAACTTGCTGCCAAACTCTTCGCCCACGGGATCGGCAAGGCGGATCACATCGCTGATATCACCGATAATGCCCGCTAAACGCGCATCATCGAGCAACAGTCTGTCGATCATCGCCTCAGTTAATCCATCGTTCTTAGCGGCGGCAACGTCTTTAGCATTAGCCGCTAAAATGGCGGCGGAGTTTGCCGTCAGCGCATCGGCAATAGCTTCGAGTAAGTCAACCTTTTGGCTCGCCGTTAAGTTGGCTAAAGCATAACTGGCCTGTTTGGCATTTTGGCCAAGTTGCTGTAAATACTGATCTTGATTCATTTGACTCAAAACAGACCTCGCTTATAAGACAACCATGTCGTTGCGGTGCACTATTGCGTCACCATAATCGTAACCGAGTACAGACTCGATCTCGTCGGAATGCTTACCCGCAATCAAACTCAGGGCTTGGCCACAGTATCGTGTCATCCCTTTAGCAATCACTTTACCCTGTTGATCAACTAATTGTAGCGTTGCACCACGTTCAAACTGACCTTTAACACCTACGATACCTTTAGACAATAGACTGCGGCCCTTGTCAGTCACGGCTTTGACCGCGCCCGCATCAAGCACTAAAGAACCTTGAGTCGCAGGTCCTGCTAGAATCCACTGTTTGCGGCTTTCAAGCGGGTTTTCGATGGCACTAAAGTGAGTACCGACGGACTCTTTGGCGACCACTTTTTTGATCACATCAGGGTGATGACCAGAGGCGATAACCACTTCGATGCCAGCACGGCGAGCAATATCCGCCGCTTCCAATTTAGTCGACATACCACCTGTGCCTAAACCCGATACAGAACCGCCCGCCAGCATACGCAGACTATCGTCAATCTTCACCACCTGTGAAATCAACTTAGCGTTCGGGTTAGTGCGCGGATCAGCATCGAATAAGCCCTTTTGATCCGTCAGTAAAATCAATAAGTCAGCATCGCATAAGAGTGCTGCGCGCGCCGATAAATTGTCGTTATCGCCCACTTTGATCTCATTGGTGGCAACGGCATCGTTTTCATTGATGATCGGCACAATATTATTCGCCAACAAGGCATTGAGCGTGTCGCGGGCGTTAAGGTAACGCTCCCTATCCTGCAAGTCGGCACGGGTCAGCAGCAATTGGCCCACATGCAGCCCATAAATACTAAAGAGTTGTGCCCAAGCGAGGATCAACTGACTTTGCCCGACAGCGGCTAACAATTGCTTATTGGCCATAGTGTCGGGCAGCGTCGGGTATTGGAGATGTTCACGCCCAGCGGCAATTGCCCCTGAGGTGCATAATACGACTTCGACCCCTGACTTCATCAGTGCGGCCATTTGACGAGCAAGCTCAACCATGTGGGCTTTATCTAGCTGTTTACTGCCAGAGGTCAGCACACTCGTCCCTAACTTCACTACCACGCGGCGATACGCAATCTCACTTAAGTTCATTATTCATTTGTAACAAAATAACCGAACAATCCTTATACCTAATCCGCTGAGTAATTGGTAGCAAGGAGTTATTAACTCGAGATAAATTTTCGTTTTTGCTTAGAATCGCGCATTAAAAAGGGCCATCGATTAGATGGCCCTCAAAAATGTAAACAATCTACGTTGCGAGTTTTTACTGTGCAGGTGAATTAATCGACAGCATCAACCATAGACAAACTTAGCTACAAACAATGCGGCTAATACTAAAATGCCCACATTAAGATCGCTAAAGCGACCTGTGAGTAATTTGATTGCTGCATATGAGATGATCCCAAAGGCAATGCCCGTCGCAATAGAAAACGTTAGCGGCATTAATATACACACAACCACCACAGGCGCGGCTTCAGTCAAATCTTCCCATTCAACATGCACCAGTCCCGACATCATCAAAATCGCTACATAAAACAGTGTACCCGCAGTCGCATAAGCCGGGATCATCCCCGCCAATGGCGATAAAAATAACGCAGCAATGAAGAGTAATCCCACCACAACGGCCGTTAAACCAGTACGACCACCTGCGCTCACACCCGCGGTGCTTTCGATATAACTTGTCGTGGTGGAAGTGCCAAAAGCCGCCCCCGCAATCGTTGCTAAACTGTCAGCGGTCAAGGCACGATTCAGACGTGGTAAACGGCCTTTATCATCGAGAAAACCACCGCGCTGTGCAACCGCCACTAAGGTGCCAGAGGTATCGAAGAGATCCACAAATAAGAAGGCAAAAACGACTGATAGCATAGTTACTTCAAATACTTGAGATAAATCCATCTTCATAAATGTAGGTGCGATTGAAGGGGGCATTGATACAATGCCCTGATACTGCACATCACCAAACACTAATCCTAGGCCAGTGATAATCAGAATGCTGGCAATCACCGCCGACTTCATTCCCCGCTGCACCATAGCAATAATGAGGAAAAAGCCCAGCACAGCCATAACCGCCGGAAATGCCGTGATATCGCCCAGAGTCACTAGCGTAGCAGGACTTGCCACCACAATACCGGCACTCTTAAGGCCAATCAGAGCAAGGAACAAACCAATACCTGCAGCAATACCGATACGTAACGACATGGGAATACTATTTACAATCCATTCTCGAATACGCACTAAGGACAAGATTAAAAAGCAAATTCCCGACAGGAATACCGCGCCTAACGCAGTCTCCCAGCTGTAACCCATTTCACCCACGACTGTGTAGGTAAAAAAGGCATTAAGTCCCATACCTGGAGCAAGCGCAATGGGATAATTCGCCATCAACCCCATAACCAAACAGCCGACAGCCGCCGCCAAACAGGTCGCCACAAATACAGCTCCATGGTCCATGCCCGCATCGGCTAACATCATTGGGTTCACAAAAATGATGTAGGCCATCGTCATAAATGTTGTCAAACCTGCGACCGCTTCCTGCTTGAGGCTCGTTTGATTTTGTTTCAGTTTGAACAGTTTTTCTAACATGGAACAAGGTTCCTTTTTATTTTAAGTATGTAGGGTATTTAGATGTGAACACTATGTAACGTGATGACATTTGCAGCCGATTATAGGGAGTTTAGGCTGGTCAGGCCAGAAAATTGGCAAAGGAGTAACGAAGAGAAAATGCTCAAATATCTATGCAAACGAATGCAATATCCTCGGGTGAGATTCGCGTTGAAGGTTAAGCCTAAAAAATGAACATATTATGAACAAGATGATTCTCTCGTTAGCGACCAATGCTGATTTGTAGCCATAAACAGCCTACATAAAGAGTAACAAGAATATATACAGCAGAAATAACTAAATTCAATTTCCACAGACTCAACCAAAAACTCCCTTTAAAATAGGTACGTAGCCTGACTTCTGATTTGCATAATGTTAAAGAAGAAGGTACCAACATTAACGCAGAACAGCCAAAGGTTGGTAATACCATAAAAATCATGCCTAAACCCGCAGCCCCAGCAGAAGCTTCAGATGTTTGACCGTCAATAGATGCTAGCGTTATATATCCCAAAATGACGCCTGCGATGGCAAGAATAAAACCTAACAGTTGAAGAGTTCTCAAATTCGTCCTTGGTAACAAACAGCGTTTAAATTGACTTATCGTAAAATCCTATCAGCTCAGCGATTTCGCTTAGATGGGTATCGACCCAAGCGCTGCTAATCGGCCCCCAGGTGACTATGCGGTAATAACCTGAATTGTTACGGCTGCCTTCCTGCATAAACTCGACTCGAATACCTATATCCTCAAAAGCTGCGATAGCATCCTGTAAAGTTCGGCGAGGCATTCCGGTTAACTTATTGAGTGATAATAGATTATGGCGGTCATCATCCATTAAATGCGCCAAATATAACTTACGCAGAAACGCCTTATTTTGCTTTGAAACCTGTTGGGATGCTGGCATTGAAAGTGACATAGGATGACCTGTCTGGAAACAAAAGTAATTATCATCAAAACTACTTTATATTCAGTCAATAAGGCAATAGCCAATACTAAATACTTACGGTTCGCGACAAGATCATCAGATAACAAATCTGCACTTAAATCAAACAAAACGACTTGTCATCCTCCCCCAACAACTGTTATTTCTAATATCACTCAGCACCTATGAAGAAAGGCTAAAATGAGCCAGACAATCACAGCAGACCAAATACTGACATTTTGGTTTGAAGATATTGACCCAAAGCTCTGGTGGATTAAAGATGTTGAATTTGATACCCAGATCAAACAGCGCTTCGAAGGTGTACTACTTCAAGCTAAACGGGGAGAACTTTCACATTGGCGAATCACGCCTCAAGGTCGATTGGCTGAAATCATAGTGCTCGATCAATTCTCCCGTAATATTTACCGCGATACGCCTGCCGCATTCGAAGCCGATGCGATAGCCCTAGTGCTCGCCCAAGAGGCAGTTGCCCAACGGGTAGATACAGCACTAAAATCCAAACAAGTCCCTTTTCTATTTATGCCCTATATGCACAGCGAATCGGCAACCATTCACCAAGTAGCAGTAAAACTGTTTAATCGCGAAGCTGCGATAACAAACCTAACGTTTGAACTGCGCCATAAAGCGATTATCGACAGGTTTGGCCGCTATCCACATAGAAATATTATCTTAGGTAGGGAGTCTACGGCGGAAGAAATTGCTTTTCTGACTGAGCCGGGCTCATCCTTTTGAGCCTGTCATAGGTTAAAGCGTTAATGTGTATTTGATAAATAAAGCCGTGCTGAGTTCACAGACACACTACACTTACTCAAGAAAGTCATGGAATGACTTGGCGAGTATCAAACACAGTTGCAAGTGTATACCGCGGAGGTGTTGGTAACTTATGGCGCATAAACTCAATAAGCCAAATAGCTCAGTGGCTCGTCGTAACCGCTATAAATTAATGGGGTTACTCATCCTATGCGGCGCTCAGCTCGGCCAAGCGGCTGAAATTAAGATAGGCGTCAGCCTGTCTATCCCGCCCTATGTCATCCAAGCAACCAATAGCGGGATCGAACTCGAATTACTTAACCAAGCCCTCGCCGTTAAAGGCCATACAGCTTCTATCCACTACTTACCACTGGCGCGCACTTTCCATGAACTCAGGGAGGGTAAACTCGATGGCATCATCAACATCAAAGAAGGAATGATTAACAACGTTTTTTATTCCAACGTTGCGATAACCTACCAAAACTGCGCCATCAGCCTCGAGAGTAATCAATTTAACATCAATAGCATAAACGATTTAAACAACAAACAAGTCGTCGCCTTTCAACGTGCATCATCGTTACTGGGGGAAGAGTTTGCCAACATGGTTAAGACCAATAGTGGCTACCAAGAACAAGCGAGGCAAGTGCAGCAGGTTTATATGCTGATGAAACGCAGGGCCGATGTCGTTGTGATGGATAAAAATATTTTCAAATACTACTTAAAGCAGGCCTATCTTGAGGGCAAACTCACTGAGAAAGACTTAAAACAACAGGCGATTTGCCACCAAATATTCCCACCTACAGAATACAAGTTCGCGTTTCTCAGTGAACAAATTCGGGATGATTTTAATGCGGGACTCAAACAAATTACCCAAGATGGTAGCTTAGTGGCTCTGCAGGAAAAGTATCGACGCCTGATGTCATTTGACAATGAAGCCGAGGCGTCGACTAAGTTAACAGAACCTAAAATGATCAAAAATGATTCCTACTAAACTTATCCCATAGTGTTATTTCACCACCAACACAGGGCACTTAGCATACTTAACAATATCCTGTGTAACGTGGGGTTTTAAAAAGTCAGCTAAACCGCTGCTACCATGACTAGCGATAACCACCATGCCCACATCGACGGCTTCCGCTAAAATCTCATCAATAGCATCACCATGGCGCACGACTAACTTAATATTGAGCCCTTCGGTAAGGTTCTGCTGCATTTCCTGCTGCAAACTGTACATTTTTGCATCAACGAAAGCTTTAAGTTCATTTTCCAATGTAGCGGGAATATCGACCGCAATACCATAACAATGGGCGCCACGGGCAGGGCTAGTCACATGCAACAACCGAATATCGACTTGATAAACATTTGCCATTTCAACCGCATATTTTAACGCATGGGCCGCAGTGGATGAAAAATCCGTAGGGCATAACACTTCTTGAGTACGCATAAGCTTATCCATCATTTGAGTTTTTAATTAAGCTAATTATTAAGGCCAAAATACCACTATTTTATAGCAGTTTGCTATGCTTCTTGCGTACCCATTTCAATTAATTATTCTTTATCAATCAAAAAGAAAGGACGCTATAAGCGCCCTTTGGATTTATAGAGTCAAAGCCAGTTACTTAACCACAAGCACAGGACAAGCTGCACCATTCGCCACCGCTTCTGAGACATTGGTGTGTAAAAAATGCGAAATCCCAGTTCGGCCATGGCTAGCAATTACTACCATGCCAATGTCTTTACTGTTGGCCTCTTCTAAAATTTGATAGACAGGATCGCCACGGCGGATCAAGGTAGTAATAGGAAGCTCAGTATTCAATCCATCCAATAGTGCTCGCATTTTAGTTGCCGCCGCTTCCTCCATGCTTTTAGCAAGCTCTTCAGGGGTAATAGATAGAATCATAAAGTTTTCATCACCGTTCGGCTGTTCAACCACATGTAAGATTTTTAGCCCTACATGGTATAGATTAGCCATTTCAATGGCATAACTCAGTGCATGGGCCGCAGTTTCCGAAAAATCTGTGGGCCAGAGTATTTGACCTGTACGCATAATTTGTACTCCTTCTATGGCGCGAATGGATTGCTGGGTGAATCTTTACTGTGCTGCTATAACGCCCGATTTAGCGCATTGGCAGACCACAAACTTCATCTCACAACCTTAGTCTCTCAGCCAAGCAACAGCATCGCCATTATCAACAAAAAACCTTACCTCAGCAGGCGTAAACCAGTTTGCCAATTTAGCCAATACTTCCTGCAAAGTCGTCTTACCGACGATGGCTATTTTCTCGAAATGACGAATATGCTTCACCCCAAGTTTGAGATCGTCCCAAGCAGCCTGTAGTTCCAAGCCTTCCAACTCGGTGACATCTACCAAGGCGAATATATCAGGATCTTTCACCCCAGCTAATGCAGACTCCAACACAGGCACCATCATTTCGTAGTCTTGATGAGTTAAGGTACCGATAGCTTTAAAGGTAACGAAAAAATCATCATCACCATAACGCTCAATACCAATCGAAATTCCGTGCTTTAACAATGCCATACATACTCCTTATGTAACAACCCTTGATTTAGTGTAAAAGCTAACGCCACAACAAGCCGTGATCTTGCTCAAAAATACACCAGATACCTTGCACCATCTCACTAAGCAAGCTAGGATAAACCGACTAATCAGTCGGTACTGATTTAATAAAAGACTCAATCGAGACGATTACTTAAATAAAGTACCGAATAAGACTCAGCCTACCATTTCCCTTGGAGCAACCACTATGAATATGGCCACCGAATACCTTAATACTTCGCCACTGACTCAGTTGCTCCAACGCCAACGCAGCAGTTATCTAGCGGCGCCGAATCCTAATTACGCTACGCGAGTGGAGCAATTAACTCGACTTAAGGCGGCCATACTGCAATTTCAAACACCCTTAGTCGAAGCCCTAAGCCAAGACTACGGCCATAGATCGATTGATGACAGCCTGATCTCAGACATTATGCCTGTCATCAACAACATCAATTACAGCTTGAAAAACCTCAAAAAATGGCTCAAGCCCAGCGCTCGCCATGCGGGCATCTTACTCGCACCCGCCAAAGTCACAGTGCATTATCAACCTTTGGGGGTGATCGGCATTATCGTGCCGTGGAATTTCCCCATCATGCTGTCAATTGGCCCGCTAGTGACTGCCATTGCCGCGGGTAATCATGCCATGCTCAAAATGTCTGAATTTACCCCAGCGACCAACCAAGTGATCAAACGGTTATTGGCACAAGTCTTCGATGAATCCCACGTGGCGGTTGTTGAAGGTGAAGCGGACATTGCTGCCCAATTTTCTGCCCTGCCATTCGATCATTTACTCTTTACAGGCTCGACCACAGTCGGCCGCCATGTGATGCGCGCCGCAGCGAATAATCTCACCCCAGTAACACTCGAATTAGGCGGGAAATCGCCTGTGATTATCGCCCCCGATATGCCGCTTGAGATAGCAGTAGAACGAATGATTTACGGTAAGTGTTTGAATGCCGGACAAATCTGCGTCGCACCTGATTATGTGCTTTGCCCTAAAGCCAAGGTGGATGACTTTATCGCCGCCTACCAAGCTAAGTTTAAGGCCATGTACGGCACCATTAACCACAATAAGGACTATGGCAGCATCATTAATACACGTCAGTTTGACCGCTTGATGACAGTGCTCGAAGACGCCAAAGCAAAAGGTGCCCGTGTTATTTCAGCAACTGACGAAGCCATAGATAGCCAACATCGTAAACTCGCAACTCAGTTGATAACTCACACCAGTGAAGACATGCTATTGATGCAAGAGGAGATTTTTGGCCCATTGTTACCGATTATTAGCTACGACACCTTAGATGAAGCGATTCAGTACATCAACCACAGAGCCAGACCCTTAGCGCTTTATATGATGAGTTTCGATGAGCCAACTCAGCAAAAGATCCTCCAGCAGACCCATTCTGGCGGTGTTTGTATCAATGAAACCGTGTTTCATGTCGCCGCCGACGATGCGCCCTTTGGCGGAATAGGCCCGTCGGGCATGGGGCATTACCATGGCAAGGAAGGCTTTTTGACCTTCAGCCACGCTAAAACGGTACTCAGCCGTGGCCGATTCAACACAGGCAAATTTGTTCACCCGCCCTACGGCACTTTTATCCAGCGCATCTTAATGAAGCTATTTTTGCGCTAGTCATTGGGGGATAAATCTTGAATAAACCATCAACAACACAACCCATTAAAACCATGACAGATAAACGCCAAGCTATTCTCGATACTGCCTTAGCGCTCTTTGTCAGCCAAGGATTTCATGGCACGTCTACCGCCTCGATTGCAAAACAAGCAGGCGTAGCAACGGGCACCTTGTTCCATCACTTTCCTTCTAAGGAAGCCTTGATGGAATCTTTGTTTCTTACCATAAAACAAGAATTTGCCGATGCCTTACTATTAAACACCCATAAGGGCAGCGATCTTAAACACAATGCCCTACAACTATGGCAAAGTGCGATAGATTGGTCGCTGGATAACCCTGTCAAACAACTGTTTTTTCAGCAATATTCAATGTCGCCCATGATTGCTGCTAAGGTGCGCGATCAAGCCATGAATAGCATCTTAGGCTTTATTAGCGAACTCATTAAGCAGGGACAAATGATGGGGCTAATCGCCCATTATCCAGTGGAATTGATGCTAGAAAACTGCCACGGCCAATATCTAGCAGCAACCCGATTCTTTATCGATAATCCGCACTTGGGGACTGATAGAACATACCGCGATGCCAGTTTTGAACTGTTTTGGAAGGCCATGCAAGCGGACTAAAATAGCCAAATATCAACTGACTGCTGCAATAACTGCAATAACTGCAATAAAAAACCGAGTCAGCTTAACTGGCTCGGTTTTCTTTTTTGCTATCGCGACTAAGTGCTAAAGCAGAAGTCTGCTTTGCTCTAGCATCTAATACCGGCTTTCAGGCACCTAGCCCTGACTCAACTCCTGGGCTTTTTCTGCTGGCTGCGCCACTTGAGTTGGGCTCCAGTAACCTTGTTTGATACCCTTATCAATCAGCTCAGCGACCGCCAATTCAATGGCTTGTAATACGCAAAATTGCACTGGCTCATTGGTAGTAAAACCGACTTCAGCCTCAGCGAGTCGATTTAAACTCGTGTAACGGAATAAGCCCGCACGCATTTCTTGGGATAAAACACGTTTGCTGGTTGAGACCGACATCATGACCTTACCTGTGTGTACATCCACGGCGCGTAGATAAATGGTCACCAGATCTTCACGGTACATTTCAGAGGCGCCAATGCCGTAGTATTCGACACCGCTACCGCCTGTGCTAGTGTTGGTCTCATAACTAATCACCCCACCTTCGAGTAACAATCTGGCGGTGGATAATACGGGCACTTCATCGCCCTTAGTACCGCTCTGCTTGTTGCTGATCTTACGCTCGGTAAGCAAATTTTGTAGCCCTTCACGCTCAACGGGTGTAAACCATTTAGAGTCGAGCAAAGTCTGCATCAACATCGATGTTGCGCCCTGAGTTACCGCGGTCGAAAACGAACTCACGTTAGCCTGCGGCTTATATTGGCCAGTTTGATCTCGAAAGGAATACACGGCCACAGGGATAGGAAACTTAGGTCCTGGTTGAGTTTGCAGCCCACGCATCACCTCACTCAAGGGGTTCACCTCGGCAGCCGTGATATTTAAATCGGGTTTGGAGATCAGGCTACAGGCCGACACACTTAGCAGTAATAAACTCACTAACACTAGACGGGCCATTAGTTGACTCCTCCGAATGTCGGCATTTCAATCACAGTGACTTCACCGGTTTCAGTATTAGTAATAGTTAGCATCACGCCATTTCCCGTAGAAGCCACTTCAATCCGAAAATCACCGGTATCGTAAACACCATCGGTAATTTCACCATCAGCAACACCGCGGGTGATTGAGTTAATGATATTACGTTCTAGGGATTCTTTAAAACGGGTGACAAAGTCCTTCTCGGTCGAGGTAGATTTATTGTCATTCTGGGCTTGGGCTTTATTTAATAGAAAAGCCCCATTTTGTGGATTGCCGCCAAAACTGGGATTCACTGGCGTATAAATCAATTCAGTGGCTTGGCCACTGCTTGCCACACATAGCGTGACAAGAGCAAGTAACGTCCTGTATGTCATTATTATTATCCTAAAAGTCGTCCGATGTTCCTGAAAAATCACCTGTTATTGCATTGGCTCTGACTTGCGCTAAATAATCAATCGTAAGCAAAATCGCCTGCTCTGCGCTCTCTTTAATCGGATTTGCACGACGACCAAAATGGGTGGTGTAAATCCGAGTCCCGTTTACCTCTAAGGTTAAAACGGTTCCAGCCTGTGGAAACACTGTCTCATACAGAGTGACGTTAAAGCCTTGGGTAAAGGGCAGTTCGCGCCAATAGCTTGAGTAGTAAAAGCCAAAGTCCTTACCAAACCGAGTCAAGGTTCTATCTATTACTAAGCCACTAATTTCAATGTCGTTATCGGCAATAGTGATAGGGGAAGCCAGCAGCAGGAATGGACATAAAACGTAAGTAAGCAGACGCTGTTTTAACTGTTTCACTTATCCCTCCTTAACCTTTTTAATCGAACCTTAAAAACCGCGCTAACCTCTGTTAGAACAAGGTGAGTTTTAACGCAAATTTTCGATAAAACAGGTTAACAGGGTTAAAGATCTCCCGTCATTACGCTGGGGGGCAAATTAGCCCGAAGAGCTAAGGTAAAAAGGCAAAAATAGCCCATTTGGCTAATACGCCAAGAGGCAGTTGAGGATAGGAGTTATGCTTTAAACAAGCGGATAAGATAAGCAATAAAAATGCGACTTAAGAGTCGCATTACGGTGTTGATTCAAAACGCTAGCATTATTGTGGCAACCATAGTCGAACCAACAGGCCACCGTCACTGCGATTATGCATGCTAATACTGCCATCATGGGCTTCGATAATTTCACGGCACAAAGGTAAACCTAAGCCTGTACCCGATTGTTTTGTTGAGTAAAACGGCAGTAGCGCCTGCTCTAATACTTCACCAGACATACCTGCGCCGCGATCCTCAATCACAATACTAAAACCTCCACCATCCACTAAGGTTTGATACCGAATCGATAGAGTGACATCCTCGGGGTTTGAGCCAGATTCATGGGCGTTTTTAAGTAAATTGAGGAGCACTTGCTCCATCTGTCCTTGGTCGAAATAGCCATCGACCTCAGGTAACTCATGAGTAAGTTTAAAGGGATAATGCTGAGTTAACTGGGCAGTAAATTGCGTCCAATTCACCTGACGCCGTTGCGGGAGCGGCAACTTAGCAAAACGGGCATAGTTGAAGATAAACTGGCTTAGATGACTGGTGCGATTCTCGATAGTATCGAAAATCAAAGTTAACTTCGGATTATCAATATCTTTGGTGAGCAGTCGGCCGGAGTTCACCATAGAGGCGATGGGCGCGACTGAGTTATTGAGTTCATGGCTAATAATGCGGATGACTTTTTTCCATACTGCCACCTCTTGACGATTGAGCTCGCGGGTCATCTGCTTGAGCAAAATCAAGTTATGCTGTTGGTTATTCAATAAAAAATGACCACGACTTAAATACCAAGTTTCCACATCATCTTCACCCATGGCGAAGAGTCCGTTCTTTTCATGTTTAAGCGCTAAGGCCAATACTTCGGGCAAATCCACCAGCAATTCATCTAAGCTCAAGCCTTCCATTCTGCCCTTTTTATGGAATAGGTGACGCGCCGCATCATTGGCGTAAATGAGCCGCTGATGATCGTCCAGTAACAACATCACATTGGGAGAACTTTGAATCACCTTATCCAGTAATAACTCCCGCTGGTAAATGTACTGCCTTTCTTGGCGCAATTTTGCCGCCGAATGGTTAAATAACTGCGCTAAGGTTTTGAGCTGACCTTCGCCATGTTCAGGAATACTCACACTAAAGTCATTATCACTAAAATTTAGCAAGCCGACTTCAAGGGAATCTAAACTGCGGCCGAGATGTCGAGTCAACCAAGCAATACCTAAACCACAGACAGCACAAGCGAGAAGCAACACGATCAAACCTTCACCTAAGGTCAAACTCGAGACACGCTCTCCCTTAGCTATATCAGCGGATATCGCAGGAGATACAGGTGCTTTGGGCGGTAAAATGGATAGCGGTTCTATACGTAAAGGCTCAACCACATGAGGAATAGAATTAAACAGCCCTTCTTTAAGTTGTTCTAACTTGAAGAGTTTTATTTGTAACTGCTCTTGTTTAAGTTGTTCAAGCTTTTGCAGCTCGGCTTTAATCTGCTCGGCCCTCTGGTGCGCTTGCATCGCCGCAGCCTCCTGCAATTGCTCACTATTGTTAAGGGCGAGTTCGATGGAGGCGACCGTTTTCTCAAGCTCCGCAAAATCCAGTTGCACATTCACATCAGGGATTTCAATCGTGTTAGACGTGGCAACAGACGAGGCATAGGGCGAGATATACTTCACCAAAGCAAAACTCAGCAAGACGCCAAAGGCGCAGCAAGCCATTGAAAAAATGATAATTTTAGTTCGAATTAACACTCAGATTCCTTAATCGATAGCCTTTACCCTAGCATCTGCACTTAGCCTATGACTTATCTAAACCAAACTTGTCCATCCGCCGATACAGCGCTTGGCGACTGAGTCCAAGCGCTTTTGCCACCCGAGCAATTACGCCATGATGCTGTTTTAGCGCCGCTTCGATATCTTCTCGGCTCACGTCTATCGCCTCATTGGTATCTGACACTTGGGCACGAACAGACTCATGATAAAATGCGGTATTTACGGGGATGGAAGCGGGCGAATAAACAGGTAGAGGATCAGAGTGTCTCAAGCCAGATAGCCGCGACTCAGATACAGCCGAAACACTGGAAGCAGATTTGATGACACTCGCAACAGGTGCCAAACCAAAGTCAGCCTCAGCCAGCACATGGCTTTGCGCCAACAATACCGCTCGCTTACAGGCATTTTCAAGCTCGCGCACATTTCCCGGCCAGCGGTGCTGTAATAACGCCTGCAACGCGGGTTTACTCAAGCTAAAATCGCTGCCGATAAAATGCTGTACTAAAGGTAAAATATCATCGATGCGTTGATTGAGCGGTGGCAATGCCAGTTCAATCACGTTTAAGCGGTAAAACAAATCCTCACGGAATCGCCCTTCAGCGATATCTTGGGCCAGATCCGCATTGGTCGCACTGATCACCCGCACTTTTACTTTCTGGGTTTTATGGCTACCTAAGCGTTCAAATTCGCCGGTTTGTAGCACCCGCAATAATTTCACTTGCCCAGACAAAGGTAAATTGCCAATTTCATCTAAAAACAGCGTGCCGCCGTCTGCCGCTTCGAAACGGCCAATACGCGCTTTAGTCGCGCCAGTAAAAGCGCCCGCCTCGGCACCAAACAGCTCGGCCTCTAATAAATCCATCGGCAAGGCGCCGACATTAACCTTAATAAAAGGTTTGTTTTTTAAGGGTGAATTGGCGTGGAGAATATCGGCAAGCTTGTCTTTACCAGCGCCATTGGGGCCAGTGATCAAGACCGACACATCGGAGCGCGCCAGTTGCAAGGCTAAGTCAATACAACGCTGCATAGCACCGCTACCAAAGACAATACCGCAGAGATCCGCATCGGCGATCGCCACTTGGCGTTGATGATTCACCCGCTCCAAGCGGTGGTTAGCACGGGAGAGTTTATAAAGCGCAATCAGATTAGTGATGCTATTGAGTAGCTTAGCGTCATCCCAAGGTTTGCCCATATAATCGGCAGCGCCCGCTTTGACTAATTCAACTGCGGTTTCGAGTTGGGTCCATGCCGTCATCAAAATAATCGGCAGATCGCCTTGGCATTCACGCAGGGCGTAAAACAGCTGCTTGCCTTCCTCGCCCGACGTGGTATCCCGAGTAAAGTTCATATCTTGAATCACTAAATCCACATCTTGCGTCGTCAATAACCCAAGGGCGTCCTCTGGGCTGTGACAAATCAGCACCCGATAATCATTGAGTTCTAGCATCAAACCTAGGGCTTGGCAGATGGCATGATTGTCATCGACGATAAGGATAGTATCCATAAGTGTGAGTGTTGTCCTAAGTAAAACTGTTAACCGTAAAGTAACAAAAAGTGCAATAACATCCTATTGTTATCGCACTTTTGTCGAGCTTTTATCGTACCTTGAGTGACATCAAATATTCCGCTATACGCTGCGAGTTGCGGTTGCTGGCGAAATATTTGCCGCCTTACGCGCTGGTAAGTAAACCGCTAACGTGGTGACAATAAACAAACCTGCCACAGTAATTAGTGGGTAGCTTAAGTCCAACATAGGCAAGCTATAGATTTTCATTAACTGTTGGCCTAACTGTATCGCTAACAAGCCGCCAAGCACGCCTCCCGCTAAGCAAATCAAATAATTCTCCACGAGGAAGTAACTGATAATATCGCGCTTTTTAGCACCCAATGCGCGGCGGGTACCTATCTGCTTAGTGCGGCGCTGGATATTAAACATCACCATGCCCGTTAAACCGAGCGAGGTGATAAGCAATAACAACACCACCATCATAGTTAACACAGTAATCATCAATTTATGATCGCGATATGAACTATCTTTTAAGGCCTCGATTGACTTAAAGCCATCGAGCACTCGGTTTGGATTCTCGGCCAGCAGCGCTTTTTTTATCGCGTCTTTAAGCTCGGCGTGAAACTCAGGTTTGGCCCGTACCATGTAAGAACTGCTGCCATAATCCACATTTTGAATCACACTATTTTCAAGGCTAGAACTGTCGATCCACGCGCCTTGTAGTTTTTCGACTACGCCAATCACAGTGATCTGTGCATCCTTGCCCTCGTACAACACTTTGCCAAGTGCTGATTCATCAGGCCAAATGGCTTTGGCTAACACACTGGAGATGATCGCTAATCGGCTAGGGCTATCGAGGTTATCCTTAAGTTCATGGGGGTAAAAGTTACGCCCCTCAATCAGCTTAATTCCTAAGGTCTCAATGGTGTGATCTGTCCCTAAATACATGGCAAATTGCGGTGTCGATTTAGCGCTATCTGGGTCGGGGCCCAGATTTAACGTGCTCGACCAGCCGCCACCGCTTAACGGCAACATATTGGTTGAGGTCGCATCAATCACATTGGGCAGCCCCCGCAAAATTTGCTGATCAATTTTGTTTTGCGCGGTTTTATCAATCAATGGATCGAAGTTGAACAAGCTAAAGGTCAAGACTTCTGACTCTTTAATCCCCGAATCACGCTGCATCAGGGCTAAACGCTCTTGAATAATAAAGCTCGCATTCGCCACAATCGCCACAGACAAGATAATCTGAATAAGCAGTAAGACTGGACCGCTTTTACTGCGCAATAAACTGCTGAGAATAGGTTTAATATGCAACATAATGAGTCCCTTACTGGCTTTTAAGATAAACGCTAGGTTTAGTGCGACACACCACCCATGCGGGATACAAGCCAGCCAACAAGGCTGTGCCTACCGCAATACTTGGGGTGATAATCCACATACTCGCCGATAAATGGGTTAAGCCCTTCGCGACCTCAAACTGGGCCGATAACCCATAAAGCGAAGCGTAGGCCCAAGCCAGTCCAAGCAAACCACCGAATAAGCCAATCATGCCCACTTCCACCATATATTGAGCGAAGATTTGACCACGGCTAGCACCAATAGCGCGGCGTACACCCACCTCGGGGGCTCGCTTGAGGAACTTTGTCAGCATTAAACCTAATATATTGACTAAACAAACACTTAAAAACAGCGCACTCAAGCCAACCAAGATTTTATTGTCTTCGGGCACCACATGATTGTATTCAAGCCAAGTTGCCACATCGGATACTTTGACTGAGTCAGCGGCTGATTTATTATCCGTAAAACGGCCCAGGGCTTTTTGCTCCGCCACATAATTGCTGAGCCAAGAACGGTAACTGGCTACTGCGTCTTTATTTGGCAACTCAACCCAATACAGCAACCACACTTTTTCAGAGTTAAGGCGATCGCTGTAACTATTCATCGTCTCAAACTTCCAACCTGACGTGTTACCCCATATATCAAACTCTTCGATAGGCGTCAGCGAAAACGGCACAAAAATTTGTTCCGTGTCGTTAAAGGCACCGTTAGTGGGATCATAATATTTAGGCTTAGGATCCCAAGCATCAATCACCCCAACCACTTGATAAGGTTTACGATTAAGATAGATAACCTTGCCAACACTGTTTTGACCCGCAAACAATTTTTGATTGAGTTTATCGTTAATCACCACTTGATAAGCAGGTTCAGTGTCGACGGATTTATCCCACGCATTACCGTACAAAAATGGCACGTCAAACAGCTTAAAAAAGTCACTGTCCGTCACCCGAATGCTTTCTAAAATAGGCGCAAAATTGGCATCCTCCGTTTGCACTGCCATCCCAGTGCGAAACATCGCAGCTTGGCGTTTAGGTAAGGTATTGTTGCGCAGATTCATCGCGTCTTGATAAGTCACTAACGAGTTTAACTCATCCCAAGAATCAGGGCCTTGGCTCCAAAGCTGTACCGCATTTAACTCATCAGAGCGTTCACCCGCAGGATTAAATGACATCATCTTGTACACGTTTAACGTAGTAATCGTGATACCAATACCAATCGAAATCGCCAACACCATCAACAGCGACAGCACTGGGGTTTTCTTAATGCTGCGCCAAGCTAAATCAACATAATAAAAGAACATAATGCATATCCTTAACGGTCGGCGTTGGCGACAAGTTTGTCGATATCAGTCGCAGCAGTGATGTCACTGACATGGCGATGACCTTGATGATACATAGTAAAGTCACACACTTGACCATCAACAATTTGAATGTTGCGTTGGGCGCGGCGAGCGAGTTCAGGATCGTGCGTCACCATGATAATGGTTGTGCCCGCTTGATTGATATTTTCGAGTAGTTCCATCACTTGACGTGCCATTAGGCTGTCGAGGTTTCCCGTAGGTTCGTCGGCGAGTAGGAAGCGTGGCTCCCCCGCCAAAGCACGAGCAATCGCCACCCTTTGTTGTTGTCCACCCGACAACTGAGTAGGTAAATGTTTAAGCCGTGAAGCTAAGCCCACTTGCTCTAATGCCTCTTGTACACGACGTTGACGCTCCTTGGCATTAAAACCACGATAGCGCAGCGGCACTTCAATATTCTCAGCTAAGTTAAGATCGGGAATTAAGTTAAAACCTTGGAAAATAAAGCCAATTTTCTCATTTCGGATAGTGGCGCTCTTGTTATCGCTCAAGTTAGACACGTTAATCCCATCGAGAAAATAGTCGCCGTGAGTAAAACCTTCGAGTAAACCTGCAATATTTAAAAAGGTGGTTTTACCCGAGCCAGAAGGACCAGTGACTGCGACAAATTCGCCTTCGTTCACCTCGAGGTTAAAATCGCGCAGGGCGTGGGTTTCTACTAAATCCGTTTTAAAAACCTTGCTCACATTCTTCATTGATAACATGTTAATTTCCTTTAAATAATCAAATCTATTTTTGCGCCTAGACTCTGCGTCTACACCTTAGGCATCGACTCATATACGACCGTAATCAGCACACCTTTATCAGCCAAAGAATGGCTCAACGACACACTCTAAAAACCACATAAAAGCGCCCAGCATAAGGTTGGCAGTTTCGGTAGAAACCTCACCCACTTGGCGAAACTCATCCAAAGGATTGCTCCATTCCAACAAATTGAGTCCGAGGAAAAACCAGCTATTGGCCTCACCGATACTTAGTTCCACCGCAACCACCAGTAATAATAAGGCTAGTACTCCAAACATTTTGGATGACATCAACACGCTGATATCAAATTGTTTATCACGCATATCCGGCTCCTATTCTTATCCATGTCGCAGCAGGTTTCGTCATTCACCTTGATCACTGCGCTGTTAAATTCATCAGATTGGTTGTTTAATAATTTACGAATATCGGTCATCAATGAATTCTGACCTGTTCGGCGTGATTAAAGGGGTCGACACTTGAAATAACCCACTCATCTCCGGCTTTGCCACCATCAAGCACTTCGACTTGGCTCAGGCTAGTACTGCCGAGCTTAACCTCACGACGACTGGCTAAATCGCCCTCGATTTGATAAGCCACATTACCTCCACCGCTGGTCATAAAGGCGCCGCGTTTTACCATAAGAACATTGGGTCTGTGCTCTAATAACACTCGGGCCGAGATGCGTTGATTCTGGCGCAGTGTTAGGCTGTCGCTTTGGTCAAATTGCACCCTAGCGGTCACTTCACGGTTACGCACTTCAGGGGAAATTGACGATAACTTGCCCATTAACTTAATACTGCCAAAACTCAACTCGACTTCCATGCCTAAACCCAGATCGTCCGCATAGGACTCAGGCACGGCTAACTCAGCCTCATAGGCGCTTAAATCCACGACGGTTAAAATCGGTTGGTTAGCGCTAAGACGGGTTTTCTGCTCGGTAATCCAGTTACCGATAATGCCGTTAACAGGTGCAACAATATTCAAGGCATCGACTTGACGTTCTAATTCACGCACCGCGAGAGTTTGACGCTCAACTTCTAGGGCTTTATTTTTAATTTCAAAGGTTAACGTATCTTTCGTTAACGCCACTTCTTGCTCTGCATGCTTAAACTTCAGCTTGGCTTTGTGTAAATCATCTTTGCCCTTTTCATAATCAATCTGGCCAATAAGCTGACTTTGAATCAGCTCCTCTCCGCGTCGGCTTTCCCTATCCGCCGCTTCAAGATCGACCGTTGCGATATCTAAGGTTTGATAAGCTTGTAATTGATCGCGTCTTGCATCCAACTTAGCGCGCTCTAATGCACTCTCCATGCCCGCTAATAGGGACTTGGCTTGCGCTAGCTGATTAGTGAGTCTTGGACTATCGAGTTTGGCGACCACATCGCCCTTA
Organism: Shewanella sp. DW31; assembly: GCF_015767295.1. Lineage (NCBI taxonomy): Bacteria > Pseudomonadati > Pseudomonadota > Gammaproteobacteria > Alteromonadales > Shewanellaceae > Shewanella > Shewanella sp. DW31. The sequence continues at coordinate 54,934 of NZ_JADWMP020000001.1, forward strand.
TTAACAGTATCGCCAGGATTGCTGAGCAGGGTCACAGTGCCTTCCTCAGTGCTATACAAAATAGGCGCATTGGCCGCCACGATTTTACCTGTGGTCGCCACATCGCGGGTTAACGTTCCAACGAAGAGTTTTGCGGTAGTGATGTCGCTGCGGCTTAAGGATTTGCTAACACTATCAGAGCCTAAACTTGCCCACACTAAGGCGCTGACTAATAAGGCGCAACCGCCAATGATCAGCGGTAACTTAAGACGTTTAGAGGTCGATGGCACAAGTACTGTATCTTGGCCGCTAGTATCTTTAATCATGGCTTTACTCGCTTCCCTGTTGGAATCATCAGTGCCGGAACGTATCAACGGACACTATTGGAAATCTCTACCCTAGAGTTAGCAAAGCCTATGCCAAACAAGTAAAATTATTTACTTTCATAACCTTAACAAAAAATCGCAGATGAAAGTGTCCGCGGACACTGGAGTTTAAATCGAAAAGTGTCCGCAGCAGATTAATCAAAAGTGTCCGATGCTAAAAACAGTGACATAGTACGGGCCATGCGGCTAAGCGCTTCAATTACATGTCCTAACAGATTTATTGGCCGAAACAGCCGAGTTTCCCTTTACAGTAAAATCCTTGCCACATAAGATCCCGCCACCCTCGCAGCAAAAACGATCAAAAGACCAAACCCTATGACTACAATAACAATCACTCGCCCAGACGACTGGCATATTCATTTAAGAGACGGCGCCCAGCTGAAAGATACAGTGCGCGACATCAGCCGCTATATGGGCCGCGCCATCGTGATGCCAAACTTAGTGCCCCCCGCTATCGATACCGAAACCGCACTGGCCTATTACGATCGCATTAAAGCGCAAGTGCCCGCGGGCTCACAATTCGAACCTTTGATGGTGTTGTATTTAACCGACAAAACCAGCCCAGATGAAATCCGCAAGGCCAAAGCCTCGGGTAAAATTGTCGCCGCTAAACTCTATCCAGCGGGCGCGACGACTAACTCAGATTCCGGCGTGACCGATGTTAAAAACATCTATCCCGTACTCCAAGCCATGCAAGAAGTCGGTATGCTGTTTTTAGTCCACGGTGAAGTCACAGATTCAGCTATTGATATTTTCGACCGCGAGCGTGTCTTTATTGAAAATATCCTCAGTAAAATTGTCGCCGATTTCCCAGCGCTTAAAATCGTGCTTGAGCATATCACCACCAAAGATGCAGTCGATTTTGTCACTCAAGCCTCAGACAATGTGGCCGCGACTATCACGGCCCACCATTTGCTGTATAACCGTAACCACATGCTGGCTGGCGGTATTCGTCCGCATTTTTACTGCCTGCCGATTTTAAAACGCAACACCCACCAGCAGGCGTTGTTAGGTGCAGCGGCAAGCGGCAGCAAGAAGTTTTTCCTCGGTACAGATTCAGCGCCACACGCCAAGGATAAGAAAGAAGCGGCCTGTGGCTGCGCGGGTTCCTACACGGCTCATGCCGCCATTGAGCTGTACGCCGAAGCATTTGAGTCGGTCAATGCGCTGGATAAACTCGAAGCGTTCGCAAGCTTTAACGGCCCAGACTTTTACCATCTGCCACGCAATACCGATACCATCACGCTGGTCAAAAAGTCATGGGATGTCCCTACAACTTACCCGCTTGGCGATACTAACGTAGTGCCAATTCGTGCTGGAGAAGCCATTGATTGGCAAGTTGAGTAAGCCTTAAGTCTTTAACATCAAGTCGCCTACGGGCGACTTTTTTATCAGATTTTGATTTTTAATCCACAATCGGTCAGTATCCTGCGCTTAGAATACGGCCCTTACTTATCACCTTTTAAGAGAAAATCAGTATGCCCACAAGGATGTTATTCTCCGTTTTATCTTCAAGCCTGTTGCTGACCGCCACGATCTCTTTGCCGACCTTTGCGGCCAATGAACTCACAGGGATCTGGCAGGGACAGTTAGGTAAAAGCAAGGTCAGAATTTGTTTTAATCAATATGGAACAGGCAGTTATTACTATCAACGCTACTTAACGCCGATAAGACTCGAGCAACAAGATGAACTGTGGAAAGAAGAAGGCAATACCGGAAATTGGCTGTTTGATAGTGTCACGCCACAAAAACTGAGCGGCCATTGGTTTAAAGATACCGCGAGTAAATCTTTACCAGTGCAACTTGAGCGAGAAATCAGCCCAGATAAGGTCGAGGATTGTGGTGCCGATGCTTACAATCTACCGCTAGAAACCACGCCAAAACTCAGCCGAGGTAAATGGCAAAGCTACGAAAATATTGAGTATCGCCCGCTGACTTTTGGCACAGATGTGGGTATCGAATTTAAAGGCCCACAAACGGGTATATTGGCAATTAATCAATGGCTTGAACATAAGCTCACCGATGAAGTCCAACTAGCACAAACCTTTGACACTCGCCGCAGAATGCTGGCACAAATGGGCAGTTTTGTAACTGACGAAACCTTTGCCGAACCGATTTTTATTAATCAGCATTGGCTCAGTGTGCGCCTATATCGCTGGGCGGCAGGTTATGGCGCCAATGGTATCAGCCAAGAATTTGTGAGTTTCTCCCTTACCGACGGCAAACCTTTCCACCCGTGGCAGTGGTTTCTCGCCGATACGCAACCACAAAGTATGCTCGTGGGTATGAGTCATCCTTTACCCCCTGCATTAAGGGACAAATTGTTTGCTGGCAAAGCACCGGACGCAGAATGCCCCACATCAGACGGCTCAGGATATTACCAACTCACCCTTGAGCAAAAGGGGATCAAATTCTGGGAAACGCCCCGCGGCGATGGATGCGAGCAAGAGTTTGTCCTCAGCCCGCAAGAAGCCATGCCCTATGCCACCCAATGGGGAAAAACACAGCTTAAGCTATTAGAATAGTGTACTTAACTGAAAAAATATTAGAGGGAAAGAAAGCTGTCATGGCGATGATGCCTAACTGCCAGTTCGCCATCCCTGACTCTCGTTCGTAACGTTGCTACACAGCACTCACCCTAGCGAAGTTACAGGTATTGATTAGTAGCTTCGCCGGGAGTTGGCATATTTCTGATGCTTAACATGACCAGTTATTAAGTGGAATTTAAAAGTGTGTCTAGTCCGAATATAAATTAAGCAAGATAGACGATAGATGAATCAATCTTGCAGAATCACAAAGGTCAGCTACATTTGAGCCTAAAATACAAAATGCTCAATGAGTTACATTGAGCATTTTAGCTAAAATAAATGGCAGCCTATATCAGAAGTAATCAGACTTTCTACCACATTTAAATATTAGGCACAGCTACAGCATTCGCGGCACGTGTCTCACGTTTGTTTACCATCGAAATAAACACTAAGCCAAGCACTGGGACAATCACTGCTGCATAAGGGATCATGCCTGCGCCCATCTGACTATCCAGCACCATACCCCCTAAGAATCCACCGAATGCATTAGCTAGGTTAAAGGCTGAAATATTAGCGGTTGCTGCCAACTCTTGGCCTTCACCACCGTGATTCATTACCCGTAACTGCATCGCAGGAACATTAGCAAACGAAGCGATACCAAAGACAAAAACGGCAATCACAAACATCACTTTGCTGTCCAGCGCGAAACCAACCAGTAGCAGCGACACTATCATAGCTATCGCCCAAAACATCGACGATTTCTGCAGGTTTTTATCCGATGAACGCCCACCTAAAGTGTTACCCAATATCAAACCTAAGCCGACGATAACTAAAATCCACGTTACTGCATGTTCACTAAAACCCGTAATGTGCATCGCAATTGGCGCAATATAACCGTAAACAGTCATAAAACCGGACCAAGCAAATACAGTGATAGCAAGACTAATCAACAACATAGGGTTTTTAAACGCTCGCAGCTGAGCCGAAACATTTTTCGCTTCACCATGGCCGGTCGCATTAATAAACTTGAAGATAGACGCGATTGAGATAACGCCCAATATCGCGACTGTGATAAAGGTGGTTTGCCAACCAAATTGCAGGCCAATCCAAGTGCCACCTGGTACACCCAATACGTTCGCTAAGGTTAAACCCGCAAACATCTGACCCACAGCACGTCCGGCCATTTTTTCAGATACCAAACTGGTCGCCACTACGGCACCTATGCCATAAAATGGGCCTTGAACTAAGCCAGTAATCACTCGGCTAATCATCAGCAAGGTGTAATTGGGGGCAAATGCCGACAGCAAATTACCCAAGATAAACAGCACCATTAAGCTGGTCAGTACGGTTTTTTTATTGAACCGCGCCAAGTAAATCGTGAGGATGGGACCACCAAACACAATTGCCAATGCATAGGCGCTGATCAAATACCCTGCCTGACCTTCACTAATAGACAAAGACGTGGCAATTTGTGGCAGGATACCAGCAATCACAAACTCTGCGGTGCCAATTGCAAACGCTGCTAGCGTTAGTATCCACACTTGTAACGGCATTTTTTCCTTGTTCATTGTAATCTCGCTTATTTCAAATTTTGTGTAGGGAACATACCGGCGATGTGTTATCAGCTCGGTGCAATAATGGGTAAAAGCACTATTTATTCAGCGCATTAGTTAATCAGCGCGCCACCATCAACATCGATAATGGCGCCAGTCATAAAGCTGTTGTTAATGGCAAGGTAATAGGCCATAGCGATATCACTCGGCTCACCCACTTTTGCCACAGGCAATGTGGTTTTGGCTTGTTCGTACATCGCCGTTTGCGCAGGCATTGACCCGGTTCTTGTTAATCCAGGGCTAACGGCGTTGACTCTAATGGGGGCAAGCTCTTTAGCGAGCACCTTAGTAAAGGCTTCTAAGGCGGCGTTCATTGTGCTTTTAACATAGGTATTAGCGACCACTTTTCGTGACAGCATCCCAGTGGTTAGTGTGATAGAACCACCTTGTTTAATGTAACGAACCGCCTGTTTTGTAGCATTGATTGAACCCCAAAACTTAGTGTCAAAAGCCGCTTTAGCTTGTTGAATATCGACATCAACGACCTTGCCAGCTGGCGCAGAAGAACCCGCGGTGATCACTAAGTGATCGAACGCACCAATGGATTCAAAAAATCGATTTACCGATTGTTCGTCCTCCACATCTATGCCTGTTTGACGACTGGCGACATGGACAATCTGGTTGTCTACCGTTAGCTGCCTAGCAAGCGCAGCCCCTATTCCTGATGTTCCGCCGATGATGACAACCACAGCTTTATCGCTATTGCTCTGATTGCTAATCTGATTACTGATATGGCTGCTCATGTGACTACTCTCTGTACTGCTGATTGGTTAGTAGAGCCAGTATATTCATTCGACATATTTTGATAATTGATTAATATATGAATTCATTATTCAGCCCAGACAAACAATAGAAGTGAAAATGGATAAATTTTCAGATATGGCGCTGTTTATCAGCATAGTGAAACATCAAGGGTTGGCAGCGGCGGGTCGCGAGCTCGGACTTTCTCCAGCAACCGTCACGGCGCGCTTACAAGCACTTGAAGAACGCTACGGGGTTAAGCTGCTCAATCGAAGTACTCGACATCTGTCACTCACAGACTCTGGGGCCCTGTATCACCAAGCATGCTTGGGGATTATCGAAAATGTAAAAGAAACCGAAAATTTGCTGCAGAATGGGGTAAAAGAGGTCAAAGGCACCTTAAAAATTGCTGCGCCAAAAGATATAGGCAAACAATATATACTGCCGATTTTGTCCGCCTTCACCGACCGCTACCCCGATATCGTTCCCTATCTGTATCTCAATGATAATTTGTCTAATATTGCCGAATCGGGCATAGATGTCGTTATTCGCTACGGTGATTTAACTGACAGCAATCTGATTTTAAGGCGGCTCGCACCAAGTCGACGGGTGCTGTGCGCATCCCCAGAATACCTTGCGCGTAAAGGCACTCCCGTTAAACCGCAAGACCTCAACCATCATGATTGCCTCGCTATGCTGCGCAGTAATGAAGAGCTCAAAACTTGGCACTTTCAAGACCAAGAAGGCCGCAACTCAGTCACTGTCACCCCAAAACGGTTTTCTGATGATGGTGAAGTGATCCGTTGCTGGGCATTAGAAGGTGCGGGGATCGCGTTAAAATCACTGCTCGATGTGCAAAATGACATTAATCAGCAACGCTTAGTGACAGTATTAAATGGCTACATGAAAAACTTTAATAGCTCGACCACAGTTTCAAGTGCCGACCTCAACGTGGTATACATCAGCCGCCAATATCAGCCCAAACGACTGCGATTATTCTTAGATTTTCTGTTCGAACAATTTGAAAAGCAGCTGGATCATTAATCGCTAAACGTCGATCAAACGGGGCAACTGCATCAACCAATAGACGCAAAGTATTTTATCGATGTGATCAACTGTATTTTAACGCATCACCTCGCAAGGATTACGTGTAAACAGCGCATGGCATATGCCCCGCAATGTAAGCAGCAATAGCAGTAAGGTCATTACGGCTAAACCCGGCATAGAATTAAATGTACTTTTGCCCAATAGAAAATTGCTAAGCACCCTCTACAATTAACCATCAGCTCACACTGCAAACTAGCAATGAGCGATTAACAACTTGATACTAACGAGGGAACTCATGAACACTAAAATCATCATCACAGCAAGCATTGCACTATTAATATCGGCAAATAGCTACGCCATTAACGACGAATATCGCAAGTTACTCGAGCGCTCTGGCTGCACCCAAATGTCAGAAGCCCAAGGCTGCGATATCCACAAAACCAAAGAGGAAAATGCTAAGGCAAGCGCCATGTCCCAAACCGCAGATGACGCTAAGGTAATCATTCCCAATGCCCGACAATGGCTTGCAACCGCCAGCTCAGGCGCGACGGTTGCCAACATTCAAATCGATGATAAAAATCAGGTTTGGGTTAATGGTAAACACGTAAAATCGAGCCATAGTGATGGCGCAATCAAATTCAAACAAGGCATGGTGGAGTTCACCATTTATCCTGATGCAAGCATGAATAAAGACAGCTCGTGGATTGATACTGATGCAGGAACTCAAGGCTCAATTACCGCGAAGTAACATTCAGTAGATGTCTAACAACAATGTGCTGAGCCATCGTTGTTGGGCAAACGCATTAGTGAGATTAAAGATTATCTCTTTGAAGTGATGGTGTTTGAGATTAATGATGAGTTGATTCAAGCCATATGGAGTTTTGCAACCAATTGATTGGTTATTTTATAATTTTAAAAAAGTCAAAGTCGTGTGAGCTTGACCTATGATGTTAAATCAAGAGCCAACCAAGAGGGAATTAACAGCAACTCCCTCTTTAAGAGAGTGATTAGTTCTTTATTTTGTATGCATAAAATTAATCACTTACATTCCAGTGACACGCCATAAACTCGTCCCTGAGGGCTCAACGGCGGCATCCATGCCGCCAACGGTCACTTACATGCAAGTGCTTAATTTCGTCAACACTTGAGTAGTCTGTAGCTAAATGACTCACTGTCACCATAAAGCCCTTAGTAACCAGTCTCATACGCCAATAAAAATCGCCTAACTGTTCAGATGGCACATCCATGTGCCCCGAGCCTGCGCCATCATCCGTGATGTCACCACGGCATTTTTATCTCAGCATTTCAACAACCTCGCAGGGAACAGGTGTATTACCTTAGCTTTGGTGTTGGCTGTTAATCTGAAAAGAGTTACGCCTGACCAACTTATTCTTTACTAGCTAAATAGAAAATGTCTTTACCCATTGATTTCTAGATCTAAAACAACAATTTTCACTCTCCCTTGTTGTGCAGCAAGACAATTAGCCATGAGCATTTCTTGCAATTCTTCCGCTGTTTTAGGTATAGCTTTTCCCCTTCCTTGCGGCTTTAACCTCTTAGTGCCAAGCTGACCCTTACCAAACCAAAGCACTAAATAGATCCCGCGATGCTCTGCACGCCAGTCTTGCGTATATAGCCTATCTAATTGAGTATCTGCGGCATGCCATAAATCTCTATGCCATTGCCCTTTTACTTCAATTGGAAGCCTAAGCCCGCCAACAGAACAACAGATATCAACTTCTTTATCATTCGATACATGCTGCTCTGGCGTATATTCAACGCCTGCTGCGCCTTGACGAAGTAACCCAATTAACAAACTGCTACAGCGTTCTTCATTGTGTGGAATATTGTCATCGTTATAAAAAACGCGACCACTATCTATGTCATCGCTTTTTATCTTTGCCTGAACAATTTCTAACTCTTCAATTATTAAAGCTTGAAGATCAGCTATTGATTGTGGAGATATATTACAAGTAATAGCCTTAATTGATGCTAATGTCGGTGGCGCATAATTTGATTCAACCACAAGCCGTTGTTGCTCAGCTGCAACCACTTTTATCCACGAGGTATAACTATCCTCTGGAGCTTGCCGCAAACGCCTTAATACCAAGACAGCATCTTCATTGGAGGATTTCCCTAATCGCTCTATAAATGAATTAATAAATTGACTAGCATCCCAAGCATTATTAGAACCACGAGTTTCTTCATAAAGATCTGTTTCCATTGGCCATAACAATCTAAATGTCTGTACTATCCATTCACATTGAGCAACACTAAGTTCTAAATATGCGTTGTGCCTGTAGTGACCTTGTACTAAGTCACGAATCTGCCAAATAAAATCAGGGGAAATTTTTTTACCGACTTTTTCAGTAATACTTTCAAAATCCACAACAAAACAAATCGCATTCCAAATTAAACGATGATGTTTCTCGCTAACATTAAAGTACTCAACAAGTAAAGATCGTAACTCTTCGAATTTAGATGAGTAAATCAGACGTTTAATGCACTCACTTTCAATATTTTCAGGAAGTGATTTATAACGTTGTAACCATTCAAATGCTAATTGGCTACTCACCTCTTTTTTTGAATCATCATGCATTAGCTCATAAAAACCCAAAATAGTATTTTTACCAATAGCAAGTTGTGGTTCATAAAAACGTCTTATGGCAGTTTCCCACAATCCTCGCAGTTCAATCTCTTGTTCTACTGACTGAGTAAGTTGAAGATCACTTATGCCTGCATGCTGCTCAAGATTAGAATGATGACGCAACGATGAAAATACTGAGAATATTACTTCATCTGAAAGATCTGCTATCCCTATGCCATTTCTGATACGTTCGGCAGTAGCTACAATAATAATGTACTCTGCCTCATAGAACTGTCCATCATTTCTAATTTGTTGCATTTGATCAATTGATGGGAATAAAGGTTTTTTAGTTAAGTATGCTTCAACTCCCTCAAAGGCAGCTTGACTTAATTCATCACCCAGCCATTCAGCAATGCGTTGGTATGCTGGAGTATCATGACTAATATCGTTGAATAATTTCAAATATGCCTTTGCAGGGTTAATAATATCTTGATAATTTCCTGTTCGCATTTTATTGATGTGAAGTGAATATTCATGCCTATGGGCTTCATACCTTGCTGTTGTTTCTTCTCTATTTTTGCGCAGTATTTCTTCTTCCTTAATTTTCCACTCAGGCACGAGTGCTACTGCTAAACTAGATAGCCATTCGATATCTGTTTGCTTATGTCGAGCAAACCTTTGTGCTGTTTGTCTTAACTGACTTCCAACTTTCCCGTCATGATGAATAAGCTGAATCAACTCTTTCCAGCGTTGATCATGTTCATCTAATGTATTTAAAATAATAATTAGATCTTTTTCGGATACGGTTAGCGCAGATAAAGCACTAGCTAGATTATAACCTCTGCCTATAATACTTTTATCAATAGGAGCCTCAAGTAATACCCACTTTTGTATGGCTAGTTTAAAATCACTATTTTCATTGATAAGTTTATTTAGCTCATTTCCATTATTTTGACTATACCATAGTGAGCCATGATGTGGACTTAACCAAGAAAAAAACCTATCAACATTTGGTTTTTTATTTGATGATTTAATTTCCCTAACAATAATAAAATAAGTTAAATCAGCAATATCGTGATTACCACCTCGCTCGTACCACTCTCCCATTTCTGTAAGTGATTTAGACAGTAGATCTAAAAAATCCCCAATCCTACTCTCAGGTAGACTTCGTTCTATGGTATATAACAAATTTTTTGTTAATTGGTCTTTTGCTGCATAAGCAACAACTACATCGACAATAAACTTATCCTCTACGTTTTCATAATTAATGTATTCTAATGTCTCAGCGACTAAACGCAATGAATCTACATCATTACATATAAAAAGAGAATCCAGCAATGTAATAACATTTTCTTTGGCCTTACTATTAACAAGTACTTCTATAGCATTACTTCTAATAGCAAACGTATCTGTCTTGTCTAAAATAATACGTTTTAAATCATCGACTAACCTACCGTTAACTTCACAACCATTAAATGCTTCAAGCAATATCAAACGTAACCCCAATATCGTATTTTTTGAAATAATTAATTGTCTTAAATCTTCGATGAGTGGTTCTTGAATTAATCCTCTTATCGAATATTTTTTCCAATCTCTAAATCGGGGATTCTCAATCGCTAATCCTTGCAAAGCCGTAAGCAAGATACTCGCCTCATTTACTGTCAGTACATCTGCATCGCCATATTCAATAAACCCCATAGGATCATTTTTGATGACAGTAGGCTTAAGCGCGGGGTCTTGCGCCAGCCAAGCATGAATCCCCCTCAAACTTGCGGGTACTAATCCATCAGAATAGAACAGTGAAAAAAACCGTCTCTTGTTCGTTCCAGAATTTGAGTTTTGAGCCAACCATTTAGCGCCAAGGTATTCACCAATACTACGATGTAGATAACTAAAGCGATCTACTCCAATACTTTTAAATAACCTTGTGGTAATGACATCTTTAATATTTTTCGCATTAGGTAATGTGGCAATTTCAATAAATGATATCTCACCTTCTCCAATATTAGCTGCAGCTTTACGAGTTAAAGCCTCATTTCCGGTGAGTATTAAAGCCGCAAAAGCGGCACCTGCGGCTTGGATTATGGATTCTTTATCAAGCTGATATTGGGCTTTACTGTCTTTATGCTCACACCACAAAACATCAATCGCACGCTCAAATAGTTCACTACGGCTATTTGGCAACTCACGTTCTTGAGCTACTTTACCAATGAGTTCAAGTGTTTGTGGATTGCCAAGTAACTGATTCAAACCACGAGAATTAAAATGTTGAATAACGACTTCCGCTCTCTCAACTCCCAAGGATAGAGATAAGTACCTCTGAATATCATTATCGCTGAAAGACATTAAGTGCAGTTCTATTGGCTTCTTTGAATAATCCTCCAAAATCGATACCACTGCTGTAGCACTTTGCCAATCAGCAACTCGGCAGGACAAAATAAAAGCTGGACAATTGAGTTGTTGAAGCTTTTTTAAAACAGCATCAACCGCAGTCCCTTCTTTTTGAGAGCTAACTTCATCTAAAGCATCTATAACAAGAACTTGATTACCATCAAAAAGCTTTACTGGATCTTGGCTACGAATAAGCTGCCCTGCTGTGCAATATTTAAAGCCTGACAATTCGCCCAATCGAGCCAGTAAAACTGACTTACCCATTCCAGCTTCGCCCAATATAATTAAAGGCTCGATAAAACTGCTTAGCTCAGTTTCCTTAAGTTCTTTACGGCCATCTTTGTGCTCATACCAAAGAGTCCGCTCAACAATGCCTTTATCCATGTTTGGAAAAACCTTATTCAATACTAATCTTTACCAACTATTTGAACAGCCTAACAAAACTAATTTGGAGATGACAGTACGAAATACAAACATTGAACTGTTAATATGAAAGCCAAAGATAGTCATAAATCCTCTATAAAATCAGCTATCAGACATACACAGGAGTTAACCAAATTAAGCACTATCATGGAAGTGACCGTCCGTGGCATGGATGCCACGTTCGAGCATCCAGGGACGGACTTGCTGCGAGTCACTGGAATGATAGTGCTTAATGGATATACGGAATTAAGACTATCGATAGTCAACAAGAACAGGCCAGCATAACTTTTCTGTAAAAACCAACAGTCAGACATTTACCCTAAAAGACACCCACGAAATAAATGCTATGTACCATCGCTGATTGTTAAATGTTGGATCTTAACAGGCCGCTATTGCGGCCTTTTTTGTATCAGCTACTTCCTGAAGTGCTTGTCTTCGCATAAAATTCGGCCCGTTTACTGGTGCGCATGAGGCGCAAGTTATCGGTGTAAAAGGTGTAGTTAAATGGAACTTTCGATTCGCAGTTTATTCACTGCAGCGGGCATGATGTTGTTATCCTCTTTAACGGTTATTCCTGCGGCAAGCGCTGCGAGCAAAGCCGTCCATCCCACTGTCGATTTACCGAATGGCCAATGGCTTAATTTTCACCAAAAAGACAATCAAGTGTGGAGCGAAATGTCCGACGGCGATGCGCCCGGCGTACATCTTGATGATTATGGTGCGGCTGAAATTGTGGCCGTTTTTTACTATGACTTTGATAAGGGTGGCGACAAAGAAGTCGTGGTCATGCTTAAAGATGCTGATGGTCAGCATTTACGGGGTTATGGTTTTGAGGATTCAAAGCTCACTAAGCTACCACGCCTTCAAGTTGTGCTGGATGAAGTCGCCCCGACGTTATCGTCATTTACCGTCAGCGACACCCGCAAAGTGTTAAACCAAATTCCGCCGCAGCAATATCGCATGACCTATGATGTTGAGGCGATAGAAGATCCCGCCATTAAAGCAATTATCGATGGTTCAACCAAGCTCAAACCAACCTTAATCGGCTATCGCAATGCTAAAGGTTTACCCGCCGATGTGAAAACCGCGGATGAATATAAATTACGTTACCCCCTCACCCGCAAAGATAAAGATGCCCAAGGCCGCGAGCATCAATACAGTTTAGTGACCCACTTTTATCGCAATGATTATCGCGAACAACAGGGCAGTTTTGTGTTGGTGAGCGTTGTCTTTGAAGCCGATGATGTGGACTGGCTAAACAGCGGTGAGGGTGAGATCCCAAAAACGGGCCCAGCTTATGATTACATGAATCTCGGTGGATCTTGGGCTGGACTTGCGCTTGAAAGTCATTATGCCCAAGGTCTGCTCGATGGCCCCTATATCGCCTACGATAACCGTAATGCCAATATCATGTTGAATGGTCAGTACAAACAAGGCAAAAAAGTCGGTAAATGGATTGAGGCTGACGGCCAAGCAAGCTATTGGGAAGGTGAATATCTTGACGGTAAAAAGCAAGGTAAATGGATTGCACAGTCCATGTTCGATGAGGCAGATAACTACGGTTTTGCCCATTATAATCAAGGAGTGCTCGATGGCCCCTGTGAAATCTATGAGCCCGAATATGGCGGAGACACAGGTGATAAGCGATTGTCTGAAAAAGGCATTTATCGCAACGGCGTCAAAGACGGTGAGTGGCTTGAGAGCAATGGCAATAAAGGTCACTATCAAAACGGCATTAAACATGGCCCTTGGGTAGATAAAGTCTCGCTTGGCGAATACCGCAACTATGTGGGTAACGGGGCTTACCTTGATGGCAAGCGCACTGGCCCTTGGGTATTTAAAACTGACAAGAAATCACGGATCGAAGTGACTTATCTCAATGGATTACGCGAAGGTGAAGAAAAACTAATCAGCGATGAAAATGTGCTCTTTGCCAATAAGCATTATAAGCAGGGCCTGCTCGATGGCCAGAGTATTTGGTACTCAGCACAGGATGTTGCCAGTGGCATTAGACACTATCGCAAAGGTGAATACCATGGCATGCAGGCGATATTTGATCCTAACCACAATCATAGGCTTATGGAGTTAAGTCATTATGAATATGACGAAACCTTGCCCGTCAAGCCCTCTCAAGACGAGTGCATAATGCGAGAAAATCCCTATAGCAATGACTGTAAGGACATACTGAATCCCCCCTTTAGAAATACGCCATCGATTAAGCATGGGGAACAATATTATTATGATAGTAAAGGAAAATTATACAAATTTTCTGACTACCATCATGGCAACCTCATCAAAGAATATGAATTCGATGAAGAGGGGCATGTCCAAAAGCTGCAAAATAATGAACAGGGGCAAGACAGTCAAATCAGCATCCGCTACAAGAAGGATGGCGGTTATTCACTGTCCAATTACAGCGACAATGAGCAACGTGGCTGGACATATGAGATCGATAACAAGGAGCGATTACTGTCCCTGAAGTATTACCACGATGGTGACAAAAAGGGGTTTATCATCCGCTATAACACAGATGGCAGTTATGCGATTACAGAAAGGTAACCATTAATATCGAACATCAGGCACTGCTTATCCTTTTATCCTAATGGTTAACTCAAAACCTTGAAGACAATTACCAGCAAAAAGGCAAAGTTTAAAATTGGGATATAGGGTAATGCGGATGCCCTTGATTAAATTGACCTATAGAAGCCTAATTAAAGTGCGATTTATTCAGGCTAAGTGAAAATGGTTATTTTACCAATCACTTAGTTTGTTCTTGTTAATAGATGTAATGGCGCGTCATCACTTAAATAAATATCATCCACCAGATATAGCTTATTGGTACGGATCATCTGACGAATCGCCTTAACATAGGCGTGCCCACGCTCCGAATATCGGTCTAACGTCCCTGCAAGTGCAGACCCTGTCACAGCTTGATTAGCTTGTCTTGATTGGGCACGAAAATCTCGCATCTTCTGATATGCATTATGGGTATTCAAATTCAACAAATACCCTTCCACCGAAGCAAATGGTGTATCGAATCGTGCTAAACCATAATTGCCTAAACCTTGGCGCTTCTGCCTAGGTTCCATACCATTACCCTTGAAATCCCACTGCCCAAATAATGCATTACCTTCACGGGCAAATCGCGATGTGCCCCAACCGCTTTCTTTTGCCGCTTGAGCTAACACTAACGATGGCGGCAGGATATCCACCCTTTCAAGTAGCATTTGTCTTTGGGCTTCTAACAGCGGTTTATCTTCACTGCTTATTACTTTGTACTTTACCCCTAAGGCTAATAACGCAATATCATCGAGGGGGGCAGACATAATGACCTGTCTTTCTTGTAAAATTTTCTCATTCGCCAATAAGACTAAAGGGGCAATCATTCTAAGAAACACCATTTTCTTTTGCTTCACCGGGAGTTGGCTTGACACTGAACTCCAGCCCTCTCCCACGGCATCAAAGGTCAATCTAGGGACCGATTTATTACCATCACGAAAGCTTTCTGGCGTGTAATTAAGCGAGTCAAACAAGCCCATGAGTTCATCGAGAGAACTGATATTCAGACTCAGTTGTTTAGCCTCTGGATTGTCTAAGGATGACTGCTCAAGTATTTTGGAGGATGAGAAATGTTCAGCAACCGTTGGATTTGCAACAGCACCTTGATTCGCTTGCACCAAGGAAGTCGTCATCAGTTTTGGCAAACTCTGCATATGATGCAGAGCACTCTGACTGGCAACTAAAGGATTGGAAGCCGTCTGAGACTGAAAACCAAGAGCATCAACTGGCAGCCTATTTGAAATCAGCTTAGTCGCTAGCGTTTCTTGCACATACACCGAAGAGCATAAAACAGACAAAGCAATGAGTGCGAGCATAGCAACGGGAAGCTTAAACTTTATAAACATGGTATCTCTTTAACTGAGGTAAAACGGTAGCAATGGGATAAGCCAATACATCGGGGGCGTAAGGTAACAGTAAAAACCTGACTGTTTGCTTAATAGATATACAAAATGACCTATTACGATCATTTTTTTAAGGAGAATAGGACAAGCGCCTTCTTGGCCGCCTCTTGACCCAATGTCAGCAATTAAATCCAACACCTTGATTTATTTAAACTCAATATGAAAATAGCGGGCGTTCACTCGCCAATAGAGATTGGCGAAATAAAATCAACTTATTCCAGTGCCAGCAAAACGAGGTAATGCCTCTTCAAGATAGGCGACGCAGGTGCGAAGTTTGGCAGACGTTTCTAATCGTGAAGCATAAATTACATGAATTTCAGCGGATTGATGATACTCGGGGAGTACTCTGACTAATGTGCCACTTAAGAAATCTTGCTGTAAATCCCAGATGGAGCGCAACATAATACCGTGGCCTTTAAGGCACCACTGCTTAGCGACTGTGCCATTGTTGGTCATCAAGGAAGCCGCTAAATCAACCGAGGCTATGCCAGCCGCACTTTCCAATCGCCACACTCTATGGTTTTGATCGCGCTCGCGGATCCCTATGCACTTATGCTCGGCTAATGCCGCGAGATTTTTTGGCATGCCATGCGTGTCGATATAGGTCGGCGATGCCGCCAATACCCGATAATTACTCGCAAGACACTTAGCTATCATTTGCGGTGGCAATTCGCCACCGACACGGATCTCCAGATCAAAACCTTCAGAGACCAGATCGACCGGGCGGTCGAGCAACTCTAAATCAACTTCTAATTCGGGATAGTGGAACACGAGGTCTGAAATAATCGGCGCAATACAGTGGCTGCCAAATCCTGTGCTAGTTGCGATACGTAATCGCCCCCGTGGCACTTGCTGCTCTAAGCTAATTTCAAGGCTCATTTGCTCCATGGTATCGAGCAAACGTTCGGACCATTCCAAGGCAATCTTGCCCTCTAAGGTGAGACTGACACTTCTGGCAGAACGCAGAAACAAGCGCACTCCGAGCGCTTTTTCTAATAGGCCAATGCGTTTACTCACATACGCTGGAGAAAAAGATAATTGCTCCGCAGCGGCTGTAAATCCCCCGCTTGTAGCGGCGATAACAAAGACTCGTAAATCTTCAAGTGGCGGCAGTTGGCTCACGATTCGTAATCCTTAACAAAACATTTAGCCTATTCATACACGATACGAATATGGAATAACATACAAAAAACGCAGAATCCCCTATTGGAGTCGAAGATGTCTAAGGTAAAAATCGCCGTAATTGCCGGAGATGGCATAGGTACTGAAGTGATCCCCGAAGGGATACGCACACTCGAAGCCGCAGGAAAAATCTTAGGTGTGGCGTTTGAGTGGACCTACTTCGACTGGTCCTGTGAAACCTACCATAAAACCGGTCGCATGATGCCAGAGGATGGACTTAAGCAACTAAAATCCTTTGATGCCATCTACTTAGGCGCTGTTGGATTTCCAGGAGTTCCCGACCATATTTCACTCTGGGGATTACTACTGCCGATCCGCAGAGCCTTTGAGCAATACGTGAACCTTAGGCCTATTAGACTATTCGAAGGCGTGCCCTGCCCACTCGCGGGTAAAAAGCCCGGCGATATCGATTTTTATGTAGTACGTGAAAACGTGGAAGGCGAATATTCCGCCGTCGGCGGCATTCAATATGAAGGCACTGAACATGAAATAGTCTCCCAGCAAAGCATTTTTACCCGTCGTGGAACAGACCGCATCTTAAAATATGCCTTCGATTTAGCCCAAAGCCGCAAAGCAAAGCACTTAACCTCGGCGACTAAATCCAATGGCATATTTCACTCTATGCCCTATTGGGATAGTCGCGTCGTGGAAATGGCAAAACAGTATCCCAATGTTAAGGTCGACCAATATCATATCGATATTCTGACGGCAAATTTCGTACTGAAACCTGAGCATTTTGACGTGGTTGTTGGCTCAAATTTGTTTGGCGATATCCTGTCTGATCTTGGCCCTGCGTGCACTGGCACTATCGCCATTGCCCCTTCGGCGAACATCAATCCAAGCAAGGAATTTCCGTCGATGTTTGAGCCGGTACATGGTTCGGCGCCGGATATTGCAGGCCAAGGTATTGCCAATCCTTTAGGCACAATTTGGGCTGGCGCTATGATGATGCAACATTTAGGTTATAGCGCAATGCACGACCTGATACTCAGCGCGATAGAAAACGTATTGAAAGATAAGCAGTCTTTAACTCGCGATATGGGCGGAACGGCGAATACTCGGGAACTGACCGATACAGTGATCGCTGCGATTAGTCGCAATTAAAACGTGCATTAAAACCTAATGCTAAAAGCCCTTTAGCATTAGGATTGAAAGGGCGTTAGACTATCAAGCCACTGATAATAAAGTATTAAAAAGCTGAGCAGTTAATGTATTTATTAAAGTCCCCTCCTTACAGCGGCATTCTGTACTCAATGACTCCCGGTTTTTCACCAATCCAGTTATAGAGTTTTTGCGCGGTTAAATTTGTTTCCTGTGTATGCCAGTACAGGCGCGCGCAGTTGTGTTCAATGGCCGCTTGCTTTACATACTCAATCAATTGTTTTCCAACATGTTGACCCCTTGCCGTTGGGGCAACAAACAAGTCTTCAAGATAACAATAATCCGTTTCGGCCCAAGTAGAACAATGGAAAACATAGTGCACAAAACCGAGTAAGTTTTGGCCCTCTCTTGCAACGGCGCAATAAATGGGTTCTTGGTCATCGAAGAATCGGCGCCACGTGGCTTGGGTGGTCGCTTCTGATAACGCCACTTTGTAAAAAGTCTGGTAATCACGCCAGTGTGGTAACCAGAGTAAATAGTCCGTTTCTTTAACCATATCAATGGTCACTGTTAGTGATTGGCTGGACATTAGCGCACTCCTTGAAATTAAGTAAATGGTCTCAGTTTTACTGAAGCAAGATTCTAGATTCAATTGTGGTACCGCATAAGGTACACTTTTTGTATTTTTCACAGTACCAGTTAGCAAATGAAAAAACCTCAATCCAATTTCCCTCACTTGCAACTCAAAGATGGCATCCTCAAAGATCAGCTTTATCATGCGTTTAGAGAGGCCATTCTTGATGGACGTTTACACCCGCGAATGAAGCTCCCATCCAGCAGAGCCTTGTCGGAAACCATGCAGATTTCACGTAACTCAGTACTGCAAGGGTTTGAGCGCCTGATTGATGAAGGCTATCTGCTGACTAAACCGGGATCGGGCACTTATGTGTCAGATACCATTCCCGATGAATTGATCGATATTCCAAACCGTGCCAGAGAAAGCGCTCAAGCCTTTGATTCCGAATTAGAAATTAATCCACAGTTAATAGAAATGGCGCGACTGAAAGCGAAGGGAAATACGGACCACAGCCATAGCATGTTTAATATTGGCGTCGGATGTGTCGATCTTTTCCCGCACCAACTTTGGGGGCGGCTGTTAGGCCGAGTTTGGCGGAAATCGCGTAAAACCTTAGGTAAATCAAACCATAGCGCGGGGTATTTTCCGCTGCGTGAGGCGATAAGTGACTATGCGCGTTCGACCCGCGGCCTCAATTGCACACCTGAGCAGATCATCATAATCAATGGAACTCAGCAGGCCATTAACCTCACAGCGCAGGTACTACTCCAACAGGGAGATGAAGTCTGGCTTGATGAACCTGGGTATGACGGGGCTTTAGGCGCTTTTCTCTCGCAAAATATGCGGGTTCGTCCTGTGAGTGTTGATGATGAGGGCACAAATATTGCCGATGCGATCCAGCGGTGGCCCTCAGTGAAACTGGCTTTTACCGCGCCCTCACACCAATTTCCCCTCGGCGGTATGCTAAGTCTGCCACGACGATTGGCCTTACTCGATTGGGCCGCTGAGCAGAATAAGTGGATTTTAGAAGATGACTATAACAGTGAGTTTCGTTATAGCGCCCGTCCGATACAGGCATTACAGGGGCTCGATAAACATCAAAGGGTGATCTACGCTGGCACCTTTTCCAAGATGCTGCTGCCCGAATTGCGACTCGGCTTTTTAGTGGTCCCCCCTAAACTGGTACAGGCTTTCCAGTTGGCAAAATATTATGCCGATACGCACACGGCTCACCTAGAGCAAGCAACATTAGCGTTGTTTATCGCCGAAGGACATTACGCGCGGCATGTTCGCCGAGTGCGAAAAGCCTGCTTAGCGCGCCAAGCGGCGTTAATTGCGGCAATTGAGCAGTATCTGCCCGAAAAATTGTCCGTTCAAACCTCAGACTCAGGTATTCACCTCGTGTGTTGGCTGAAGGGCGACTTGACCGAAGAGGAAGTGATCAACAAATGCCGCCAAATACGTTTGGGGGCACAGCCTTTGTCTCGATATTGCCAAGCGCCCTATCCAAGGCAAGCTATCTTACTGGGCTATGCCGCTCATACGCCTGATGATCTGCGGGAAAGTATCAAAAAACTGGCGCAGGTCCTTTAATATCCAAGCTTAAAAAGCCTGAAATAAAATCCCGAAAGCACTGAAGATGGCAACAAACCATGTGAGGGATCTTAAGGTGCCTTTGTTGGCAAGATAGAGGATGTGATACACAAAGCGGGCGCCTACATGGACGATGGCGAGCCACTCAGTGGTGGGATTCACTTTGCCGGTAGCAATCACCACTAATACGGCTAGGCCAAACACCAGCAATGATTCAAAGGCATTTTGATGTCCCGCTAAAGCGCGAGCGCCAAAACCGGTTAGCTGTGCTTGCTGAGCACGGGGATGATTATTATCGTATCCACCCGCCTTTGCCATAGCCCAAGCCACTGGACCTTTCGCAAGATATGGCAATAACATGGCGACAAATAAGCAAATAAGTAAGGTATTCATGGGGTAATCTTCCTTTGATTGTTGTTTTAAGTTCTACTGTTTGAGTTCTACAGCTACAAGTGCCTAAGTTACAAGTGTA
The DNA here is from genome assembly GCF_015767295.1 of Shewanella sp. DW31. NCBI lineage: Bacteria > Pseudomonadati > Pseudomonadota > Gammaproteobacteria > Alteromonadales > Shewanellaceae > Shewanella > Shewanella sp. DW31. Next base: position 75,516 of record NZ_JADWMP020000001.1, read on the forward strand.
TTGGTTAGCGGCGTTATTTCACCATATACATGCCTTCACTTGCGGGACGACTAAATTTAAAGCCAAACTTTTCATAGAGTTCAGGCACATCCGCCATCAGGGTAATATACGCGCCCTCAAAAGCCTGACGATCTAAATAAGCCATGATGTGCTGCATAATAAGCCGCCCTAATCCCTTACCTTGATGCTCAGGATCCACTGCAATATCGACAATTTCGAAGTTGAGCGCGCCGTCACCAACCACACGCCCCATACCCACAGTCTGCTCGGCGAGCTTGATTTGCACGCCATATAAACTCCTTGGCAAGGCCTTGATGGCACCCTCCAATGGTCTAGGGCTTAAGCCAGAAATCTGTCGTAGGCGAACAAAATCATTGGCAGAAACAACGCCTTCAAGCACTTGGTACATGATATTCCCTATTGTTTTTATTCAGTCACTTGCTTTCAGTCACTTGGCTTTCAACTATTTAGCTTTCTATCACCTCAAGCTCAAAGCCTTCATCCAGAGTCGGCGGCTGAAAATAACCGCTCACATGCCAGAACATCGCCTCAGTATCGAACATGGCGCGCTCAGGGTGGCTTTGTCTGCGTTTATCGAGTTGACTCAAACAAAGCGCATCGCTGTGATTAAGATAAATAAGTTTATGGGCGGCGCAATCAGTAAAAATGCTTCGAAACCACAGGCGCTGATTGATAGTATTCGCGGGAAAATCCATGACCACAGAAACACCCGAACAGAGCAGTTCCTGCACATGCTTTTTAAGCAAAGGCTTAAGGCGAGCGGAATAGCTCAAGTAAGTATCAAAATCTTTAATTTCATCGGGGTATAGCGCCGCCAGCCATGCGTCTTCCGAGATTAAAATACAGTTTTCGGCCTCAGAAAGTTGTCGCGATAAGGTTGATTTACCTGAGCCCATTTTGCCACAAAAGAATATTAACGTACCTTTACTGACCAATTGTCCTAACGCATTCTGCTGTGTCATCTTCACTCCTTGATTACTGGTCTTTTATCTCAGCCGACGATTTCACTCGCTATGACACCAATGAACGACTGTACAGAGCATCACATAAAGCATGAACACCGAGCAAGACTTGGGACGAGTTTAAGGTAATAAAATCCCATTAGATTAATGACTATGCAGTGTTTAGACAGCAGACGTTTACCGTTATTCGCACAATCCACCGTTAGCTTTTTTGAGATCTGACATCTCTTCGCCCGCTTAGATCGCCTCGCTCTCTGAGCCCTATCCTTTCCTTAAACCAGGGACAAACCAAAGCATTTAACTCGAATAATAAAACAATAAACCACATTATTAATCTAACAATTAAGCACTAAAGCAGTAATTTACGCTTAGCAATAAAAACATTACCACCATTCATGCTATGACATTAATTTAGGCGTATGCTAGGGTAAGAATGAAAGGATAACCGTCATAAGTGCAAAGGAGGCTCTATGAGCACTGTCGTTCCACGTACCGTCACTTCCCCTAAAAAATTCATTATCGGCAAGGGCCTATTAGCTCAAATGCATGATTATGTTAAGGACTTTGGTGACAATGCTTTTATAATCTGCGATGAATTTATCCTCAGCCGCGTGAAGAATGAAGCGGTCGCTGGGCTAGATCAAAATGGGATCAGCAGCCACCTCGAAAAATTCAACTATGAGTGCAGCGAAGCCGAGATAAAGCGCTTAGGCGTGCTGGCAGAACAGCATCATACCAACGTTATTGTTGGAGTTGGCGGTGGAAAAACCTTAGATGCCGCCAAAGCCGTCGCTTTCTATCAAAAACGGCCTGTCATCTTGTACCCCACAATTGCTTCAACCGATGCGCCTTGTACTGCACTTGCAGTGATCTACTCCGAAACAGGTGAGTTTGAACGCTATCTGTTTCTGCCACAGAACCCAGATGCTGTCGTTGCCGACACTGCCATTATCGCCGCGGCTCCGGCCCGATTTTTTGCGGCAGGCATAGGCGATGCACTGGCAACCTATTTTGAAGCTCGTGCCTGCTATCAATCAGATGGCGTCAACCTAGTCCTGAAAAAGCCTTCCCGCACAGGGCTGGGATTGGCCCAACTTTGTTATCAGTTACTGACTGAAAATGTTGAAGCTGCTATGGACGCCGTTAAAAACAAAATAGTCACACCTGCGCTAGAGCAAACCATTGAAGCCACCATCTATCTCAGTGGTGTTGGTGCAGAAGCAGGCGGGTTAGCCGCCGCCCATGCCGTAAACAATGGTATGTCAGCGGTGGCAGACTTACATAAAGCTCAGCACGGCGAGAAAGTCGTCTTTGGGCTGCTAACTCAGCTCGTGCTCGAAAATGCCCCAAAAGCCGAAATCGATAACGTTATCCGCATTATCAAAACCGCGGGACTGCCGCTCACACTCGCAGATTTAGGGCTGAAAACCTTTATCGAGACCGAATGGCGCAAAGTGGCTGAGATAGCCTGTGCTGAGGACGATACTATGGGCAATATGCCGATGAAATTAACCGCAGATGATGTCTATCAAGCCATGATAGCCGCCAATGCCATGGCTGAACGCTATAAAACAGCTGAAGCTTGTTAACCGTAACAACATGACGTGTATACCGTAGGCATGGATCAACTATAAATTTGATTTAATTGATTAATTACTCCTAGATAGTTCCTACTGCCACGCGAGTTTACCGTTCATCCTAGGGTTCCTTGCCACATAATCAATGGCAAGGAAGTCCACAACAAACAAGACATTTCCACCCTCGATGCCAAAGCTGGCATTTACGCTCTATTTGTTAAACGCTTGGAGGCACATATGGCTTATGCAACAACCAATCCCTTTACGGGAAAGCTCATTAAAGAATTTCCAAATGCAACAGATACCGAAGTCACACAAGCGATAGAATCCGCCCATCAGGCATTTTTAAGCTGGCGAACCACTCCCTTTGCCGACAAGGCCGCAATACTGTCTAAGGCGGCGAAGATCCTCAGAGACAACAAGTCCAAATACGCCAATCTACTGACCTTAGAAATGGGCAAAGTCACAGCAGAAGCCGAAGCTGAAGTCGAACTGTCGGCGCAAATTTTCGAATACTACGCCGAACATGCCGAGCGACTGCTGGCACCGCAAAAACTGCCGGTTGCCGATCCCGCCGAAGGTGAAGCAATACTGGTTAACGAACCGCTGGGCGTATTATTGGCTATCGAACCTTGGAACTTTCCCTACTACCAAATTGCGCGCATCTTAGCGCCGCAGCTTGCAGCCGGAAATACCTTACTACTCAAACATGCATCCAACGTGCCCCAGTGCGCAGCGGCCTTTGAAGGCTTAATGCGCGATGCCGGACTGCCCTCAGGTGCATTCCAAAATCTGTATGCCACCCGAGAGCAGATAGAACAGATCATCAATTCGCCCAAAGTGCATGGTGTTGCGCTCACGGGATCAGAAGATGCGGGATCGATCATTGCCGCTCTGGCGGGTAAGGCACTGAAAAAGTCCACGCTAGAACTGGGTGGCGCAGATGCCTTTATCGTACTTGAAGATGCCGATCTGCCTAAAACTATCGACTGGGCTGTGTTTGGCCGTCACTGGAACGCGGGACAGGTCTGTACATCATCTAAGCGGATGATCTTAGTTGAAGCCATTTACGATGAATTTATGAAAGGCTATATCAAGGGGATCGAAGCGCTAAAAGCCGGCGATCCTATGGACTCGACGACTACGCTGGCACCGCTGTCTTCCCAAGGCGCGGCCGATGAGTTGAAGCAGAAGATCCGTGATGCCGTAAAACACGGCGCAACCGCGACCGAAGTGGGTCCTAAAGTGCCGCAGCAAGGCGCCTTTGTGCAGCCAACAATACTGACAAACCTGACGCCAGATAACCCAGCCTACTATTGGGAATTCTTCGGCCCTGTGTCCAGTATCCACAGGGTGAAAGATGAGCAAGCGGCGATTGCCATCGCCAATGACTCGCCCTTTGGACTGGGTGGCTCAGTGTTTACCGCCGACACCCAACGCGGGCTGGCGGTCGCTAAGCAGGTTTCCACAGGCATGATGTTTGTTAATCATCCAACTATGGTCAAGGCCGACTTACCCTTTGGTGGCGTGCGTCGCTCAGGTTATGGCCGCGAGTTGATTGATTTAGGATTGAAAGAGTTTGTAAACCACAAGCTGATTAATGTGGTCGACATCAACGCGCCTTTCTAAACGCTTAGAAAATAGCAACATCTGACTAAACGCCTGACGGAATAATCTGTCAGGCGTTTTATTTAACGTGCTTTATCCAAGGCATCACATAAGGCTTGAACGCCAAGCAAAGCTCTGGGCGTCGCGCGGTGTAATAAATCGGCATTGAGTTGATAAATATGCTGTTTCTTCACGGCAGGAATTTCTGGCCATTGGCGCCAATCAACCCCTTTCACATTACCTTCTTCTTCACTCTGCAAAATCACCTCGGGCAAGGTCAGCAAGACGTTTTCTAAACTGACTTGCGGATAATCACTGGCGGCATCGTAAAACACATTTTGTCCATGGCACACACTGATGATCTGTTGGATCCAACTGTTTTTAGAGACTGTCATCAAGGGGGTAGACCAGAGTTGATAAAATACCTTAGGTTCTGATTTTTTAGCATTTTCAACCCGCAATCGGATAAGCTCTGCGCGATAAGCGGCCGCAGCCTTGCTTGCTTCTTCAACATGCCCCGTAAGTTGGCCTAACTCTTCAAGCTCCTTGGCGACGCCTTCTAAGGTTTTAGGATCGCTACCATAAAGGTTAAATCCTAACGTCCTAAGCTGGTTGATATCTTCGGCTTTATTACCCGAATCCCACACCACAATCAGATCGGGATTAAGCTCCATCACCCGCTCCATTTGAATGCCATAGTAACCCCCAATACGCGGGATATTTTTTGCCGCCTCGGGATAATCCGCATAATCGGTTGCGGCCACAATCGTATCGCCCGCACCTATGGCGTAAAGCATTTCCACAGCATGGGGCGAGAGCGCAATAATGCGTTTAGCGGGCTGCGCCAATACGCTATGGGGAAGAAACAGACTGAGCCCAAAAACGAGTCCAGCTAAGTGTCGCTTAATCATGATATGCCTTAGTATTTATCCCCAAACCGCCTGAAGATGCAGGCGTAGTAGCTTCAGGTCACTTGGGGTTATAGAGTTAAACTAGCTGCTCTGGCCAGCCATAGTGTTCGATATAAGTTTGTAGATTCTTGGGGCGATACTGAGGATCTTGATCCCAGCGGGCCTTCACCGAATGATGCAAAAGTACTGGGACTTGCTCAGGGTCGAGTGGTCGCAAATATTCCTGTTTTATCCGATAAAAACTGCGTCTCGAGTCATGTAAGGTCGCGAGCGGATTTGGATGCACACTCGCGGCTAAGTGTGGCTCTAAGCTTAAATTAAATTTCTGCGCCTCGGATATCATCCACAACAGTGCAATATCCGACAACAATGAACCGTCTTTATCGGGTTTATAACTGCCGCCAATATTGCTATGGGCGCCCACAAACCACACTTGCTGCATGTCCATATTGTCACGCAGTTGCCAAATAGTCGGCTCAAAATCACTGCGATGTTCATCTATGGCTAAGGCATGGCGGGCAACGCGCACATTGCGGCCAATTTTAGTGTCGTAAAACTCGTCTTTATCTTCGAACAAGCCTAAAAATGAAATAGGGATCCCCATAGCACCCACGGTATCCCACACACCAACAAACTTGATTTCCCGAGATTCATGACTGTATCTCGCTCTAAATTCGAGGGATTTTTCACCATCAGGCGCAAAGGGCGCACTGCTTTTTTTATAGTGGTCGAAAGCTTGTTGAATCAACGCCGCATCGGGGCGTTTAAGTATGCCGCAGTTATTAATCAAACCACACAAGCAACGCACAGTGTAAGCACCACGGCTAAAACCAAAGAGATAAATCTCATCGCCGGGGGAATAGTTTTGCACTATATAGCGATACCCATCCATGATGTTTTTATGTAAACCGCGCCCTGTTGCGCCGCCCATGGCTTCATCGTAATAGGAACCCACACCCCAATCGTAAAACACTTGCTGGGGTTTGCCGTCACTGGCCAATGGGCTGATCGCCCGCGCGAGGCGCAGCACATTGGTGGGGAAATCGACCTTAAGATCTTTCTCGGGTCGATTCCAAGTCCCATCGGCACAAATCACGATACGCTTATTCATAGGATCATCCTTGAGAACGCTTTGAACACTGAACGGCTAGAGGCTAACCCATAGTCGCTAACAGCAAATTGTCGCTAGTTGCTAGTCACTAATAGGCAGTTACTAATCCTCAAACTTAGCGCATTTTATGCCTGTGCTAAAGCCATTCGCGCGTCTTACTTAACATTGCAACCAACAATGCTGCGTCACTTATACGCCGACATTTAAGGTTCGATTAGTAATCAAAACCTTGCTGTGCCTTGATACCCGCTTCGAAGGCGTGTTTCAACGGCTGCACTTCGCTGACAGTATCGGCAAGTTCAATAATGGCGCGATGACAGGCCCGACCCGTGATGATCACATGCTGCATGGGTGGACGATTTTTAAGTGCGCTAAGCACACGTTCCACATCTAAATAGTGATAGCTCACCATGTAGGTGAGTTCATCGAGCATCACGCAATCTATGCTCTCATCTTGCAGCAGCTTTTCGGCGGCTTCCCAAGCGAGTACAGCGGCGGCGGTATCTTTTTCTTTATCTTGGGTTTCCCAGGTAAAACCTGTGCCCATTACATGAAACTCAACCCCTGCACCTTCAAGTAAGTTACGCTCACCGCACTCCCAAGTGCCTTTGATAAATTGCACTACCGCGGCTTTTTTACCGTGACCGACGGCGCGGGCCACTGTGCCAAAACCAGAGGTCGATTTGCCTTTACCGTTACCGGTTAACACCAGCAGAATCCCCTTCTCCTCTTGGGCGGCGGCAATTTTAGCATCCACACCGGCTTTCACTTTCTGTTGGCGAGCCTTGTGGCGTTCGGCCTTGATTTGCGCTTGTTCGTTGTCGTTCTGTGCTGTCATGGTCTTCTCTTCACTCTGCTGCTAAAAATGTCTGCTTCTAAAACTTATGCTTCTAAAATTGGCTGTAATTTTTGCATGTCTAAATGCTCGGCTAACACATCGGCTAAACGATCGAGTTGCTGCTCACGTATTTGATTGATATCTATCGCCTTAGCATCGTTTAATCCTGCCCAGCGCAAAATCAACTGACACGCATCTGGGCTATCAAACAGCCCATGTAAATAAGTACCTAAGATTTGCCCGTCATCGCTTTGCAGGCCATCGGCAAAGCTCACAGATGTGGATTCAGGGATTAACTGCAAGGGCGCATTCGTTTGTTCAAGCCTAGGGATAAGATAGCTTGATTCACCGCAGTGGATTTCATAGCCCTTCACTGCAACCTTTTGCCCAAGTAACGTTAGCTCACCGCTCACTCGCCGTAACTGTTTTTCGGCTTTGAGTTCTGTGCTCAGCGGCAGGTAGCCAAGTCCTGCGGTATCACCCGCACTGTCTTCAATACCTAAGGGATCGGCAATGCTTTGACCTAACATTTGGTAACCGCCGCAAATACCAAGCACTTTGCCTCCGTAACGCAAGTGAGTGGCAATATCTTTATCCCAGCCTTGCTGGCGTAAAAAGGCCAAATCGGCGCGCACATTCTTACTGCCGGGCAAGATCAATACATCGGCGGCGGGCAAATGAGTGGCGTGACTCGCAGCTTGGGTTTGCAATGACACATAGTCAAAATCGATATCGGGATGCAGCCGCAGCGGATCAAAATCCGTATGATTACTGGTTCGCGGATATACGAGTACCCGCACCTTAAAACGACTCTTCGCCTGCTTAGTGGGCGAATCAACCAGCGCATCTTCAGCATCAAGATGTAAATCATGCAGATAAGGCAACACACCTAAAACAGGCTTTTGAGTATAAGTTTCAAGCCAATCGAGCCCTGATTGCAACAGGCTAATATCACCGCGAAAACGGTTGATCACAAAGCCCTTTACCCGCGCTTGTTCGGATTCTGATAACAAGGCCAAGGTCCCGACCAAATGTGCAAATACGCCGCCCTTGTCGATATCGGCAATGATAATCACAGGGCAATCAACGGCTTCGGCAAATCCCATGTTGGCAATATCGCCCTCGCGCAGATTGATCTCCGCCGGACTGCCCGCGCCTTCAACCACTATGGTTTGATACTGGGCCGTCAATCGTTCGAAGGACTCCAGCACAGCGCCAAGCGCCATTGCCTTGTAATCCTTAGATTTAGGCCCAAAAAAGGCCGAGGCTTCGAGTGTTGTCAGGGCTTTGCCATGAACGATAATTTGCGCGCCCGTGTCCGAGCTTGGTTTAAGCAGTATGGGATTAAAATCGGTATGGGGTTCAAGATAACAGGCCACGGCTTGTAAGGCCTGTGCGCGGCCAATCTCGCCGCCATCAATAGTGACAGCGCTATTGAGCGCCATATTTTGCGGTTTAAAAGGCGCAACCTTAATCCCCTGACGAGCGAGCAAACGACAAATGCCTGCGACTAATGTGCTCTTGCCCGCATCCGATGTTGTGCCCTGCACCATCAAGACTGCCGCGCGCCGAGGTGAATTAACCGCAAGCGTATTAATTGCTGGCGTATTAATTGCGGGCGTATTAACTACAGGTGTGTCAGCGGTATCGAGTGCATTAGCACAGGCTGTGTTGTCTGTGTTTGGAGAGGACATAGGTTTAAAAGGCTTATTCTAGTTTGCAGTCATTAACATAACAGCTCAGTCTAAAAATCACTTAAGTATGCAACTTAAGCTTAAAACGTGGACTGAGCCCAAAGTCTAAAGTGGTTTCAATGCTAAGGGTAAACCAGCGACCACTAAGGTGACATTGTCAGCCAATGCGGCTACGGCTTGGTTTAGCCAGCCCGCTTCATCGACAAATTGCCGGCTCAACTCACCTAAGGGCACTATGCCAGAACCGACTTCGTTACTGATCAAAATCACCACTCCCTCAAGCTCGACGAGGGAATCCACAAAAGCGGTTTTCTCGGCCTGCCAACTCGCATGAGCTTTATCGTCAGAGGTTGAAGTGGCAGAGGTTGAAACGGCAAAGGTGGAAGTGGCAAAGTCAGTCGCATTCCACTCAGTCGGCGCGGGTTCATCATCGATGTTAACGTTCGATGCAAGTAATTGATTAGTTAACCAAAGAGTTAAACAGTCTACTAAAATCACTCGCCCAGGTTTTGCTAACTGTTTTAACAGTGCAGTGAGGGCGAGCGACTCTTCAAACAATTGCCATTCGATACCATCGTCCGATCGTCCCGCTTGATGCTTGGCGATACGTGTCGCCATTTCATCATCTAGCGCCTGCGCCGTCGCCACATAGCAGGCATCAAAGCCGAGCGCAGTGTACTGACGCACTAAGGCTTCGCCGTAGCGACTCTTACCGCTACGGGCGCCGCCTAGGACGAGGTGGATCACAGTATGTTACCCACAACGAGCAATACAAAATAACACACGATTTCAGATATTTGCTGCGCCGCGCCTAAGGTATCACCCGTGTAACCGCCAATCTGGCGTCTAAAGATCACTATGATCAAACGGCGCAGTCCTATCATCACCAATAGCAATGACAATGCCGCTAACCCCTTGAGGAATAACAGCACTAATACGCCGCTGGCGATCAGGATAAGCAGCTCATTAATGCCTTGATGTTGCGATAGCGGCTTAGACTTACTGGTCTCGTCATCGCGGACATACTTTTCGCTAAAAATGATACTGGCTGATACCACACGGCTCACTGTGTGCGCGACGATAAGTGCTGAACCCGCAACGACAGGATCGTACAGGGCCAACTCGACTAGCAACTGCCATTTCAGCAGCAGGGCCAACATCAGCGCCAGTGCGCCATAACTGCCAAGGCGCGAGTCTTTCATGATCCGCAGCTTGTCTTCAGCCGTCCAACCCCCGCCAAAACCGTCGAAGGTATCGGCGAGGCCATCCTCATGGAATCCGCCCGTGAGCAAGACGCCAACCAACATAGCTAAAAGAACAGAAACGCCGGCGGGGAGCCAGTTCTGCGTCAGCCAAAACACTATGGCGCTTAACAAGCCGACCAGAAGACCGACGAGACCGAAATAACGGCTGGCCTTATTCAACTTATCGCTATCGACTTCGACCCACTTAGGCATAGGAATGCGGGTAAAATAGCCCATGGCAACTAAAAATAAATCTATCTCTTTGTGCCAGCTTTCGCGTTCTGACATAAAGCATCCTTAGTGAATTCACACTTGCTGCAAGGTTTAAAATTAAAACGGTTGGCTAAAGGCTATTATTTTAAATAAGTAAAATAAGCGACTTAGCAGAGCACATCATACAACAGCCTCAATCCCCGCATCACTAAAACTCGCCATTTGATTGTAAAAATTTACTGAGGCTTGAATAAGCGGCAATGCCAAGGCCGCCCCCGTACCTTCGCCTAATCTCAGCCCTAGGGATAATAAAGGTTTAGCCTGCAAAAATTCTAACATTCGCAGATGACCTTGCTCATCGGATTGATGGGCAAAAATCAAATAATCACGCACATTGGGGGCGATTTGCACCGCGACTAATGCCGCCGCTGTCGCGATAAAACCGTCCACGACCACCAGCATTTTACGTTCAGCGGCAGCTAACATAGCCCCCGTCATCTGCACAATTTCAAAGCCTCCTAGGCAAGCTAACACTGACTTAGGCCCAGTTAAGGCGCTTTGATGCAGCAATAACGCGAGCTCAATCAGCATCAATTTACGTTCTAAGGTTTCGCTATTAATGCCCGTACCACGGCCGACACAATCAATCACATCCAGCTGCATGATCGCCGCCATAATGGCCGCAGCAGAGGAGGTATTGCCTATGCCCATTTCGCCAAAGGCGACTAAGTTACAACCCGCTTGATGGTGACGTTCAATCAAATCGCGCGCCATAGCAAAGCCTTTATCGACGGTTTCCAACGTCATCGCGGGCTCTAAATGGATTGCACCCGTTCCAGCGCCAAGACGTTGATCGATAATACCTTCAACCCCTTCAACTGGCGTTAAAATACCACAATCGACCACTTCGAGCTTAAAGCCCACCTGCCGACAAAAAACGTTAATCGCCGCGCCGCCATGGGCAAAGTTTTGCACCATTTGGTGAGTCACTTCGCTAGGGGCAATCGACACACCTTCTGCGGCAATGCCATGATCCCCCGCAAACACTAACATGGTTGGATGGACTATTTTGAGGACATCCGTTTGTGGCTGCTCCGTTTGTTGCAAATCAGTCGCTTGCACGCGGGCAATCTGCAAGGCTAAGGATTCGAGCTGACCTAAGGCACCGGGCGGCTTAGTCTTAAGATCAATTTTCTGCAGAATCAACAGATCCTGCGCTTTACTCACAGGGCATATTTGAAAAGACACGGCTGACTGAGACATCCACACTCCACTTTGTAATCTACATTAAATAACCACAACGCATCCCGCGTTTATGACGAACATGTCCAATTGTGCATTTCCAATCGCGGGTGGGATATCAACAGAAATACTGATTATCCCGTCAGTCTGCACTTACGACATGACTCTAGGATGACGACTTAACTCTGGGTTTACGTCCTGAATAGGTGCCTACGGCATGACCTTGTATTTACGGCATGACTCTACGCTTACGCAAAATCAGCAAAAAGAACATGCTACCTATGGCGGCCGTGATAATGCCCACAGGCAACTCTTGATTACCCAATAAACAGCGCGCTAATACATCAATCCACACCATAAATAATCCGCCCACCAACGCCGTTAATAAAATCGGCTGACGACCGGGGAACAGCATGCGTACTGTGTGGGGGATCATTAACCCGACAAAACCGATACCGCCGCAGGTAGCCACCAAAATAGCGGTAATCAAGGAGCAGAGCAGCAACATATTGAGCCGCAGCTTAGGCACATTCACCCCTAAGGTATGCGCCGTTTCATCCCCCGCCTGCAACGCCATGATCTGCCGTTTCATGCCTAAAATAATGAATAAACTCGCACCAATCACTAGTGTCGGCAGTACTAACAAGGACCAACTGGCCTTTGCAAAACTGCCTAAACTCCAAAACAGCACAGAGGCTGTCGCCTGCGGACTGGCGAAATACAGCAGCAGACTCGTTAATGCGCCGAACATAAAGGAGGTCGCCACACCAGAGAGCAGCATGCGCTCCACTTGGCTATTGAGCCCAAGCCCAGACAAAGCCAGCACTATTAGCACCGACAAACTGGCGCCAATAAAAGCGCCCAAGGGCAAGCTAAACCAAAGCAAACCAGACAAGGCGCCCGAACCGCTAAAAAGCCCAGAATGTGCCGCCATGCCTGCATTATCAAAAAATCCAGAGCCAGTGAATAAGGTCAACATCACCACAGCGCCAAAGGACGCGCCAGAGCTAATACCAAACAAATAGGGATCGGCGAGCGGATTGCGAGTCACGGTTTGCAACACACTGCCCGCCAGAGACAAACCCGCACCCGCCACAAAAGCCAGTAAAATGCGCGGTAGCCTGAGCTCCATCACAATGCGCTCAGTCATGCCATTGGCTTGAGTGAGGTTCGTCTCCTTATTGATAAATACTTGAATAACATCCGTAAAACTGATGTTCGCCGCACCAAAACTCGTCGCGGCAATAGGCGTTATCAAAGTGATGATACCTAATACGAGCAGCATCAGTTGTTGTCTCGTCAACGGTGTCACGATACGCCCCAAATATGAGATGAAATATTGTTTACTCCCCTGAGTCATCCACCCTCGCCTCGCTCGTTCAGGCCATGATCTACATGGTGGTAACCATAAAAATAGCTGATTAAGGGCTTTTTATGTTGTGGATGGGGCGATACCTGAGCACACACGCCAAACACATCGCCAATTCGCGCCTCGGTTAATACTTCGGTTGGCGTCCCCATAGCGCTGATTTCCCCGTTATGGATCAACAACAAACTGTCGCACAGGGCACTGGCTAAATTAAGATCATGAATAGAGGCAATCACGCTAATCCCAAGACTACGCACCAATTCGAGGATTTGAATTTGATAGCGCACATCGAGGTGATTCGTTGGCTCATCAAGGATTAAAAGCTGTGGCTGCTGCACTATGGCGCGGGCAATCAAGGCGCGTTGCTTTTCACCGCCGGATAAGTGCTCATATTGTTGGTGCATCTTATGGCTCAAGCCAACTTTCTCTAAAGCCTTAGCAATACGCTCAGTATCACAGCTCGAATTGGTATCGAACATGCCCTTGTGGGGCGTTAAGCCCATGCTGACCAATTGCTCTGTGGTGAGGTCAAAATAGTGCGGTGTATCCTGCTGCACTACGGCAACGCGACAGGCAAACGCCTTGGGCGACAAGCGCTCAATATCTTGATCAAAAAGAGTAATGTTGCCCTGAGTTGGGCGAACAAACCGATACAAACAGCGCAGTAAACTGGACTTGCCCGCACCGTTAGGGCCAATCAGCCCCAGCATCTGCCCCGTTGGCAGCGTGAAGTTAATATTGGAAAGAATGGTTTTGCCATCGATACACCAGCTCAACTGGCTCACATTGAGCGCGACTGACGGGCTCAATGACGGGTTAGTGTCACTGTCATTCACGGGGCTGTTAGTTTGGATTGCGGAAAGTTTCACCTAAGCGGCGCTCCTATCGAGTCCAAACCTGTATAAAAAAAGGTTGTGCATATTGTCATCTGCTCCCTCGAGTCACCCGCTCGAGAACTAAGGCTGCACGCAGCGATAACAGAAATAGGCAGGTCTCCTGACTCGTAGGGAAGAAGATTCGAGATCTTTTTCACTACTCACAGTTGCGGGCACAGTTCGGGCTGACTGACGAGCAGCTCCCCGATTCCCTATTATGTTTGGGTTGATATGCTCTTTGTTAACAACGCCACTTGAATTAAAACAACGGAGCGATTCGAACAAAGAGAGTCTATTCCCAACACCTATTTCTGCGACGTTATCACTCATTGCGCATGTAATACGCTATCTCGTTCAAACGTCAGGGAAAAGCATTATCCTACATCTATCCCATTAGGCAATGCTGTTTAAATCAGAATATTTTCATGTCAGCTTATTCTCGCCAAACGATCACGCCTACATCATAACTCCTAGGTCGTGAAATAAGGCCTCAACACCTGCGCCCACTCGGCCAATCTAAACGCCAATAGCAGGCACCCTGTTCATCTTGCAGCACATTAATGCTCACCACGGCCGCCACGGTTAAATCGAGTTGACTATAAAACCCCACCGCCCGTTCAACCCCTAAGGCACGCGCCATTAAGTGACGGATCACCCCGCCGTGGGTCACGACCCACACTTGAGTGGCTGGCATATTGTCAGTGGTTTCATTAATGGCACTGTTTTCATTACCCATTTTATGTGAGTCAAGGGTCAATCGTTCAAACTCGGCGGCGAGTATCTGGTCAATCGTCCCATTCACCCGCGACTCAAAACTTGCCATAGTTTCACCATTAGGCGGCGGAGTTTGCCAAGGGTTTTGCCAATACGCCGCTAAGTGTTCGCCCTCTTGTTGATACAGTTCATCGAGCCGACAACCGTCCCAATCACCAAAATCAATTTCCTGTAAACCCGACAAACACTGCGCCTGCAATGGCCTTGACTCAGATATCAGTGCCGCCGTCGAATGCAGCTCGGCGGCAAAAGCGTGGGCAAAATCGGCGCAGCGGCGTGAAGTCGAGCTATAAATCGCGCTACACACGCTGGCCTGTGACTCAACTGCTGCCGACATTTGTTGCCAACCCTTTTTGCTTAAAGGCACATCCACACGACCCCGCAAGATCGCGCCGCCTTCACACTCACCGTGGCGTAACAATAACAATCGAACTTGTTTCATATATGCCTTTTTAGTTAGGGACTAGATGCTAGAAACTCAAGCCGAGGGCCTAAATTCTAGATTCTCGATTCTCGCTCCTAATGCCTTTGACTTTCATCTTGCCCTGACAATCATAAGTCGCGTATTATGGACGTCTATACGTTTAAATGTCCAAAACAAATTTTTAAGAGCAAGTATTCAAAAAAATGTCGGCTGACGACAATAAAATGCACTTAGCATAACAATGGCCGATTTTTGGACTTAACTTAGCTGTATTTAAGGTAATTATTTATGACGATACCCTCAACCAAAGCCAGCCAAATATTAGCAGACATTCGCAAACAGCTTGCAGAGCGCATTCTGATCTTAGACGGTGCCATGGGCACTATGATCCAAGGCTACAAGCTGGAAGAAGAGGACTATCGCGGCGAACGCTTTAAAGATTGGCATACGGATGTCAAAGGTAACAACGACCTCTTGGTCTTATCGCAACCCCACATCATCAAACAAATTCACACCGACTACTTAAACGCCGGTGCCGACATCATTGAAACCAACACCTTTAACGCCACCACCATCGCCATGGCCGACTACGACATGCAGTCGCTGTCCGCCGAAATTAACTTAGCCGGCGCGCGACTCGCCCGTGAAGCCTGTGATGAAGCCTTTGCTGCCACAGGCATTCCACGCTATGTCGCCGGTGTGTTAGGCCCCACTAACCGTACGTGTTCGATTAGCCCTGATGTGAACGACCCAGGCTATCGCAACGTCAGCTTCGATGAGTTAGTGACTGCTTACAAAGAATCCACTAAGGCGCTGATTGAAGGCGGCGCGGATATCATTATGGTCGAGACCATATTCGATACCTTAAACGCCAAAGCCGCGCTGTTTGCGATTGAATCCGTATTCGATGACTTATTTGGTCAGCATTCTAAAGACAGATTGCCGATCATGATTTCGGGCACCATTACCGATGCCTCTGGCCGCACACTGACAGGCCAAACGACCGAAGCCTTTTACAATTCCCTTCGCCATATCAAGCCCTTATCTATCGGTCTTAACTGTGCACTTGGGCCAAAAGAATTGCGCCCGTACGTCGAAGAATTATCCCGTATAGCCGAATGTTATGTGTCGGCGCATCCGAATGCAGGCCTGCCGAACGAGTTTGGCGGTTACGATGAAACCCCAGAAGACATGGCGAATGTGATCGAAGATTGGGCGCGCGAAGGCATGCTCAATATTATCGGTGGTTGTTGTGGTAGTACGCCTGAACATATCCGCGTGATCCGCGAAGCGGTGAGCCGCCATGACCCGCGTATTTTGCCAGATATTCCCGTCGCTTGCCGCTTAGCCGGTTTGGAACCACTGACTATCGACGCCCAATCCCTGTTCGTTAACGTGGGTGAGCGCACCAACGTTACAGGTTCGGCCAAGTTTTTAAAATTAATCAAAGAAGGCAAGTTTGAGCAAGCGCTCGATGTGGCCCGCGAGCAGGTCGAAAGCGGCGCGCAAATCATCGACATCAACATGGACGAAGGCATGCTCGATGGCGCAGAGATCATGCACAAGTTTTTAAACTTGATAGCCTCTGAGCCCGACATCAGCCGCGTACCTATTATGATCGACTCCTCTAAGTGGGAAGTGATCGAAGCTGGCCTCAAATGTATTCAAGGCA
Organism: Shewanella sp. DW31; assembly: GCF_015767295.1. Classification (NCBI taxonomy): domain Bacteria; kingdom Pseudomonadati; phylum Pseudomonadota; class Gammaproteobacteria; order Alteromonadales; family Shewanellaceae; genus Shewanella; species Shewanella sp. DW31. The sequence goes on from NZ_JADWMP020000001.1 coordinate 92,051, forward strand.
AGGGCATAGTTAACTCGATTTCCCTTAAAGAAGGCGAAGCCAAGTTTATCGAGCAAGCAACACTGGTGAAACGCTACGGCGCGGCGGCCATTATTATGGCGTTCGATGAGCAAGGTCAGGCCGATACTAAGGCGCGTAAAATCGAAATTTGTACCCGCGCCTACCGCGTGCTGGTCGACAAGGTCGGTTTTCCGCCCGAAGACATCATCTTCGACCCGAACATTTTCGCCATCGCCACGGGTATCGATGAACACGACAACTATGCCGTCGATTTTATTGATGCCATAAAAGCGATTAAAGCGACCCTGCCCTATGCAATGATTTCGGGCGGCGTGTCGAACGTGTCGTTCTCGTTCCGCGGTAACAACCCAGTGCGCGAGGCGATCCACGCCGTTTTCCTGTACCACGCCATCAAAGTCGGCATGGATATGGGCATTGTCAACGCGGGCCAGTTAGCCATTTACGACGATATCGATCCTGAGCTTAAAGTGCGCGTCGAAAACGTAGTGCTTAACTTGCCCTGCCCAGTTGAAGGCTCAAGCAATACCGAGCAGTTACTTGAAATTGCAGAGAAATTCCGCGGTGATGGCGCGCAGGTGGGTAAAAAAGAAGATTTAGAATGGCGCAGCTGGCCGGTGAGCCAACGCTTATCCCATGCGCTCGTCAAAGGCATTACCGAATTTATTGATGAAGATACCGAAGCCGCTCGCCAAGAAGCGAAACGTCCGCTGGATGTGATTGAAGGCGCCTTGATGGACGGCATGAACGTGGTCGGCGACTTGTTCGGCTCGGGCAAAATGTTCCTGCCGCAGGTGGTGAAATCGGCGCGGGTGATGAAAAAAGCCGTGGCTTACTTAAACCCCTATATCGAGCTGGAAAAGGTCGAAGGCCAATCGAACGGCAAGATTTTGATGGTGACGGTAAAAGGTGACGTGCACGATATAGGTAAAAATATCGTCGGCGTGGTGCTCGCCTGTAACGGTTTTGAGGTATTCGATTTAGGCGTGATGGTGTCGGTGGAGCGAATTCTCGACGCCGTGAAAGAACACAATATCGATATCATCGGCATGTCGGGCCTCATCACTCCGAGTCTGGACGAGATGGTGCATAACGTGAAAACCTTCCACCGCGAAGGCTTAACCATTCCGGCGATTATCGGCGGCGCCACTTGCTCTAAAATCCACACAGCGGTGAAGATTGCCCCCCATTATCCCCATGGCACCATTTATATCGCCGATGCGTCCCGCGCCGTGCCTATGGTGAGTAAGCTCATCAACAACGAGACCCGCCAAGCGACCATAGACGAAACCTATGCCGAATACGACGACATGCGCACTAAGCGTTTATCCCAAGCCAAGCGCAAAGAGATAGTGTCACTCGAAGCGGCCCGTGAAAACCGCTGCCAACACGATTGGGCCAACTACACCCCGTTCACGCCAAACGTGCTCGGTCGCCAAGTATTTGATAATTATCCGTTAGAAGATTTAGTCGAACGTATCGACTGGACACCGTTTTTCCGCTCGTGGGAATTGCACGGCCATTACCCTGAAATCCTTAGCGATAAAGTCGTCGGCGTCGAGGCGCAAAAGCTGTTCGCCGATGGTCAGGCCATGCTCAAACAAATCATCGAAGAAAAGTGGCTCACGGCGAAAGCGGTTATCGGCTTATTCCCAGCCAATACCGTCAATTACGACGACATTGAGCTCTACACAGATGAATCGCGCACCACAGTCGAAATGACCACACATCACCTGCGGATGCAGCTTGAGCGTGTCGGTAATGACAACTTCTGCCTATCCGATTTTGTCGCGCCAAAAGACTCAGGCGTCGCCGATTACATGGGCGGCTTTGCGGTGACCACAGGCCATGGCATAGACGAACATGTGGCACGTTTTGAAGCCAACCACGACGACTACAACGCCATCATGCTCAAATGCTTAGCCGACCGTTTAGCCGAAGCCTTTGCTGAGCGGATGCACGAACGGGTACGTAAAGAGTTTTGGGGTTATGCCGCCGATGAGCAGTTAAGCAACGAAGCCTTAATCCGCGAGAAATACAAAGGCATACGCCCCGCACCGGGCTACCCAGCTTGCCCAGACCACACAGAAAAAGGCTTGTTATGGGACTTGCTCAAGCCCGATGAGACTATCGACTTGAACATCACCGAAAGCTACGCCATGTTCCCCACAGCGGCAGTATCGGGCTGGTATTTCGCCCACCCGAAATCCCGCTACTTTGGCGTGAGTAACATCGGCCGCGATCAAGTGGAAGATTATGCGAAGCGTAAAGGGATGAGCATTGCCGAAACGGAGAAGTGGCTGGCGCCAGTACTTGACTATGATCCCGAGTAATCATGTTTACTCAGTAATTTGCCCAAACTGAATTTAGGCAACTTTATAAATGGGCAAAGTTAAGGGGCGAGTTATCGCCCCTAATTTTTTACTTTAGAAAATTAAAATCAAAGTCGTGGGGCTTCACCCCACACCCGACCAAGGAGGACTGCTCGTCCTATCCTCCTTGGATGCTCCAAGACGACCCTAGCGAAGTTACATGCATTGATTAGTGGCTTCGTGCTTATTCGAAAATCGCTAACGCTTCCGATGGGGCGTCCCTTCCCCCCGAAAGCTACGCAGACGTCCTGTCTGCGTCACGCGATTTTCTTCAACGCCCTTCAGCAACTTCGCAGGGGATCGGTGAACTTCTGTGGCATTTAGAGTTAACTTTTCGCATTGAAAGAGTAATGACAATTCACTCTCTGATTCACTATCTTTTAAAACTCAATAATTTCTTCTTCTCGAGCAAATTTTTTATCAATAAGACTTCCCTTTATCTTAGCCACATCGGATGTATAAATCACATGAGCGAGACTATTCTTCGCCCGTGTGGAAGTGACATAGAACAATCGCCGAGTACGGTCTAAACCCGTTTCTTCGCCCGCATCCCGTTTTTTTTGACTGTCTGGAGAAAGCTTCTTCACGCCAAAATACTGCTCGTAAGAAAATAAGAACCCGCCAGCTTCATCATCATCCATGACAACCATAACACGCTCGAATTCGTTTCCTTTTACACCTTGATGGGTTCGAAATATTGAGTTCCCATCGATGTAATCCTTGTAATTCCGAATTTGAAAGAAATCAGTTTCCAATGCTTCAGCCCAAGCAGCAATCTCGCTGTCATCCCGATCTTCAGGTTCTACTTCGACCTCCACTAGAGTTCCAATTTGATCAGGCTCTAATTCAGCCTCATTTTCTTCGGTAGCCGCTACAAACGACTGTAATTTTGCTGGAATTCTCAGCAAATTATGCTCTGCGAGCACTTCAAGAACTAGGCGAAAACTGACCTTTTCATTTGAAACCACATTTCTAAACGCATGTTCTGCGGCTCGGGCAAGCCCGAGCGGATCGTCCTTGTTAGCGTCAAGCACATCAGCCCCCAAAAGCGGAGACTTACTCTCTCGCAAGATAGACATCAACTCGGCTCGGTTTTCCTTTAAGCTCGCCTCCACCATAGGAAAAATGATGTGAGAGAAAAAATTCAGCTCTGTATTTTCACCTTCAGAAATCCGATCTTTAATTTTGTCTGATGTTGAAAGTTTGTCCCAAAGAGCATCAAAGCCAAGCCGACGTCCAGCCATCTTATGTTCCAAAAGTAAGATAGCGGTTTCTTTGGATTGAGTATCTGTCCAGTCAGTATCACCCGTAACTTCCGCCATAATCGCCCGAATGTTCAATTCGACATCGTCTTTACCTGATAAACTATGCGGCAGTAGGAAAAATCGAACGAAACCTTCATCAGCGCCATCTCGGGCATACTGTTGACGCTTATCATCTTCACTACGAACTTGATTACCCAAACCGACGATGCGTCGCGCTGAGCGATGATTCATTTCTTTATTGAAAGTAGTCCAACCGTTTGGCTTAGTCTTGCCCAACTCAGGATCCCCTCCCCCAAAGATGCGTTGCATCGTATCTCCAAACAAACCGATGACAACTTTATCCGATTTTGTAGCTTGTAGCTCAAAGAAAGAACTGACTACATCTTTGTTAGTATCCTGACTTTCGTCGATAAATATGAATGGGAACTTGTTTATGATAACTTCAGCCATCATAGGCTTGATGGTCAAAAAGTTGGAGAAAATTTTCAAGACATCTGCATGCGACAGCGCATTTGGGGAGGAGTTGACACCGTTTGGATCATAAATGAACGAGCGTGGTTCCGCTAACCATTCAATTTTTTCTTTAAGCCGGATAATAGCCCTTTTTCGCGCATCAGCAGCCTTTCCTGCGCGGCCTTTCTGCTGCTTCTCCTCAAGATCTTTTAAATCGTAAGGGATCTTTTCCAAAAACCACTTCCGGATATCCTCATTAAAGCCTGCAATAGCAGACCAACAAAAACTATGAATCGTCGAAACTGAAAAAATTGGATTTTGTTCAATCCGATCCACTATTTCTTCGGCTGCGTTGTTCGTAAAGGTCACTACCGCAATTTGCCTTCCCTGACGAGAAAAGTCATCCGAATATTGAGATTTCAAAAATTCGAGAGCCTTTTTTAAAGAATAGGTTTTGCCTGATCCTGCCCCCGCAAATGTGATAAAGCTTTTACCGGAACCTATACGAAGACATTCTTCGATACCTTTATCAACTGTATCGTCATGATCAATAGGTTTTGTGTCCGCCAAGTAAAATTTCTCTGACATAATTCCCCCTAACCTTTGGGCGAAAGTTGAGTTTCCAGCCACTTAAGGCCATCACTCATGTATTCGGGGGGATTGAAACTGTTTGCCTCATTTTCTGCGAGATGGAAGAGGCAATTGAAAGCAAAGTCTCCCTTCTTTAAATCTTGCACATAGTCATAAAGTGATTTCGACAACGATTCAGTGCCGCTTTCAAAATTAGTTTTTGCATCTTTGAGTTTTTTTATTTCCAGGAAGTAGTCATTCTCAAAATTTGCCAAAATCAAGGAATCTTCAAAAGTTCGAGATAAAATCTCTTGCCCAGAAATCAGGGTAGGCTTTTGATAGGCAACATAAAGCGGTGCACTTCCGCTTTTTATAGCATGCTCCGCTTGGGGTAAGGCTACCAAATCATCTAACTCTTCTTTCTTTGGATGCCATTTTTTCAAGGTGTCATTGTTGGTTTTTTGTTCTGAATCCTTTTGAGGAAAACATGACTTCCCTTCGCTATTAACAGAATCAAGATCTGTCAGCACTAGTGTTGCAACACCAAGTTTCTCAACTAAATCTCTGTATTTATGCGTGTGCGCTCCGTTCACTTCAAGCATTGAAATATATCTATTTGACAATCCCGGAAAACGATTAGAAATGAACTCTGGTACCAAAAGACGCTCGGCTTGCCCTTCAACAAATATAACGCCGTCAGCAAAGAAAATATCACAATGAGTAAGCTTCAAATGTTTCTTTACAAACAAAAGTTCATCTTTCGCCGCCGTAAAAAGCTCTGACATATTTGCAATTGAAGTATGGTCCATTGCGATGGATGTATTTGCATTATTTCGCCGGAAATAACGTAAATCTTTGAAGTCAATATCATCAATAATATGACTGGAGTGCGTGCTAATAACGAGCTGTGATTGGTATTCAGACTTATCTTTCTTAGTTTCCTTATCTCGTAAATCGATATGGTTTCGCAAAGTATCGTAAGCTTTCGATACGAATACTCGTTGGACTTGCGCGTGTAAATTGACTTCTGGCTCTTCGAGTAAAACTAAGTGAATCGGTTCAATCTGTTCTTCGACGTTGTCACCTGAAGAGGCCGATTTGCCGACGCGCATCCATTTGTCGCGAAACTCTAGAAGTCTGAAGGTTAAATATATAAGATTTTGGTACCCAAGCCCTAAGTAACTTTCGGGCAGAAATTCTTCATCTTCTTTATCAAATCGATAGCGAACTGATGATGATTTTTGCAAAGCATCCATACCACTCATTTTTGCAGCGATCTCAACTGTTGGATTACCACCAATACCTGGATACCCCATAGCCTTTAACTCATTGAAAGGGCTATTAAACTGTTTATTCAATCTGTCAGTAAAACCTTTCTCTAGCGCTTGCTGTTGCCCTAATACTTCGAGATCTTGCTCCTCAGGAAAATCTTCTGGATTTAAAATACGGTCGTAATATTCACGGAGTAATTTATTAAGCCGCTGCTTCTCTGAATAGGGGCCTTTTTGCTCAGTATTATCTTCAGCCCCTAAACCACGTTGCTCAGATATCACATCAACTCGAATTAACTTTTTTAGAGCATCAGATTTAACAGGCTGTAAAACTTCGACAACTGAAGGCCCCGCTCTTTTACTCAATATATAGTGCTTTGGTTTAATAAACTTACTGAGGTTTCGACCTTTCTCCAAAAAATCACATAAATCTTTAGGCCAAAGACTTACGCCTTTGTGCTTGAGTACTACATTCCGTGTATCAACAAACTCTCGAACAAGTTTGGAAATATCGATTGCTTCATAAGCTATTCGTACGCATATAGCTCCTCCACGCCATTCCAGATCAGGCAAAATGTCGCGAACCTTATAAGCCTCATTAGCCATCGCATTAATCTCAATGTCTAAACTCGGCAGTAAACTAGCTAAATCGACAGATAACACCTCCATTTCCTCGATAGAAGGAAATTTCTGCTCGACCTTTTCACCTAGCTTATTGATGACCTTCCAATTCAGCTTTGATATATCTCGTACTTTTAGATTGTCAGGACTTTTTAGGAATGTGTGCAGCGCTCCAATACAGGACGTTTTCCCACTATTATTAGCACCAACAAGAACTGTTGTTTTATCATCAAGGACCAACGTCACGTTGGCTAGCCGCCGATAATTTTTCAAAGCGAAAGAAGTTATTTTCATTTAATAAAACCTTAAAAAAGGAGGGACATATATCTCGAAAACATAACCATATGATTCTGAATATAAAAACTTTCTAGGGCGGCATACTTTCTTCAAAAAACGATGTCACAGAGTCCAGTACTCCTTCGGAATGCAGGACTTTGCGTAACAAAAGATCAGATAGGCACAATTTCATGCCTTAACAATCGACCAATAACTCCCGAGTCGAAGGAATACACCATCCCCTCGGAGTTGCCGCAGGGCGAATAGGCAAATTGCGTGAGTCTCGCCATGGATGGCGAGCTAGCTTTCGCAGGTGCAGGGACGCATCCTTCGGAAGCGATAGCAAATTTGCCAATGAGCACAAGGGGCTTTCAACTCCGTTGGGGGGCGGCAAGGGAGATCCAAGAGGGAATTGCTGTTGATCCCCTCTTGGTCGGGTGTGGGTTGAAGACCCACGACCTTGATTCACCTCGGCCGCTAGGCCGCATTAACTTAACGATCTCAACGCGAAACGATTAACCCATAACACTCAGTACAGTGCTACAAACACAGAGCCACAAGAAAATAAGTGCCAAAGCATATTCACCAATTTGCAGGAGGATTTGGGTATCTAAGAAAGAGAAAAGACACATCGTCCTGATGCAAGTGACTCGAATCGCGGGTACGCGATTAAAGCTCATCCTTGTTAAAAACCTAAGATAGCGACATAGCGTACACTTGTCTATAACTTTAGCATTACAAATTAGATAGTTAAGTGATGACTAATTTGTATATCAGCCTTGTTGGTACTGGCCAACAACTCCTTAGTCGAAGGAACACACCTTCCCCTGCGAAGTTGCTGAAGGGCGTTGAAGAAAATAGCGTGACGCAGACAGGACGTCTGTGTAGCTTTCGGGGGGAAGGGACGCCCCATCGGAAGCGTTAGCTATTTTCGAATAAGCACGAAGCCACTAATCAATGCATGTAACTTCGCTAGGGTGAGTGCTGCGTAGCAGCGCTTCGAACGAGAGCCAGGGATGGCGAACTGGCAGTTAGACATGGACGTTGTTCGGCAAGGGATTTCCAAAAGGGGAATAGGCGTTTTTTCCCTTTTGGTCGGGTGTGGGGTGAAGCCCCACGACTTTGATTCACCTCGGCCGCTAGGCCGTATTAACTCACTATTACATGCGACCTAATTTAGGCGCGCAAATAAGCCCCAATTGAGCTCATTGCTCAAGGGCTCAGCGCAAAGAGCACTGAGCAAAATTCAGGCATAACGTAACTGAGTTGAATCACAGTGCGAACATCACTGCAGAAGCCTGATAACACGGGTTTTACACTCTGATTTAGCTTGGTCAAAACTGCAACGATTAACCGCCTAAATTTGCATTTTCGGCCCTACATGCTAACGTGGCTAATGTAAATTTACATTCAGTGTTTATCAAAGCTATGTCGCAACAATCAATAAAAAGTCGATCGACAACAAGCTTATATCGGGCGATACCATGCAGCGCGGCTGATATTACACGGAAGCACAACTGAGGTTGAGATATGGAACCATCTAATACGTCACGCCGGACCTTTATTAAGCAATGTGTGATTGGCGGGGTTGCCGTATATTCGGCCCCTTTGTTGTGGGAAATGAGTCGCGCTAATGCGGCGATTGTCTCACCTGAACTGGCAGCCCAATGGCAAACTCAGGTTAATGGTCAATCCAAACCTAAGTTTCGTAATGACGGCATAGCTAAGGTCACAGGCCAAAAGGTCTATGGCCGTGATTACCGTGCTATGGACATGGAGGGCTGGCCCAAGCAGCAAGGTTACGCTTTTATACTTCGCGCTGCCGATGCCTCCCATGTTTATCAAGGCTTTTCCCTCGACCACCTGCCCGCGTCGGCTAAGCCCTATAAAGTGATCACCGCCGCCGATCTGGCCCGTGATAAAATCAAGCTGCCCGATTTTTACGGTGACAACATGTTACTGGCCGAAGGGCAAACCGCTGACTACTTAGGTCATGCGGTGGCGATATTGTTGTTCGACAGTTTCCCCGCCTTTAAGCAAGCTAAGTCCTTGCTGCAATTTGACCAAACCTTACTGCGCTTTGGTAAGCAAACGCCGTTTGTGTCGGACTCGAAAGACCCGTACGCCAGCTGGCGCCTTATTCGAGTGGAAGGTGAAAATGGCGCACGGGAAGATTTATATAGCCCGCTCCACGATGGGCTGTTTTTCCCTAGCGTAAAAGATCGCAAGCCTGAATGGTTAGGCAATCCGAATGCCAAAGGGACTGTGTCTGAGCGCGGGCTTTATTATGCGGGCGAGATAGATAAGCAGATTGCTAGTGCCCAAGCCAATCAACAATGGCAAGTGTTAGAGCGGGAATATCGCACCCAGATCATCGATCCTATGATGATGGAACCCGAAGCCTTTAACGGCTGGTATGACGCGGCTAGCCAAACCTTTCATACTGTGATTACCTCGCAGTCGCCGCAGGACTTTCAAGAGATGGCAGTGCACATGCTGTTATCTAGCCCACTGGCAGGCAAGGTAAAACATCTTGTGGTGCACTCGCCTTATATCGGCGGTGGATTTGGCGCGAAAGACCATTCGATATTTCCCTATTACGGCGTGATCGCGGCCGTTTATGCCAAAGGGCCAATCCGACTCGCCAATGACAGATTCGAGCAATTCCAGTCTGGCCTTAAGCGTCATCCGTTCATCATGAAAAGCCGCTTAGCGGTGGATAAATCGACCTTAAAAATCCAAGCCTTAACTTCGCAGATGACAGTCGATGGCGGCGGACGAGTCAACTTTACCCCGTCTGTCACTTCGGTTGGCGCAACAGCGATGCAAAGCATTTATTACACACCGCGCAACGATATTATCGCCACCGCCTATGCGTCGCGTAACCCAGATGCGGGCTCGATGCGCGGTTATGGCACGCTGCAATCGATGACGGCGATGGAATGCATGATCCACGAGATCGCCGACGAGTTAAAGGTTGATCCCTTTAAACTGCGCGCCGCCAACGTGATGGAGTCTGGCCAGCGCAATACTCAAGGTGCGATTCCTAACGGCACTTTACGTTACCGCGAAATGCTCGACATGGCAGAGCAAGCTCCCGTGTGGCAAAACCGCGCGGTGAATAAAAAGGACTATGAGGCCAAACATCCGGGGATGCGTTACGGCGTCGGTTTTGGTATCGCCACCAAAGATTATGGTACGGGCGCCGCGGCGCCAAGTGCGGCGGTTCGCCTAGCTAAAGACGGAAAAATCACCCTAGAAATCGGCTTTATCGAAATGGGCACAGGCACGCAAACCTCCCAAGCTGTGGTGGTCAGCGATGCCCTCGGCAACTTTGCCGATGAGGTAAAACTCGCCGAAGTGGATATTTGGGATGCGATGCAATTAGTGCAAACCGATAATCCTTATATTATTTCGCAGCAACGCCAAGATGAAATGGCGGCCAATCCACGCTGGACACCGGTTAAAGCCATGGCCTCGTCGGCGTCTATGTCGGCCTATTATCAAAGCCATGTCACCCGCATCGCCGCCGATATTATCTACCGTCACGGCCTGTGGCCTGCAGCGGTATCGATTTGGAACGAGTTGTATTTTAACACGCCAATGGGTTCGACTAATTTGCATAACGCCCGCGATGGCCGCTGGGTCGATGGCAAGCTAACCGCCTTGGGTTTTCCGCCATTGTCGCTGGATATTCTCGCTAAACGCGCCCACGATATGGGTTTAGTCGTCGGCGTGATGGGCCATGCCTTTAATCGCTGGGCTTGGGCCGAAGCCGATTTCGACATTCTTGGCACTAAAGAGCGTTTAGCACTCGATGCGCTGGCGCTGCAATACGGCGAAGGGAACGCAACGTTTGCGACCACTTCCGACACGACTATGAGTATCAAAGCGCGCCAAGCCAGCATGAAGTCTAATGGCTATCACTTGATCGATCGTCAAGCCATGAGTTATCCCAAGGCCGAACTGAACAATGCCATGGTGACTTACTACGCCCCCTGCGCCACTTTGGTTGAAGTGGCCGTTAACGAAGGCAATGGCGAAGTCACGCTACTGAGTTCTCATACTTGGTTAGAAGCGGGCAAAGTGATTGTTAAAGAATTAGTCGAAGGGCAAATTCAAGGTGGTCTTGCGATGGGGATTGGCCATGCACTGCATGAAGGCTTACCGCAATTTGAAGCCGGCGCTGGCAATGGTACCTGGAACCTCAATCGCTATCAGGTGCCGTTAGCGCGGCATGTGGGCGTGTGGGATCAACGTCATACCATATTGCCGCAGTTATCTGATAACGATCCCAGCCGTGGTATCGCCGAAGTGGTGATGATCCCTGTGGTCGCGGCGCTGATTGAAGCCGTGTATCAAGCAACCCATGTCCGCTTTTACGATTTACCTATGACAGCGAAAAAAATTAAGGAGGCCATGGCATGAGCCAGTCTATTAAACTGACCATTAATAACCAAGCCGTAGGCCCGATTGAAGTCGCCGATGGTGTGATGATGATTGAGTTTCTACACGAATACTTAAACCTCACTGGCACTAAGTTTGGTTGCGGCGCGGGCGTATGCCACGCCTGTACAGTGATCGTCGACGACGAGCAAGGCATGAGCGAAGTGGTGCGTACCTGCATCAATGGTGTAGAGCGTTTTAATGGTAAACGCGTCCGCACTGTCGAAGGTCATGCTAGACAAAACTCCCTTGGCGAAATCACCGCCCTGAGCCCAGTGCAAGAAGCTTTTTTAGAGCACTTCTCGTTTCAATGTGGTTGGTGTACCTCGGGCTTTGTCAACGAATCGACTGCACTGCTTGAGCGATTAGAGCGACAACCTATCGCTAAAGATCAAGTTGAAAAAGTCGTTGAAGATGCCTTGAGTGAACACGTATGCCGCTGTACTGGCTACGTAAAATACTATGCGGCGGTCAAAGATCTGATCCTCAAAACTAAGGGGCTAACCCTGTGATGACATCAGCCAATCTGCGCTATTTCCAGCGCAATTTCTCGTACATTAGTAGGATAAAAAATCTGTTGAGCCACAATCTACTCCTGAGTTTAGGGCTAGGTTTGCTCGCCTGTTCCAGCAGTGTTGCCGATGAAGGCGGCAATACGAATAACGACATCGCACGCGGCGCGTATCTGATGAAGATAGGCGACTGTGTGGCCTGCCATACTGCGGTCGGCGGGCGCGAACTCGCGGGCGGTTTGCCGTTCGAAACCCCCTTTGGCGCTGTGTACTCGACCAATATCACCTCAGACAAAGAAACCGGTATTGGCAAATACAGTTACGAGGAGTTTTTTGATGCCATGCACCACGGTGTTGGCGTCAACGGCAACCTCTATCCTGCTATGCCTTACACTTCCTACAGTTTGCTCACGGACGCAGACACTCAGGCGATTTATGCCTATCTGATGAGTACTAAACCTATCAAGCAAGCTAATCGCGACAATGATGTTTACTTTCCGTTTAACCTGCGTTTTGGCCTAAAAGCTTGGAACTTAGTCGCACACGATGCTAAGGAATTTACCCCGAGCAAGGAAAAAAGCGAACATTGGAACCGCGGCAATTACTTAGTCAATGCCCTTGGGCACTGCGGTGAATGCCACACCCCAAGAGACACGCTGTTTGCCATGGAGCAGGACAAGCACTTTGAGGGCGCGATTATCGAAGGCTTAGAAGCATCGGACATTAGACCCGCCGAGCTTAACAGGCAAAACTGGACCCATGAGGATCTTAAGTCGCTGTTTACCGAAGGCTATTCCCGCAAAGGCACCGTCTTTGGCGGCATGTATCCCGTGGTGTATCACAGCTTTAGCCACTTAACCGATGATGATATGCGCGCGGTAAGCAGTTATCTGCTCGATAACGACGAAGATATTAAACCACAAGCGCTTACCTTTAACGGCCATAAACCTGAACTGCCAGGCTATACGCTCTACAAAGGTTACTGCGCCGGTTGCCATGGTCAAAATGGTGAAGGTCGCCCCAACGTCGCCCCCGCGATGGCTGGTAACGCCACCTTAGATAAGGCCAGTCCACACAATATCGTCGCCGTGATGCTAAAAGGCATTAAGAGCCAGCATTACAACCTCACCACCAGCTTTTATGCCATGCCGGGATATACTGATGAGTTAAACGACGAGCAGATTAAAGACTTAGCCAATTACCTAAGACTCACCTGGAGCACACAAGCTGGTAATCTCGATGTAAAAACCATCCAAAGCTTAAAAGAAGTGATCCTCGAGCACGACTAACCCACATAGGTATGTGGGAGATTTAAAATAAAAGCCGACTCTAGAGTCGGCTTTTGCTTGAATGATTTAGAGCGCGAGAATCAGTCACTCATCGACTTAATCAAAGTAAGCGGAATTAGAGTAAGCGGAGCTTCACTCCCACTTAGCCACGTAGTCGAGTATCAAAGAAGGCTAAGCTGCGCGCCCAAGCGAGTTCGGCGGTGGCTTTATCGTATCGTCCTGTAGAGTCGTTATGAAAACCGTGATTCACATTAGGGTAAAGATAAGCAACATAATCGGCTTTGTTGGCTTTTAGCTGGGTTTCGTACTCGGCCCAAGTGTCGTTTATCCGCTGATCGACCCCAGCAAATTGCAACATAAGTGGCCCCTTTACTCGGCTACGCAGTTCCGCAGCGGCTGGCGTGCCATAGAAAGGTACGCCTGCATTAAGCTCATCAGGAATCGTCGCGGCCAGCATATTGACGATATAGCCGCCAAAGCAAAAACCTACGGCACCGAGTTTGCCATTGCTCTGAGGATGGGATTTTAAAAACTGCGCGGCGGCAATAAAGTCTTGCTCGATTTTGGCTCTGTCTAAACTGCTTTGCATGGCGCGGCCCGCATCATCATTGCCCGGATAACCACCAAGGGAATAAAGTGCATCGGGGGCGAAGGCGATATAACCCTGCGCCGCTAATCGGCGAGCCACATCTTCGATATAGGGATTAAGGCCACGATTCTCGTGCACCACTAATACCACTGCGGCTTTTTTACTGAGATCTAAGGTTTTCGGCTCACCTGCGGCACTGCCCGCGAGCAATAACTCATCGGGCATGACTAAGTAGCCGCGCCCTTCACCGTAACCATTTGGCGAGGGAAACTTAACATAGCTGGCTTGAATACTGGGATCGTTAAAGGAGACTTGCTCGGCGAGGGCATAGTTCGGCAAGAGTGCGCTCGTGAGCATCGTCATGGTGAAACCTAGCGCCACCAGCCCTGCAAGCCGCCCCATAAACTCACGGCGATCGATAATGCCATGGGCATATTCGTCATACCAGTCAAAGGCTTCCTGCGGTATCGGTTGTACTTTCTGGGCATGTATCTGGCTTATTTCGGCTAAGGCTTGCTTGTCTTGTTGTGTCATCGTTATTCCTCCATTGAACAAGCTAACCACAGGTAACACGTCTTCCCTAGCTTGTGGGTGTTAAGATTTAACTCAAGAGTAAAGTAAGAATCGCACTTAGGGCAACTGACTTTAACGTTTGCCGTTTGGTAAGTTTGTTTTGAAATAGCACACGATCTGCACAAACGGCTGTCGGTTAGGGCAAGGCTAGCTTAAAATAGCGATTTAGATTCTAGAGGGCCTAGCGTGATACAACATAGAGCTAGCCAGATGGTGATATTTCACACTCTGGTGACCAGTGGTAGTTTTACCCAAGCGGCGGCCAAGTTAAAAACCTCGACTTCCTATGTCAGCAAACAGCTTGGCGCACTGGAAGCCGAGCTGAACTTGCTGTTAGTCCAGCGGACCACTCGCACCTTAGTGCTAACCGACGCGGGCCAACAGTTTGCCCATTACTGTGAGCAAGTGTTTGAAGCGACGCAAAATGCCGATGCGATTATGCTGGATGCCCGCGATGACATTAGCGGTACGATTCGCCTCGGTTCCTCCCAATCCTTTGGCACCTTACACATTATCCCCGCGCTGGAAGTGTTGCAGCAAAAGTACCCCGAATTGCGATTTGAGCTAAGCCTGTTCGACCATAAAGCCGACATGCTAGAAGAAGGCCTCGATCTGTGGATCACTAACCATGAACAGTTGAACGAAGGTTATATCGCCCAGCACCTTGCCGAGACTAACTTTGTGGTGGTCGCCTCCCCCGATTATTTACTCAAGCATGGCGTGCCTCACCATCCACAGGCGTTAGCGCAACATAATTGCGTTATCTATCAAAGCAAGAGCCGTAATTATGATCGCTGGAGTTTTGCTAAGGATGACCTAGAACAAACCGTGCATGTGGCGGGAAATTACCGTGTCGATTTAGCCGAAGCCGTGCGCAATGCCGTGATTGCAGGGCGCGGCATAGGCTATGTGGCCACGTATTTACTCAGTGATGAGTTTCAAAGCGGAAAACTGATCCAACTCTTACCCGATTGGAAACCACTGCAACAGATGCCCGTTTATGTGGTTTACCCAAGGCGGCGCCATTTACCGACTAAGTACAAGGTGATTATCGAATGTTTAAAGTCCCATATCGGCCACCCGCCCTACTGGGATAAAAAGCTCAAACCTTGGTTAGGTAAGACAGTCATTTAAACTGCAGTCACTTAAGCTGCATTTCAAACCAGCACTGACTACGACACCAGCCTAAAGTCGTCTGTGGCGTGATTTCGATTATTGCCACAGGCACAAATATTATTTCCTCTGGGCAACAGTAGCTAAAATAGCTTTTATTCTCCTGCATAAACAGCAACTTAAACTGTTGCTATTTTCGACTATTTTATCGTAACAGCCCAGTAACGCCCTCGACTTGCCCTTACTGCGACTCGGCCTACAATGCGCGGCTTCTTCCTTAACTCAAAAGAATAACCCCTTATGACCGCGATATTAGGCATGATTAGCATCTTGTTTTTTGCTTGGTTACTGTCAGTGAACCGCAAGAACATTCCCTACCGCACTGTGATTTTAGCCCTAGGCTTACAAATTATATTTGCCCTGTTAGTGCTCTACGTCCCCGCCGGTAAGGCCGTATTGCAGTCTGTTACGGCGGGTGTTTCGAGCGTGATAGCCTATGGCAACGAAGGGATTGGCTTCCTGTTTGGCGATCTCGCCACGGGTAAAGTCGGCTTCGTATTTGCGATCAATGTGTTAGGTATCATCATCTTTTTCTCGGCACTGATTTCAGCCTTATACCATATTGGGTTAATGCCTAAGGTGATCAACATTATTGGTGGTGGTCTGCAGCGTTTACTGGGCACGGGCCGCGCCGAGTCTTTATCTGCCACGGCGAACATCTTCGTCGGCATGATTGAAGCGCCGCTGGTAATTAAACCCTACTTAAAGCACATGAGCGATTCGCAATTCTTCGCGGTCATGAGCTGTGGTTTAGCCTCAGTCGCGGGTGGTACTTTAGTCGGATATGCCGCTTTAGGTGTCGATCTTAACTATTTGATCGCCGCCGCCTTTATGTCGGCACCCGCGGGTCTGTTGATGGCTAAAATCCTCATGCCGCCTAGCGACAATGACAAAAATAGTGCCGATGAAATCACCTCTGTCGAATTGCCACGCGCCACCAATGTGGTTGAAGCCTTAGCCGATGGCGCTATGTCTGGCATGCGGATTTCTGTGGGGATTGGTGCCACTCTGCTAGCTTTTGTCAGCGTTATCGCCCTACTGAATGGCATGTTAGGCGCTGTGGGCGAATGGTTCGGTTACCAGTTAAGCTTCGAATTTTTACTCGGTTATCTGTTCGCCCCTATGGCGTGGCTGCTGGGTATTCCTTGGCATGAGGCCATTACTGCAGGCTCACTTATTGGCCAAAAAATCGTAGTGAATGAATTTGTAGCCTTCATCCAGTTAATGAAAGTCGAAGACCAACTGAGCGCCCATTCTCAGGCCGTTGTGACTTTTGCCCTGTGTGGTTTTGCGAACATTTCAACCATGGCGATTTTGATCGGTGGGCTGGGTAGCATGGTGCCAGAGCGCCGCGAATTTATCGCCCGTAATGGTTTTCGCGCCATTGCCGCTGGCGTATTCGCTAACCTCATGAGTGCGGCAATTGCCAGCGTGATCCTCTCGCTGTAATCCATCAGCTTGGGCTTTTTTAAGCACTCATCTCACCATTGAGTTAACCACTAAGTTAGCCACTCTCGCGCAGCAAAACCGCGATCAACACAAACCCAAATCAAGCAAGCTTGGTTTGGGTTTTCTTTTATGCCTCAGATATTTTTTGTGTATAATGTCGCCAGAAAAAGATTAATGAGTTTACATTTCAATAACATGCGTAGCCAAAGGAGTACGAATGGCCATAGTGAAATACAAGGCAGTTAACGCCGCAATCGGTATAACAGCACTAGGCATAGCCTTAGTGCTCGCCGGCTGCGATAACTCAACGTCCCCCTCCAATTCAGTTAATACCAACATACCCACAGAGCGTGAATATCAGATTATCTCCACCATAAACCTCAATGATGGCTTTGAAACCCGCAAAGTGCTGCAGGCACGACTGCTGCTGGATTACCAATTACAGAATGCAGAGGGTAAGGCGACCAGCTTAACAACGCCGTTAACCCATAACGCCCGTTTTTTTATCCAACCTAATATGGTGCAAATTAGCGATTATGGTATGCCGATTCCGGTGAGTAATATCGACCCTAAAGGTAATTCCAATGAAATATTTCAGTTGGTTAAAGATGGCTTTAATGTGGAATTTAACAATGGTGAAGTCCACCAACTGACTCCCATTGCCAAGATGGATCAAAAAGATATCAAGGAATTATTTGACCACTGGGTGAATCTTAATAACTTGTTTAAACAAGCTCCATCCTTGCCTGTAGCGCTTGAGCCTAGGGTCGGTTATAGCATCAGCGCCCCCATGGATGCACGCCTAACTTGGACAGTTGAGCAAGTGACCGAAGATAAGTTATTTGCAGTAGTACAAGGTGAGAAAGACAACTTTAAGGCCTATGGCAAGTTCGAGCTTAACCGCAAAACCGGCTGGTTAGAGAGCATGGCGTTTTTTCAACAGGAAGAGAGCAAAGGCAGTACCCTTACCCGCCGCATCGCCATGGCGCCCAAGGATAGCCCTTATATCATGAACATGCTTTGGCATGCCGACGCTAACTACGATGCCGAGCGTGATATAGATGATCTGCAAAAAGAGCTGTACTCCATCAGCGATGTTCCTCGGGAATATAAAGCCCATGATAAGGACTTTATAAAATCCTTATTACCTGATCAACAAGGTATTCTTGATAATATTGGCCCATGGGGCGCTGACACTCCAGAAGTGCTGCAATTGCGCTTTGTGCATAATATAAGCCCGCGATATGTGGTTGCTAATGTGCATTATGAAGACTTAGCCGCCTTTGATGCCAGTGGAAATCCGATAGACATTCACTTCTGGCAGCACAGCAGAGGTGTGGCGATGAATTTCAACCGCTCGATTGAGTCTTCGGTGGATCTTATCGCCACAGGCTGGGACAACACCGCCAATAAACTCAAACAGATAGATCATATCACCGCCAAGCTAACCCTTATCCCCGAAAGCAATAAGATAGTCGAAAAGTCGTGGGATGAACTGGTCGCGAATCCTTACGCCTTCGGCGATGCGAGCCTCACCATTCAGGTGCTCGACGCCGAGGCAAAGCTATTTAAAGTCGTAACAAAGCAGAGTAACACTCAAAACATTAACCTTCCTTTTCAGCAATTTAAAGGAAAGATGGCCGAAGCCCGTCGCGATGGTGATTATCCCCAATGGTTAACAGTGACGGATAAGGAACTGCTGGGGGAATTAATCGGTGTCGATGATCCTCATCACCTTAGCACCCGCGCCCTGTTACTTAAGCTAGATGAGATCCCTAAAACCGTTGTAATCGTAGAGAACCAGCCACAGCCGGAGTTAAGCCAAACCAAGAACATCCGCTTTGTGACCTTTACCGACTACAACCAAAATCTGGCCAATCCCTTAAGCGAGTTTGGCGATTCGAGCCTCAATAACTTCCTCTATCAAGATCTTGAGCCATCAAACGCCGAAATCAGTGCGATCCAAGGGATAAAACCTGAGACTGAAAATGGCCATAATCTGTATATTCCTATGTCAGCCGCATTAGCGAGTGCCTGTAAACCTGAAATAGAACAAGGTTTTAAAGAGGGGAAACACGAAGTCACTTGGCTGTTTGAGCATAATGCCCCAAACGGACCAGCCTATACCCTGATGACGCCCGACCGCGAGCGGCAGTTTTTCTACGATAAACACATCCAAGGAAAAATCCATTGCCAAGGTGATATCAGTTGGCAACCCTTAGAGCAGGCCGCGAATCCACGTCCTTGGTTAATCGATTTACAAGCTTGGCTAACAAAAACCGGTTATGGTGACGAGCCGAGTAAAGATCTTAAGAACTACTTTAAAGTCCAGGATGCCCAAGGCAAATCCCTAACGATTCGACTGCCCGAAACCACCGAACTGCGGATTAAAGAGGCGCTGGTCGATGGCCGCTATTTGAGTGTTGCGGGCCCTGCCGCTAAGGTGAGTTATATGACTCTCTCTCAAAACCCCGTCGACATCCCCTATGAATTCGCCTTTAAGCCTTTGCCATAAGGAGCAGTTATGCGTCTATTTATATTAAAACTGCTCCTTGGAGCATTCGTACTTATCAGTGCTAATGCCAGTGCAGACAGTGTGTTACTCGATGCCCATTGGAAGGTTGTCAAAGATGAAAAACAGGCTCAATACTATCTAAAAAAATCGACCGAAGTTATCGACGGAAATTATAAGGCTGAAGTTTATTACAAAAATAACGATATGCTTTTCTGCGCCAGTGCCCTCGCCGATAACAAAATCGGTAAAACACTCACCAGCGAACAATTCCGCGGTGCTTATCAATGTTACTTTGAGGATGGCAAGCCGTACGAGCAAGGCTTTCGCAATGGGCAAGGTCAACTTCATGGCTTGCTAAAAAAATACATTGCCACCGGCCAATTGTATGTTGAATCGCACTATGAAAATGGTGTGAAGCAAGGCCTAGAAACTGCTTATTGGAATGGCGGCAATATCCGTTACAAAGTGAACTTTCAAAAAGGCAAAGAAGTCGGCATCAGCGAACATTTTAGTCCTGAGGGCGAAGTTACCGCAAAAATCTGCAATGACCCGACCTGTGTGAGCCAATATTTTAATCTTGGCAAACTCAACCGCGAAACACATCGCGTTGATGGCCTATTGCATGGCACTGAGACAACTTGGGGCCTGAATGGGCAAGTCATCTCGACCCAAGAGTTCGTTAAAGACAAAAGGCAAGGTGACTATTTTGAATATTTTGACAATGGCAAAGTCGAGCGTCACTACCAATATCAAGCTGACTATCAGGTCGGTGAGCAACTGACTTATTATGAAAATGGTCAGATCAAATTAAAGGAAGTGACCAACGATAAAGGGGATGCCCTCCAATCCATCGAATACGATGAGCAAGGGCAAATAAAAAAAACCACCGACAGCAAATACCAAGGTAATCGCTGGGTTTATCGTAAGCAGCAGCGCTTTAGCAAGGGCCAACTGATTGAGAGCACAGAAAACGACATACTCAAAAACTGGTCACTCAGCGAAGACTACCAGCAAGGCGAGTTAGTGAGTCGCAGCGAGGAACTCGATAAAAAATTGACTGGCTTACATATTAAATCCTTCGACCAAACTGATGTAAACACCGTTTCCCGCGAGTATTTTAACGAGGGCAAGCGTGAAGGCCCCTATGAAATGGTGAAAATCGACCATAAAACCGGTAAGCGTTGGGTGGCCGAGCAAGGTCAATATTCCAATGACAAGCCCTCAGGCAAATGGAAGAAGCAGCAAGAGGATACCAGCCTCACCTTTAGCTATGATGCCCAAGGCGAGCTCGATGGTGAATTCCGTAATGAGACAAGTTCAGGGCAATTACTTGAATTAATAAACTTTAACCATGGCAAACCCGAAGGATTAGTACAACGCTACGCCACTAACGGCCAATTGTATGAAAAGGGCGAATACCGCAATGGGCAGCAGGATGGCGACTGGGTGTACACCCATGGTGAGTTCGGTTTTAACCCAAGGCCAAATCCTGAGAGACACTATTGGTACGGCCGCTTCGACCAAGGTAAACAAGTCGGCCACTGGGAACTGCGTAATACCGAAGACTATGTGCTTGAAATAGCTAATTATGACGAGCAGGGCAGGCTTCATGGTAAACAATACGAATTTAGGGATAATGGCTGGATAGAAGTGATCAATAGCTTCCATCATGGCGAGTTTTTAAATCGGGAAATACCGCCGCCGGTGATTACCTCGGACCATGTTTTCCCTATTTTTTAGCCTAAGCATATTCGCTTAATCGATTAACTTAACCCTTGGCGCTGTGCACTGTATATAAGTGCACAGCCCGATAAATAAACTCAACAGCAAAAAATTAGGATTCTTGTATAGGCTGCAAACCGCGCGGCCTTAAGACCCAGAACAGAACAGAGCAAGGAATCAGCATGTTCAATACGTCATTTCGCTTTATCAGCCTCGCGATTGCGGGAGCCAGCTTAACCAGTGTCCATGTACAAGCAGCGCAAAATCTCTCCTCCATGATGGTCGAAATCCGCCAACAGGACGGAATTCCCAGCTATTACAATCTCGCCACTGGCATGCCCTTAAATGGCGATATCGCCATAGTGCGCGACAACCAAGGCTATACCTTAGGGCAGTTTTCCGAGGGGATCCCTAATGGTAAATGGCAAGTATTTCATACCAATAACAGCAAGCTAGTCGAAGGAAACTATCAGCAGGGTTATCAAGATGGCACTTGGCATATGTTCGATTTGAGCGGCGCAGTTACTGAGGAACAGCAATTTGCCAAAGGCGTGCCCACGGGCGAATGGAAGGAATACAACAGCAGCGGCCATCTCAGACAAACGACGCGCTATCAAGACGGTAAAAAGGAGCAAGTAAAACGTTTCTATGCCAGTGGCAAACTGCAAGCCCAAGAAAGCTACCTCGATAACCTGCGCCACGGGAAATGGGAAAGTTTCTATGAAAACGGCACCTTGTCCCAAAGCCAGAGCTATGCGAACAACCAACTCTCAGGTTCTTATTTAGAACAAAATCCCAATGGACAAGCCACTGTGACGGGCCGCTTCGATGCAGAAGGCCGTCGCCAAGGAGCATGGGAAACCTTTTTCGATGACGGGACTAAATCGAGCAGCAGCCAGTTTAATCTCAATCTGCTCGAGGGTGAAGAACGGACATTTTACCCCAATGGTGAACTCGCCAGCCGCTGTCAATATAGCGCTGGGCAACGCCAAGGGAAATGCCAGCAATATAATGATGCAGGTAAATTACAAGTTGAAGAACAGTATGTTAATGGTGCATTAGACGGGCCACAGCAATATTTTAATGCCGAGGGCATTCTCACCAGCGCTCTCAACTATAAACAGGATCTACTCGCTGGTACGCAAAAGTATTTCCACAACAACGGCCAACTTAAAGAATTACGTAACTACCAAGACTCAAAGCAGGCTGACAATGGCCAATATCCGCTTCATGGACCATCGGAGCGTTATGATACCGAAGGCAATTTGCTCGAAAAAAGCCACTACGACATGGGAATTAAGGATGGTCTATTTGAGCGCTATCACGCTGGCAAGCTGCAATCCTCCGAGCAATGGCGACAAGGGCAACGTCACGGTGAATCACGCCGTTACCACAACAATGGCAAGCTGCGGACGCTAGATCAATACGTTGAAGGTAAACCAACAGGGAAATCAGAAACCTATTTTGACGACGGCACAGTGAGTGAGCGCGGCGAACGTATCGATGGCCAATGGGTCGGAAAATATGAGTCATTTTACGATAACGGTAAACCTCGGGAAGTATCTCACTACGCACGGGATAAAAAAGACAATGCCAGTCATTACCCTCTTGATGGCCATTTCGCCCGCTGGTATGCCAATGGTGATCCCAATGAAGAAGGCACATATCAAAACGGCAATAAAGAAGGCCTATGGATACAGTACAGCGAAGGCCTGAAACAACGGGAGCAAACCTTCGCCAATGGCAAACTTAATGGTAACTATGCAGAGTATTACCACGGACGCCGCCGTGTGACAGGGGAGTATCTGGACGACCAAAAAACCGGTCTGTGGACGGATTATCGCTACGAAGAAAAAGACCCTACCTATGGCACAATCCCCGAGGGGAATATCCAGCAAAAAAGCCATTGGCAGGAAAACAAGCGCCATGGAATTCGAGAGTTTTACAGCTTTAAGCAAGTGGTTTACCGCTCAGAAACCTATGATAAAAATGATAAAACAGGCCCATATGCCGAGTACTATCCCAACAATGGCCAGCTAAAACTCAGCGGGGCTATGGATAAAGGTAATCAAACTGGATTGTGGGAAAGCTGGTTTGAGGACGGGATGCAAGCTGCTAGCACTGAGTTTTTAGACGGTCAAAGCCATGGCCAAACGAAAGAATATTACAGTAACGGCCAACTCAAATTAGAGGCAATTTATGCTAAGGGGTCGCTTGATGGTCAAGTTAAACAATATCACCAGAACGGTAAGCCAGAACTCGTTGAAACCTGGGTGAAAGGCCAAAAAGAAGGCGATGCCAGCTATTACCACAACAATGGCAAGTTAGCCGAACAAGGCACTTATCTTAGGGATCGCAAGGAAGGTCTATGGCAAAGTTTTTGGCCTAATGGTGAAAAACGCACTGAAGGCAGTTATCTCAGCGATCGAGAATCAGGGGATTGGAATCATTATGATCAACTCGGCAAGCTGATTAAAACAGAACACCATGGCTAGCTTAAAAATGGGGTTTTAGATTAAAAAGCGATCTAGTTCAAACATTTATCCTTAACTCCAAATCTAAAGGAAGTTTCATGCAAAGTGTGCCATAACCAGTGTCTATACTAACGGCCTTTTTTTTCGTTTAGGACAAATTGCCTATGAAGACATTTATGAAAGACGAGTTAGCCCTGCTACTGGGAATACTGACCTTAGTATTCTTTAAAACCGGTGGCGATAGCCTACTCGCCGATGGCACCGCCCTCTCGACCTATATTCCCGTTTCACTCGCCCTATTGGGTGTAGTGACTTGGGCTATTTTCTCTGTGGTACGCCACTCAGATGCACTAGCGATTAAGCTTGGCGATCCCTATGGCACCTTAATCTTAACTTTATCGGTCATTTCACTCGAAGTGGTGATGATCTCCTCCGTGATGCTGACCGGAGAACCCAACCCTGTCATGGCGCGCGACACTATGTTCGCCGTCGTCATGTTGATCATCAATGGCTTAGTGGGCTTTACATTATTACTTGGCGGCTGGCGTTACCATACCCAGCATTTCAATTTAGATGGCGTAAAATCCTATCTCGTGGCGATTATTCCCCTCGCCCTACTCTGTTTAGTACTGCCTAATTTTACCGAAGGTGGCACTATTGGCGGCATGTCTAAAGCCATGTCTTGGATGCTGATCATTATTTCAATTCTGCTCTATGGCGTCTTTTTAGTGGTACAGACGAAGAGCCACAGCCATTTCTTTGTCGATGCCGATCATGAAGACCATGAGGAACACCACGGCATACTGCGCAGTAATGCTTACCATACGATTCTATTAATTGGCTACTTGCTCGTGGTCATTTTGCTGGCAAAAACCTTAGCTATGCCCATCAATTACAGCGTAGCAACCCTAGGCGCTCCACAGGCATTAGGGGGCTTTATTGTGGCCTGCTTGATTTTATCTCCCGAAGCAGTGGGAGGCTTTAAGGCCGCGTTAAACAATCAATTACAGCGGGCGATGAATCTGTATTTTGGCTCAGTGCTCGCGACGATAGCACTCACAGTCCCTGCGGTATTAATTATTGGCAGCGTGATAGATCAAGAAGTCCATTTAGGCCTGTCACCCGCCGACATGGTGCTGTTAATCACCAGTTTAATGGTCTGTAAGGTCAGCTTTAGTAGCGGTCGCACCAATGCATTGCATGGCGCGACTCATATAGTCTTGTTTATCGTTTACTTGTTCTTAATGTTTGAACATGCCTAAACTTTATTAAATCCAAGGCCGAGCGTGATTTATTTGCGTCTCGGCTTTACGCTTTTCTCATCCAGATTGACCCGCAATAAGAGTACAAACCAGACTAAAGCGCCAACAACAAACCAGATAAAAATCCACACTAACTTATGGCCATTACGAGCCTCAAATGGTTCAAATTTGGGCATAAAAATCGTTTGATGTTCAGCTTGATAAAGCGGACTTTTTTGTGCGGCGCTGAGCAACTCTGAACGAAGAGAGGATGGGGCTAATCGTTCAAGGTAAACAAAACTCTGGGGGTCCAACTCATTGAACTCATTTAGGGATTTAGCCAAAAATGCTTTGAATTGCGCTTCTTTCTCATTGGGTTCAAGTCGATTACTGATCTCCTGCTGATAAACTTTACCATACCAAGCGAGGGCATTAGCATGCCAACTGTCTGCACGCTCTGCAAAAATCGGCATAGCGATATACAGCGCCATATTTAAGTGACGACTATGTTTACCTGTAACCTCTAGGCTTCGCTGCAAACCAATTTGCGTCTTATCTATATAAGATTGCTGCAACTGATAATACTGAGTATTTTTATGGAGATACAATTCTTGTATCGATGCTAATTGCGTTAACCTCCCCGTGGCAGTCTTGAGATATTCCTGCGCAACAATGCAAGGAACAGCCATTAATTGCACCGCGATCAATAAATAGAAAAAGCGCGAATTATCTTTAACAAACTTGAGTCGTTTTAGCCTAGGTCGGATATAAATGATCGACAATAACCAAGACAGTATCTGCGGCAGCCACAAATTAACGATATCTTCATCTAGGCTAAAAAACTCAAGGTTAACCAACAACAGCCAATGGACAAAACTGTAACCAGAAACAAATAACAGGCTGAGAAATAAGAAGGGAAAATAGATAAGTTGAATTTTTTTTAAAAATACATCCACACGAATGTCATCCTTGAGAACATAAAATAACGACTATGGTACGCTCAAATCCATCATAAATTTACCAAAATTGAGTAGAAACTCAAAGCGTTAAAACATAAAGGCCAGATTGATTGCTCATCTGGCCTTTATGTTTGTACTTTTATAAAGCTGCAACCGAGAAACTAGGTCTCACTCAACTTAGCTAATTGCTGCTGGCTACGTTGTTTCTTGTATTGCTTAGCTTCAGCAGGAATAGGAGTGACTTTGCCAGTCTCTAGCCAGTTACGTAAACGGTTAGCATCCGCAATATGAGTATATTTGCCGTAAGCATCGAGCACGACAAATGCCACTTGGCGTTTTGCCATTTCAGTACGCATCACAAGGCAGTGCCCTGCTGCATTCGTAAAGCCTGTTTTGGTTAGATGAATATCCCAGTTATCTTTATAAACCAAACGATTGGTATTACGAAAATCTAAACTGTATCTTGGGTTGGCAAAGGTAACCGTCTTCTTCTCGGTCGAACTCAGCTGGCCTAGCATAGGATACTTTTCACTGGCCTTGAGTAATACAATCAGATCACTGGCACTCGAAACGTTTTTATAGGATAAACCTGTAGGTTCAACATAGCGGGTATTTTTCATTCCCAGCGCTTTTGCTTTGGCATTCATCGCCTTAATAAAAGCTTTATGACCACCGGGATAATGATGTGCAAGACTTGCAGCTGCACGGTTTTCTGATGACATTAAGGTTAGCAATAACATTTCTTTACGGCTGATTTCACTGCCGATACGAACTCGAGAATAAACACCTTTCATTTCTTTGGTATCCCGGATGTTTACCGCAAGCTTTTGCTCCATAGGTAACTTTGCATCCAGCACCACCATAGCTGTCATCAACTTAGTGACAGATGCAATTGACATTACTGCATTAGGATTATTGGAATAAAGCACTTCATTGGTTTTTAAGTCCACGACTATCGCACTACGTCCTGCAATTTCTTGCTTTAATGGTGCTTGCTTCGTTTTTGCTGTCGATTGAGTTTTGGTGCTTTTATATGCGACAGAGGCCGAATCGGCTGAATGCGCTGTCGTGGCAACGGTGAGACTGCTGCACGCAAGAATAAAACTACTGAGCAGAAAACGGATCTTCATATAGATTTCACTGAATAGATAAGGGATCGATTGTGCTATGGCACAGGTTTTGGCTAAGTATAGGAGTTCTACAGTGAAAGAAATAGAATGCAATTAGACTTTTATCAGTAAGATCAGCACTTTCTTCTCAATTTTTTTATATAAAACCAGCTTAACCTGTCACCAATTCAGAGCAATAAAGCATCTAGATCTAGGCTTTTCAATTACAGTAGAGACAAAATCTTAGAAAGAGGCTTTTTTCAGTAGAATAATTTAAAATGAAAATAATGGGCGACTTTTTGCACTTTTAACAAAAGTCCCTGTACAACAGTGGTTTCAAGCATCTAAATACGTCATTTTAGGCGAATGAAAGCGTTAACATACGCCCTAAAATGTCGCGTTATAGCATCTTATCCGCTAGCGTAAGACAAATTCGAGTAAAGCTTCAGTATCTTCACACTCTTGTATCAGTTGGTCTGTCAGCACAAAGCCGTGTCTGAGCAGCACTCGCTGTGAAGCTAAATTATGTTTAGCCACATGGGCAAAGAGGGGTCTTAAACTGACTAAAGGCAAAAATTGCGCTAAGGTCTGTGTCGCGATACCTTTGCCCCAATATTCACGGTCAATCCAATACCCTATAAGCGCTTGTCCATCACTTTGCCAATGCCCAATATTGCCCACAAACTTGCCATCGACCACTATCGCCCTTGGCAATACATTTACTTGTCCCAGAATATTTTGATGCCAATGTTTAAAAAATGCTTCTCGATCCCGAGGAGGAAATTGAGCAAGCTGGTTAGCAATGGGATCGCTTTGATGCACAAAAATAGCTTCAAGATCACTTTCAATAATCGGGCGTAAACTCACGCTGTATTGCGTGTTTGGTTGTTTGTCTGACTTACTAGACATAGGTATCACCATTAATACTATGTATTTCAACTTGGTACAGCATGCCACATTTTATGAAGGTAAGCTCAAAAAAAAAGCGCATAACCGAGAAGGAGTTAGCGCTCGAAGAGGCAAATTTGCCGAAATTGAGGTGTGTAAATTCAAGCCATAAAACTCACACGATAGCATTCAAAGCCTAGATAAAAATCAATGCAAAAACGGGTGCGCCTAATACCATAGCGATACCAATAAAAATCATAGTCAAACTGGCGATAACGCCCTCTTGCTTGCCGATTTCATTGGCTTTTGCGGCGCCAGCACCATGGGCAGATGCCCCTAGAGCAACACCTTTACCTAACGAAGTACGAATACGCATAAATTTAAATAAGGGATCGCACACCAAGATGCCAATAACGCCTGTAATTAACACCATCATAGCCGTCAACTCAGGCACGCCGCCAAAGGCACTGGTCGCTTCCATCGCAAAGGGAGTCGACACCGAACGCACCAGCAAACTCTTAGACAATTCCACCGGTAAAGGCACAAACTTCACCAGCAGCCAAGAAGACATCATCCCCAGAAACAATCCGGCCGTTACACCTAAACCAATCGTCAGCGGATACTGGCGGATCAAGTTACGCTCACGATAAATCGGCAAAGCAAAGGCGATAGTCGCTGGCGCTAACATGGCCATCAACCAATGGGTGTATTCAAAATAGGTTGGCAGCGGGATCTTAAGATTAAACACCAATAAGGTAATCACTATTGGCGCTAATACTATGGGCGCTAACCACCAGACTCTATGGTACTTATAGAGACGCTTGGCACCGAAGTAACAGAATATGGTCAGCAATAAGCTGAATAGGGCTAATCCCGTCTGCGACAACACAAAATCCACCACTCTTGAGTCATTCATAACTAAGCTGCCTTAGCGTGGCGACGGGCTTGCTTTTTGATGTTCAGTTGGCGCTCAAAACGAAACACTCTATCGACCACAAAGCCTGTACCAAACATCACACACACACTGCCCATCACTAAAGTGAATAATATATTGGTGCCGTATTGCTCAAACAAACCTTCGTACTTAATAACGGATATCACTGGCGGGATGAAAAACAGCAATAACTCACCAATCAACCAAGCGGCGCCCAGTTGCACGGCATTTTCAGGAATAAGTTTAAAACCTAATAAACATAAGAGTATGCCTAAGCCAATCACACTTCCTGGAATAGGAGAATGTGCCCAAGTGGCGAACCAGTGACATGCGAAGGACAGTAAACAGAAGAGGCCGATTTGGCTTAATAACAAAGCCCAATGTCGACACTGACGTATTGCGGCTTGTGGGAATGACATGATTCTCTCGGTTAGAACAAAGTTTTCTATAGGGCTATTCTAGGCTTGCCTATTTGATAAAAAAAATGAATATTAAGAATGTAATGCATGAATTTTAAGAATACATTTAAAGGTGAACCTTAATGGACCTCAAAGTTATCCGCTATTTTATCGAAATCGTCGATGCTGGAGGCTTCGGTAAAGCCAGCGAAAAAGTCCATCTCACCCAACCTGCACTATCAAAGGCCGTACGCCAATTGGAAGAGGAGCTAGACCTCGTCTTACTCGAACGCGGTAAACGCGGCACCCAAGTCAAACTCACGCCCGCGGGCGAAGTTGTTTATCGACATGGCAAAGAGTTACTCGCTGGCCGACAACGCATGCTCGCTGAACTCACGGCCCAACGCAGCTTAACCGCGGGCGAACTCAATCTCGGATTGGCTCCTCTAGGGAGTGCCGAAATTTTTGCCCCGATTATTGCCAAATATCGCCAGCAATATCCGCAGATAGAGATGCACTTACTCGTCCGTGGCGGTGTAGAGCAAACCGCGGCAATCCAAAAGGGCGAAATTGAACTAGCCACTGGGATTATTGATTTTGATGAGGGCTATGACGGCATACGCGTGTTTAACGATCCTATGGTAGTGGTACTGCCTAAGGAAAATCCGTTATCCACCCGACAGATATTATCGTTTAGCGATCTTAGTGCCGACCCTCAGGTGATGTTCGAAACCGAATACACTCTCTATCAATTAGTGCTCAATGCCTGCCGACACGCCGGATTTGTCCCTAAAAACATCACCCGCGTTAGCCAAGCCGATTTCGGGATTGCCTTAGTCGCCGCGGGCACAGGGGTTATGGTATTACCGCGCTCCATCGCGCGGCGCTACAGTGTACCCGGCGTCGTAAATATCCCACTGGCGAGTGACGAGCTGCGCTGGGAGTTATCCCTCTTTTGGCGCAAAGACCAAGTATTGTCCTTCGCAGCTCAAGCCATGATCGCCCTAGTCGAGAAGCACTTAACCCATAAATAACCCTATTCTTACCAAGGAACCACTAAGCTTAAACGCACTAGCGTATCGCTATCCCACGGCAGAATAGGCAAATACTCAGCCGAGTTAACATCGACTTTGGCATAGTGGTCTAAATTGTATTGCGTGTGCTCAGCACTCAGCATTAACACGCTATTAGGCCGCCAAAAATCGGTTTGGTAACTCAGCTCAAAGCGATATTGATTCTCTAACCATTGGTCTTCGTCTTGCCAGGTTTGTGCGGCCACTTGCATATGTAGCTTAGGCGTCACATTAGCCCCTACACTTCCCATAAAGGTATAAGCAAACGTACCATTCCCAAAATCGCCACGATCGTAACCTCGAGTTCTAGGCACATCGTCATCGATTTCGAGATAGTAATAACCCGCACCCGCCTTGAACTGGGCCTGTAATTGTTGCCCATCAAAGTTAGCTGTCAGCCCAGGAAATACCTTAGCTTGTTTCTCAACCGAGCTAACGGTATTACGCTTTCCCTGTAAATCGAACTGCCAACCGAATGAAAACGCGGGATTAACACGATAAAGTTCACCGCTCGCGGCATAGGCAGACTTAAACCACACAGGGATATGGTCAGGGTCAAGTTTATCGACATCTACGTCTATATAGGCATCCAGCGCCGCCGTCAGCAAAATATCGCTTTGGGTTTTATGTTCTAACAATAGACTCGCATTTACCCCTAAGGTGTGAGAATCCTCGACCACAAAATCATGGCTGCCTAAGCTGTAATGCCACTGAGTTTGCTCTTCGGCCTGCAGTGCACTCGATAAGCACAGGGCTAAGCACACTAATGCTGAGTTGAGATAGTTCACTTTTGACTCCTGAAACATCGTTTCTAGCTTGATAATCAAATCAGCCAGAGGATTAAACTGCATAAAATAGGAATAACACCAACTAAGGTTGCCGTTAAAGAGCGGCTAAACTAGCCAATTTAATCAAAGAATAATAGGCGATAGTTCAAATTATGACACTCTCATTGAGAAGCCGCTAATAAACACCACAGAAGTATAGATAGCCAAAAACCTAACAGTAACAATAGTTACAGACCAAAGCACAATAATTCAACCCAGAAAAAACAACTTACACACAAATTTGTACAGGAAAGCAGCGCCCCTCAATCTTGCGACTGAAAACTGCAAAATAGAAATGAATTTTTAATCAAATTAAAAGCATAATTATTGACACTTAATGCTCATCTGCCTATAGTCGCCACACTGATAGTGAAATCGAACAAGAGAGTCTTAAATGAAAAAGTCCATGTTATTAGGCGGCCTGACCTTAACTGCCACCTTGTTGTTAGCTGGATGCGGAAAAAGCGATGACGTGTTAGTCGTTGGCACCAATGCCGCCTTCCCTCCTTTTGAATATGTTGGCGGCCAAAGTGGCGATGAAATTAAAGGCTTTGATATCGATCTGGCCAAGCAAATCGCTAAAGACGCGGGCAAGACACTCAAAGTCGAAAACATGAAGTTCGATTCACTGATCGTCGCACTCAATTCAGGCAAGATTGATTTTATCGCCTCAGGTATGACAATTACCGCTGAACGTCAGGCCAACGTAAACTTCTCTGAGCCTTACTACGAAGCGACTCAAGTGGTACTCGTCAACAAAGATAATGATAGCATTCATACGCTTGAAGATATTAAAGGCAAACACTTTGCGGTGCAGTTAGGCACAACTGCTGACATAATGTCGAAGAAATACACCCAAAATATCACCGCCTTTAATACGGGTTTCGAAGCCATTATGGAGCTTAAAAATTCAAAGGTAGATTTAGTGTTATTCGACAGCGAACCTGCCGCTAACTATCTGGCTAAAAATCCTGAATTAAAGATGATTAAACTGGATTTTCCTGCTGAGTTTTATGGTTTCGCCGTGTCGAAAGAGCAGCCTGAACTGCTGGCGAGCATCAATAAAACACTGGCTAACATGAAAGCTGACGGCCAATATCAGACGCTCGTTTCTGCCCATATAAAGTGATATCAGCATGATAGACGCAATTAATACCTCGCTGTTTAGCCCGATTGGCGAAGATGGCATGATAGGCATACTGCTGATATTAAATGGTTTGAAAGTGACATTAATCGTCACTTTCTTCGCCATGTTATTAGGCGCAGTGTTAGGCATTGGCACCACCTTTATGAAGATGTCGTCTAAGTGGTATATCCGCTTCCCCGCCAATCTTTATGTCGGCGTGATCCGTGGCACCCCAGTAGTTGTGCAATTAGTGATCCTTTACTTCATCGTGCTTTCTGCCTTAGATGTCGATAAGATCACTGCCGCCATTATCGCTTTTGGTCTCAATAGCGGCGCGTATATTTCTGAGATAATCCGCGCAGGGATTCAAGCCGTTGATAAAGGTCAAACCGAAGCGGCCCGTTCACTTGGCTTGTCCCAAGCAATGACCATGAAGTCGATTATTCTGCCCCAAGCGATTAAGAATATTCTCCCCGCACTTGGTAATGAATTTATCGTGCTCCTCAAGGAAACCGCTGTCATTGGCTTTATCGGTGGTGTTGACCTTATGCGCGCCGGTGAAATCATCCGTAGCCGTACCTTCGAGGACAGTGTGCCCTTATTTACCTGTGCCCTTATTTACCTATTCCTGACCTACAGCTTCACGTTTGTGCTGTCGAAATTTGAAAAGAGGTTGAAACAAAGTGATTAAAATAACCAACCTGCATAAAAACTTCGGCGATAACCAAGTGCTCAAGGGCATTAGCGAGCATATTCGTCAGGGCGAAGTGGTGAGCGTGATCGGTCCAAGCGGCAGTGGCAAGAGTACCTTTTTGCGCTGTATCAATCTGTTAGAGCAGCCAAGCCAAGGCGATATTGAGATTGAAGGTCAATTGATCACAGCGCCAAACGCCTGCGTAGATAAACTGCGGCAAAAAGTGGGCATGGTGTTTCAAAACTTTAACCTGTTCCCCCATAAAACCGTCATCCAAAACATCACCTTAGCGCCCATTAGTCTAAAACTAATGACGCCAAATCAAGCCGAGACCAAAGCCCTCGACCTACTGGCACAGGTTGGTTTAAGTGACAAAGCCAATGCCTACCCCGCCAGTTTATCGGGCGGCCAAAAGCAAAGGGTCGCCATTGCCCGCGCATTGGCCATGGAACCAGACTTGATGCTGTTCGATGAGCCAACATCGGCACTCGATCCCGAAATGGTCGGGGATGTATTAGACGTGATGAAGGATTTAGCGCTAAAGGGCATGACCATGGTAATTGTCACCCACGAAATGGGGTTCGCACGGGATGTATCCGATCGAGTGATCTTTATGGACGGCGGTTATGTGGTCGAATCTAGCCCACCCGATGAGCTATTCACTCACCCGAAAGAAGCCCGTACCCAAGCGTTTTTAAGCAAGGTACTGCGCTAGCTTAAGCAGCTTAAGTTAAATTCATCATTGGAGGCAGGGGCGGATTGCCATCTTGCATAACTCTCTGGCTTGCCTTTTTAGCACTAGCGTTACCTGTAGATTTAAAAGAGATACGTAACGCAATTTTGGACAGAAGCGCTTAAAAAAATAGAGGGTTAGTACGACTAAATGATTTGTTACTTGGTAACTTAAATGCTGGCTCCTACGGATGGGTGAGCCATGGCATTCGCTCATCGACTCGCAGCCAGTCCATCCGTGGATGCTCGACCGCCCCGTCCATGGGGCGGACGGTCGTCTCGCAAATCACCACGACTCACCTTTTTGGCTTTAGCATAACCTGTAGATTTAAAAGACACCGGACATACGCTACAAAAAGCGTGTTAGTGCAATAGAACTAACTCCACCTAAATAGACAGAAAAAGTATCTTAAAACCTTAAATTCTTGTTAGGCGATCTTGACCTTCGCAACCATTGCCAACGCCAGACTGTATTAA
Source organism: Shewanella sp. DW31 (assembly GCF_015767295.1). Classification (NCBI taxonomy): domain Bacteria; kingdom Pseudomonadati; phylum Pseudomonadota; class Gammaproteobacteria; order Alteromonadales; family Shewanellaceae; genus Shewanella; species Shewanella sp. DW31. The sequence goes on from NZ_JADWMP020000001.1 coordinate 126,097, forward strand.
TTGCTCGCAATTTCGAGCTGATTCAATCGTTCATTAAGATGTGCGTAACACTGCAAGTATCCCAAGCTGTCATCACTCTTAATGTAATGCGACAGCACACTTGAGCTCATTCTTGGTGCTGACAATGGTAAGGAGTTTAGATACAACAAGAGTGCCGCGAGTGTATTGCTGCCAGACTGAAGAATATATATACCTTCGCCTAAGGAGTTGTTCGCAGGAAAAAAATAGGAGTTCTTTCTCATATTCACCAAGATCGCGCGATTGTTGATGACAATAAGATCAAACTGATTTTGCCTTTTAATACCTTTACCTTCGTAATATTCCACAATTGTTTGTGTAAGCAACTCAAGATTGGCATATGCAGTGTTAGAAAAGACGATACAAGGGATCTTCTTTACGTATGGTGCAGCAGCACGACCTAGCATGCCATGTCTTACTCGCGTCAACTCTTTGACCGTATGAATTTGGTGCAACGACCGCTCAATTTCGCTTTTACTTGTTAAGTCGGGCTTTACTTCAATTGCGTAGTCCACGCCATCAGCCAGTATCACTGAAAACCGATCATCGTCACTTACCGTATAGGGATGGTCTGGATTAAGGACTAAGCAATCGATTGAAGCACTACGCATTCCAAAGCTGTCTATAACGTTGCCTTTAGCAATCCGAAATGGAAAAGGGAAGTACTTTTCGAGCAGCTTTTTAACAACCGATTCCCTTCTATCCGATACCTCTTGGGGTGTGCCCTTACCCTCAATGCTCGATTTTTTGAATCGGAAGTCGATATCCTGCATTTCCAATGCTAACAGTTGAAGCAAATCAGTCATCAAGTCACCCCAAAAAATCTAAAAAAATTCGGCCATCCATTTTAGATCAACAACATAATGCACTTTTGGTTTGTCTACAACTTGTACGAGCTAAAATTACTTAAATTAGAGTCATCAAAAGTTGAAGGGCTAAAGCTGAGTCATAAAAATGAGCTAACTTATTAAAAAATTGGTGCATTTAAGACATACTAACCCACCCTATAAAACAAATGGGCAGTGATTGGTTTGGTTAAGCAGGATTACAGTTAGTTGCTGTGAAAGTGCTGACAGCTTGTCGCAAAGTGCCGTCGTCGCTTTTCTAAATGTTCGCAGTAATCGGTCAGTTCTTGCTGCGCTCCCACTGGGCCATGAAATAGCTTGCCAAACTCAGTAATGAATTTGAGCCAATTGTCATGGTGAATATTTAATATTGTCAGTAACTTAGCAATAAATTCGCAGAATCCCTATCTAGCACTTCAATTAAGCTTCTTTATGTTTCAATTATTTTCATCACTTGTCCTACACCCAGTTTCAAATTTTTTTTGAAACTAATACCTGCCTTGATCACATTGTTTTTTACTTAAACCTGCTTAAAATGCTGCCATTGAATTTGTATTCCTTAATGATTTGGAGCCGTTACATGAGTGATTTAAGTTTCTTCGCCAAAAAGCGCTACACCACTAAGGCCTTTGATCCAACTAAGACGATTCCTGCGGATAAAATAGCAGAAATCAAAACTTTATTGCAGTACAGCCCATCATCGACTAACTCACAGCCTTGGCATTTTGTGTTAGCGAGTACGGCGGAAGGTAAAGCGTTAGTTGCCCAAGCGACCGAAAACTATGCGTTTAATACCCAAAAAATTCTCGATGCTTCCCATGTACTCGTACTCTGTGCTCGTGCTCAATTAGATGAAGCACACTTACTGCAAGTGCTCGAGCAAGAAGCGAAGGATGGCCGTTTTGCTAATGAAGAAGCCAAGCAAGGCCAACATAATGGCCGTTCTTTCTTCGCGAATATGCATAAATTTGAGCTGAAAGATGCCCAGCATTGGATGGAAAAACAAGTCTACTTAGCACTTGGCACTTTAATGCTCGGTGCAAGTGTATTAGATATTGATGCGTGTCCGATCGAAGGTTTTGATGCCACTAAAATGAATCAAGTCCTAGGCTTAAGAGAGCAAGGTCTATGTGCCTGCGTGGTTGTCGCCTTGGGTTATCACTCAGAAAATGATTTCAACGCTAAATTGCCTAAGTCTCGCTTAGATCAAGAAGTGATCTTCACCGAGATCTAGTCCTTCACTCTATGTGAAAAATAAGCATGCCCTTGATTTTATGTGATATAAACAAGGGCATCATGTCTAAAGCTAGCCCTCTCTTAACTACCTTCCCCTAAAACCTCACTGCTGTTAACGGCTTATTTACACCGAGAAACCATCTAAAGTAGGAGTCAACCATCACGGTATTGCTCTAAAATTCATCTTTGCCTACACTTTGGCTCTGTGGCATAGTTTGCGGCTCAACTTCGTGAATGATCATTTATCGTCGCCTTTCGAGTCATCTTTGTTGCAGAACAGCGGTTTTATCGGCGCATTGGTAACACTCACAATTTAGGATGGGACAGTCAGTATGTTATTTGCCAAACCCTCACTCACTGAAGAATCTCAATCGATTCGAGTTGCAAACACTAAGGGCGATAACCCACTGATTTGGCCGTTGCTTACGGTTTTACAAGCTTCAAATCAAAGTTGGAAAATCCATCACTTAGCCACTGAATTACAAACCCAAGGGCTGATCCACCAGCTTGATGAAAATCCGGGTAACGATTTATTCAAACGTAACTTCCTGCTGATGAACGCCCTGTTTGAGCTGCAAGAAATATTACTGCCCAAGCAATGGCTGCAAGTCAAAGCCATGGAAATTCAAATCTTCCGCTTAGTACCATCAAACGTTAACCTGCTGATAATGCAAGATACTTCCCTGCGTGAGTATTACCTCGATTGGAATAACTACGACACCAGCGAAAACGTAGTACGAGAATTACTTGAGGCATTCTGGAGCAATTATAAGAGCTATATTGGCTTAAATATCAATCTGATGAACAAAGGTAACGCGCTGCGAGTTTTCGAATTAGACGAGAGTGCTACCGCCCGTGATATCCGCAAGCAATGGCGTCGTTTAGCACTCAAATGGCACCCAGACAGACCCGATGGCGATGCGGCGCGTTTTCGCGAGGTGTGCGAAGCTTGGCAGTCGCTTAGGGATATTGCGTAAGAATTTAGCCAGTGATGATGCAGAACGGGGCTTTAATCAACATGCACCGACTTAGCGATGCGATCCTGTCTGCAGTCCTGCCAAATCTAAGGTAAAACTTCCATTGAGATCACAGATTTAGCCTACTAGCTTCATGCCAATTCAGTCATAATTAAGCCTTTCCATTTAACCTGAACCTATGTGTCAACGCTGCCATTTGGGCTAGCTTAACTCCTAGGTTGAAGCTCACTCTATCTCTAATGTTGACCGTTGAATATCAACGATAACAACGACTGACATTGTGAATTCAATCCCACCGAATTTGAGGAAACTATGATTAAACAATTAGCCTTGGCTGTAACCTTAGCGATTGCACCATTGAGCACCTTTGCCGCCAATTTTGTTGAAGGCACACATTACACTCAAATCTCGACCAAAGCGCCTAGCAGCGAACCAAAACTCACTGAATTCTATTCATTTTATTGCCATAACTGCTTCAATATGGAAACCAACTATTTGCCTGATATCAAGGCAAACCTCAACAAACAGATAAGTTTCGACAATAAGCATGTCGACTTTATGAATAGCGACATTGGCACCGAAGTGATGCGTTCATTAGCCGTGATCCAAAGCGTTGATAACAAAGACGCCTTAACCCATGCCATGTTTACCGCAATCCAAGGTGCAGAGGGCGCAAACGGCCACGATCACAGTGCACCTGGCCATCAGCACGAGCCGCAAATTAACAGCCGTGATGACATCAAAAAAGTCTTCGCCCAATTTGGTGTCGATGCTGCTAAATACGATGAATTAGCCGATAGCAAAAGCACTAATGAAAAGCTTTCCCTGTGGCGCACCCAGCAGAATGAATTCAAAATCGACAGCGTACCCGCCTTTATCGTGAACGATAAATATGCGGTAAATTTAAACAGCATCAAAACCTTAGATGAGTTAATTGGGTTAATTAACTACCTTGCTGTTGAGAAAGATGCCGCCCCCGCTAAAACCTCATCGGGTGGCAGTCTAGGCTGGTTATTTCTAGTCTTCGCCGCCGCAATTGGTGTGACCCGTCAGCAACGTCTTAGCTAATTAAAGACAGTCGTTGGAATAAAAAATGGCCACCAAATTAGGAGGCCATTTTTATACGTGTTCAATCCAAGCTATCGATATAAGCGCTCAATATGAGTTCTGAAGTTTATTGCCGAATAAAATCAAGAACATGGCTCGCAGCCAAGACGAGATGTAGGATCAAGAAACCAATAAAAGCCTGCGCAAAGACTTGATGATAACCACGCCATGCCAGTGCTGTTGGCGTCCCTTGAACGATAAACCAAACTAGGCCCGTAACCCCTGTAGCCACCAGCAACAGCATGCCGATACCTTCTATGGCACTAAACAGCCCTTTGCCACCAGCCACGGGGAATTTGCCTTTAGCAAGTCCAACAATATCTTGCTTTAACTGCGCCCAATCGCCCGCCAACCAGCCAAAGTATTGGTGCCACTTGCCACGCAAGGTATTGCTGAGTAAGAAAAGAATCCCAAGCACAGTGCACGCTAAACCTAAATATACATGCAAATAATCCCAAAAACTGGCGTTATCGGGTATCCGTCGGCCCATAAAAATCCACGGACTGGAACACACGAGTAAAATAGTCAACACGACAATCCACACATGCAGTTGCGCCATAATGACTCGGCATAAGGAGCGAAGTTTAGTCATCATACTGATCATATTTAATGCTCCTTTGCCCTTGTGACTAAGGCATACGTACAGCTTGCTGGGCGCGAATAGAATAGGGCTAAATGAAGCACCGAAATTTGATATCAAGCTTAAGCGCTGTGGATCTGCTCACCAAATTCAGCCACTTTCTGCCAATCCGTGTATTCCACATTGGTAACTGGATCCGTTGGTCCTTTCGTTAACCACATGATGAAACGGATGATATTTCTATCTAAGGCGTTATAACCTTGGTAATTCAGGTTACCCCCAAAAACGCGCAACAACTGTGGCCGCCAAGTGGTTTTACTTAAAAATGCCTGCATGTAAGGATTGGTCTCTGGGGTGTTTTTCTCGGGTTTACGTGCCACTAAGCTGACAGAGAAAAAACCACTGACCTTATCCGTCAATACGGCTTGATGCTTTTCAATAAACTCGTACAAACTTGGGTTATGTTTACCATGGCGAATACTGGCGCCTATGATGATTTTGTCGAACTCAGTGAGCACTGGAGCGGCCTTGATATCGGCAGTAACCACTTCATTACCCAAAGCCATTAACTGCTGTGCGAGCTTTTTAGCAATCTTTTGGGTTTGGCCGTGAACACTAGAGTAAATGATAAGAATTCTTTTCAATTTAGCCTCGATTAATCCCAAGCAAAATAACAATAAGCGGCCTAGAAAAGACGGTGCAGGCGACTTAATTTCGACTCTCTATGCCCGTTCGGCATATCAAATGACATCACAACGCTCAGACTAAATGCGCTAAAAGTAGCAATGGACACCCAGAGTCATTGGCATTCCAGTGGAATTTAACTTGGTATGCAAAAGTAAAATGACAATTAAGATATTTCATACTAGGTGATTTACCCGCCAATTTACATGAAATAGATCACGGGCTTAGCGCCAAACACCCCAAGTATATGCGGTAGTTTTAACTGCCTCACAAAAATAACGCCTTAGCTATATTCTCGCTTTAGCGTCTTTGTAACCTAGGGAGTTAATTCGCCTAAACATTGTTACAAAATTGAAAGGGATAAGTCACACCTTATATAGCCAACCTAAGAAAAAAGCATTAGCATTTGAACACTTATCGCCTGAGTCCCTTATCCATGAAAGCTATTCAAGCAAAAGATCCTAAAGCACTCTTGCTGTGGATGACCTTTGTTATGTCACTCGTGTTTGCCGTTTGGCAGGCATTGCTCAACAACTTCGTGATTGAGAAAGCCCAATTCACTGGTGCTGAAATCGGCATGTTACAAAGCCTGCGCGAAATCCCCGGCTTCTTGGCTTTTACGGCAATTTTTGTGCTGCTGCTCATTCGAGAACAAGCCTTCGCCCTGCTCTCGCTCGCCATTTTATGTATCGGCGTAGCGGTAACAGGTTTCTTTCCTCAGGTCATAGGCCTGTATCTAACGACTGTGTTGATGTCTGTCGGGTTTCACTATTTTGAAACCATCAACCAATCGCTAACGCTGCAATGGGTCGATAAAAAAGACGCGGCTGGATTTATGGGTAAAGCACTGGCGTGGCGTTCGGCGGCCGCTTTAGTCGGTTATGCCAGCATTTGGCTAGTAATGACTTGGTTGAAGCTGGACTACCTGCATATGTATTTGATTATAGGCGTATTAGGTCTCATCATTGTGCTAACCATAACATGGTATTACCCCAAGTTTGAGACAACGGAAATACAACACAAAAAAATCATACTGCGTAAACGCTATTGGCTCTATTACCTGCTCACCTTTTTTTCAGGTGCGAGGCGGCAAATCTTTATGGTATTTGCGGGCTTTATGATGGTTGAAAAGTTTGGTTATAGCGTCAGTGAAATCACTGCGCTGTTCTTAATCAACTATGCCGTTAATCTACTGTTTGCGCCTGCAATTGGTCGTTTGATTGGACGTATTGGTGAGCGTAATGCGCTTACTGCGGAATATATTGGACTCATCTTAGTCTTTATCAGCTATGCCCTAGTCGAACAAGCCCATATGGCGGCAGCACTCTACGTCATCGATCATTTACTGTTTGCGATGGCAATTGCGATGAAAACCTATTTTCAAAAAATCGCCGACAGCAAAGACATTGCCGCCACTATGTCGGTCAGTTTCACCATAAACCACATAGCGGCTGTGATTATTCCTGTGCTTTTGGGCTTATTATGGTTAACCGATCCCGCCTTTGTATTTTACATAGGGGCGGGCTTTGCCGTATGTTCGTTAATACTAGCGCTGAATGTTCCGCGCCATCCTGAACCGGGTAATGAAACCTTATGGTCTTGGCCAACTAAAAGTGCGAAATCAATCGCTAAAGTCGTTAAATAAAACGGCATAATAACGAACCAAAGAATTGGCTTAACGAGATGCTCAAACTAAAGAGATGATCATCTAAAGTAAGCTACAACCGAATGTAAGAGTTCACTAAACCCTCACCTCAACCACAGTGTAGGCTCAAGGATTAATAACGCGATGAAGGATTCAGATATTTTACTGTTGGCAGAAGAAGGCGAGTCAGCATCCGAGGTATCCGCTCGCAAAAAAGCCCTGCTACTTGGTCGCCAATTAGGGCTCGCCAGTGAGCAAGAATATCGCCCTGCGAACGCCTCAATTGCCGAGCGAGCTCAACATAGAGCACGCAAGTTATCGAGCGAATATCAGGCCAATGTGGAAACCATTTTTGCCTTAGCCCTCAGTTATACCCACTCAGATGTCACTGGGGTCGATCTTGATCCCGATTGGAGCCATCAATTTTTCTTGATGGCGGAACAAATCCATAACCGTAAGATGCAAGATTTGTGGGCTCGGATATTGTCGAGCGAGATAGTCAATCCGGGAAACTTCAGTCTACGTACCCTAGCGCTGCTCAAGCAACTGACTCACAGGGAAGCACAAATTCTTGAAAAAGCCCTTGGCATGGCGGCGAAAGTAAATAACGAGCAGCGCCTAAAACTCATCAGTGGCTACCGCTTGTCGGGTGGGATTGGCCAGTATTTCCGTAAAAGCACCTCAGTCAATTTAGGCTTATCCCAGTTTGGGCTACCTTATTCCAGTATTTTGACCTTAGTCGATGCGGGAATACTTCACAGCAGTGAGTTCGAAACCGGCCTACTCAATAACAAAACACCGATTCAATTTGCCCTACAAGGCATACAAATGAAGCTTACGCCCAAGAGCGGTAATCTGCTTTTTAGCTATTATCGCTTAACACCGATTGGTGATGAACTCGCCCAACTCGTGCAACCTAAGCCGGATCAAGAATACTTGAAGGCTCTGCAGCTCTTATTTGCTAAAGACTTTAAAATAGAATAATGCTCACGCCATAAAAAATTATGAATCAATGGTATAGGCGGTAAAGCCCGGGAATAACAAAGGAGCCTAAAGGCTCCTTTTAAGCAAGATAAGGGCTAAATGTTAAGCTAGCGCTTTTGCCTTATCGGCATTGATAACATTGATTGCCGTCAGATAATCAATTAAGGCGCGTACTTGAGTCACTAAATCGCCTTTGCTGGTATCTATGGTTAACTCGGCGGCCAATGGCGCTTCATAGGGTGATGAAATACCAGTGAAATTGCTAATCTCGCCACTGCGCGCTTTCACATATAACCCCTTAGGGTCACGCTGCTCGCACACACTCAAAGGCGTAGCTACATGCACTTCAATAAACTGCCCCGCAGGAAAACGGGCACGAATACCATCACGTTCTTCACGGGTCGGTGATATAAATGCTGACAATACCACAAGCCCCGCATCCACCATCAATTTAGCCACTTCGCCCACACGACGCAGGTTCTCATCACGGTCTTCAACCGTAAACCCTAAATCTTTACACAGGCCATGGCGCACATTATCACCATCGAGCAAATAAGTGTGGAATCCCGCCTCAAATAACGCCCGCTCTAATGCACCCGCCAGTGTTGACTTGCCCGCGCCAGAAAGTCCGGTAAACCAAAGTAGTACTGGGTTTTGGCCTTTCTGCTCGGCTCTGGCGGCTTGGTCTACAGGATGTTGATGCCACACGATATTTGTCATAAAAACTCCTCAATCCCCATGTTGACTAACCGCTAACATAAGGGCAATAAACTCAAGCTAATCACTAAAATGGAAAGATGATCGGCACCATAAATATCACTATCAGGGAATACAGCACAGATAACGGCAATCCAAGGCGGACAAAGTCACTGAAGCGATAATTACCCGCATTAAATACCATCAAATTGGTCTGATAGCCGTAGGGTGAAATAAAGCTCGCGCTGGCACCAAAGACAACGGCCATAATAAAGGGCCTTGCATCGACACCGTAATTAAGCGCAATCGCGTAAGCGATAGGGAACGCCAGCGCCGCCGCTGCGTTATTGGTCACCAGTTCAGTCAGCAATAAGGTCATTAAATACACGCCGACAAAAGCGCCAAATACCCCATAACCGTTAATAACTGAGAGTAATCCTTGGGCTAAACTGTTCGCAAGGCCTGTACTCATCATCAAGTTGGCAAGCCCTAATGCACTCCCCACGATCACCACTAATTCCAATGGGAAACGGCGTTTAAGCTCAGCCAGCGTGACTGCGCCTATGGCAAAATAACTGAGCAGCAATATCACTAAACCCTTAGCCAAGGGTAATATGCCAGTGACACTCAGGATGATCGTTGCCGCAAAGCCCAGCAATACCCAACGACCACGACGACTGTCTAGACGCACATTCAAATCTAAGCCGCTAATCGCCGCAAACTCTGAACTCAGCTTTGCGCTATTGCTAAAACCATCACCTGGTGTCAATAACAACACATCACCGGGTTGCAGAATAATGTCACCGAGTCCGCCCTTCAGCGGATGATTTCCGCGGCGAATGGCCATCACAGCCGCATCAAATTGCTCACGAAAACGCGATGCTTTCAACGAACTGCCCACTAAACTGGATGACGGTGCGAGTACGGCTTCAACTAAATTTTGTCCTTTGGCTTGATGTTTACCAAACCAATCTAAACCATCGAATTGGTGCAATAACTCAACCGATTCCACCGCGCCACTAAAGCGCAGCACGTCGTCCGCTTGCAACACTAACTGGGGCGGCACAGGGCAAATACAAATGCCACTGCGTTCTAATTCAACTAGATATAACTTTTTCAGCGCCCTAAGTTTATTATCCACCACACTGCGACCGACCAAGGACGAACCTTTCGCCACATGGGCTTCGAGCAAATATGGCAGCGCTTCTTCACCTGATTCTTCCCGTCTGTCGGGCAGAATGTTCGCCAGTAAGGTCAGTAACAAGATGCCTGCGACGACGATCACCACTGCAACTGGCGTAAACTCGAAGAACCCTAAGGCGGGTAAGCCGGCGTTTTCTACAAAGGAGTTCACAATCAAGTTGGTCGAGGTACCAATCAGGGTCAGTGTGCCACCTAAAATTGCCGCATAATTTAACGGCAATAATAACTTAGCCGGCGCGTGTGCCTGATTGCGGCGCACAACACCAATCAGTGATGCCACGACCGCAGTGTTATTGGTAAATGACGACAGCAAAGCCGTCGAAAAACCGAGCTTTGCCATTGTCATAGGCAAAGAACTATTGCCTATGACTTGACTCAACTTTCCCAGCAGGGACGTTTTTTCTAATGCTGTCGCGGCCAACACCAAGAGGACCAGCGTGACTAAGCCAATATTGGTAAAGCTTGTTAATGCGGTATCGAGCGCAACCATGCCAAGCAAATAACAGAGCAAAAATGCAAATAAAAACAATACCGCTGGATTGATACGGCCGCTAATTAAGCCAGCCACAAGCCCTAACAAAATAATCGCTAATAGCCACAAGTCACTCACAAATTAAGCTCCAAGCTTAGTGATATCTATCGCTTGCCAATGGGGGAAGTGTTTACGCACTAAGGCATTAAACTCGACTTCAAAGGCACTAAATTGTGACGCTGTTTGCTTGTTAACATGTTGACCCGACACCACCATAACCGCGGCAACCGTCGCATTACTCAGGCGGTCGATTAAGATCATTCCGCCGGTATCGCGTACTAACGAATATGCATCAAACACTATGTCTTCGGTCAGTTCTAAGGTCACACGCGCAATGGCGTTTAACCCAAGAGTGTCCGTCGCACTGCGTGCTAAGGTATTAACGTCAACCACATAATCGATAGCAGTCACAGAAGCTTGCGTCTTCTTACCGGCCACTTTGATGTCGTATAACTGACCGAGTTGTAATGGCTTTTCATCCATCCACACTATATCAGCGCTGATCACGTTAGCGACGGCTGGCGCAGAATCGGGTTTTGCCAGTAAATCGCCACGGGAAATATCAATTTCATCTTCCAGCGTGATAGTCACAGCTTGGCCTGCAACCGCTTCTTGTATGTCACCATCGAAGGTCACAATACGTTCAACCTTGCTGCGTTTGCCCGATGGCAAAGCGACTAACTCGTCGCCAACATTAATGATGCCAGAGGCTAACGTGCCCGCAAAACCGCGAAAATCTAAGTGAGGGCGCGACACATATTGCACAGGGAAACGCACAGGCAATGAGCAGAGTTCACGCTGAGTATCAATGGTTTCTAGCAGTTCAAGCAGTGTACCGCCTTGATACCATGGGCTTTGGGTGCTGCGCTCAACCACGTTGTCACCATTAAGCGCCGATAACGGCACAAAGTGGATATCGAGATTACCGAAGTCTTTAACGAAATCCGTAAAATCGGCACGAATACGGTTAAATACTTGCTCGTCAAACCCAAGCAAATCCATCTTATTCACGGCCACAACAAAGTGACGAATACCCAGTAATGACGCGATAAACGCATGGCGCTTAGTCTGAGTCTGCACGCCGTAGCGGGCATCGACTAAAATCACCGCTAAATCACAGGTTGATGCACCCGTTGCCATGTTGCGAGTGTACTGCTCATGCCCTGGTGTATCGGCGATGATGAACTTGCGCTTATCACTTGAAAAATAACGATAAGCCACATCGATAGTGATGCCCTGCTCGCGCTCAGCTTGTAGGCCATCCACCAGCAAGGCTAAGTCAATGGCTTCACCTGTGGTGCCCATCTTGGCACTGTCGCTCTTGAGGCTCGCTAATTGATCTTCATAGATCTGGGCGCTGTCGTGTAACAGACGGCCGATTAAGGTACTTTTACCATCGTCGACACTGCCACAGGTTAACAAGCGCAGTAAGCCTTTGTGCTGCTGCAGGGCTAGATATTCTTTCACACCATGGAGGGTAATTTCTGCCGCCATGAGATTGGTTTTATTGACCGCTTTGTCCATCATATTCTCACTCTTGATCTGCTTGGCTGAAGGTCGCGCTGATTAGCGCCACCTTCGCGAAATAGGGTTAACCCTGTAGAGATTAGAAGTAGCCTTGACGCTTCTTCTGCTCCATAGAGGCGCTTTGATCTGAGTCGATCAATCGGCCCTGACGTTCGCTCGAACGGGTTAACAGCATTTCTTCAATAATCTTTTCTAGACTGTCGGCCTCAGAATACATGGCGGCCGTGAGTGGGTAGCAACCTAAGGTTCTAAAACGCACCACTTCTTCTTTAATCTGCTCGCCCTCGGCTAACTTCATCCGCTCGTCATCGGCCATGATTAACTGACCACCGCGCTCAACCACTTTACGTTTAGCAGCAAAGTACAAAGGCACTAACTCAATGTTTTCTTGATAAATATATTGCCAAATATCCAGCTCAGTCCAGTTAGATAATGGGAACACGCGAATACTTTCGCCCTTGTTCACTGCGCCGTTATAGGTGCGCCATAATTCTGGACGTTGGTTTTTAGGGTCCCATCTGTGGTGACGGTCGCGGAAGGAATACACGCGCTCTTTGGCGCGGGATTTTTCTTCATCGCGGCGAGCCCCACCGAAAGCCGCATCGAAACCATATTGGTTAAGTGCTTGCTTTAATCCTTGAGTTTTCATGATGTCAGTGTGTTTCGCACTGCCATGGTCGAAGGGGTTAATCCCCTGTGCCAACCCTTCTGGGTTAATGTGTGTCAGTAACTCGAAGCCAAATTTCTTTGCCTGCGCATCACGGAACGCGATCATCTCTTTGAATTTCCAACCTGTGTCGACATGCAGCAACGGAAACGGGATCTTGCCAGGATAAAAGGCTTTACGCGCTAAGTGCAACATAACGGAAGAATCTTTCCCGATGGAATACAACATCACAGGATTATCGAATTCGGCTGCAACTTCACGAATGATCTGGATGCTCTCTGCTTCCAGTTGTTGTAAGTGGCTTAGTTCACGCCCGGCCATACTATTCTCCGTTACCTTAAATTCGCCGTGTTACCACAGCATGGATTAGCTTAATTTATTTAATATTTTTAAATACTTAATAGCTTTAACTGTTTGCGGCTTAGCTTATCGACGCGCCCGAGACTCTAACCGATTGAGTCTGTTCATCGCTGACCTGAGTCGATTCAATCGCTTCAGGTTTGAACCAATGCAAGGCGTCACTCAGCGTGACGACTTCACCTATGATCATCAAAGCTGGCATTTGTAATTCTGGATCGGCGGCAAGCTGTTCAAGCTCACCTAAACGGCCGATAAAACGACGTTGCTCTTTAGTGGTCGCCTTTGACACTATCGCCACGGGTGTTTCAGGGCTTCGGCCCGCATCGACTAGACCTTGGCGAATAATGCCTGCGTTCAGAATCCCCATATACACGACTAAAGTATTGTTAGGATTAGCATAACCTTGCCAATCCATAGGGCGACTCTCTAACTGACAATGGCCAGTGATAAAAGTGACGCCTTGGGCATGGTCTCTGTGGGTTAGGGGAATTCCCGCATAGGCTGACGTGCCGCTGGCAGCGGTAATGCCGGGAACGACTTCAAACTCAACCCCAGCTTCGACTAAAGTTTGTAACTCTTCGCCCCCGCGGCCGAAAATAAAAGGATCGCCACCTTTAAGGCGCACCACATTTTTACGAGTGTAGGCTTTAGTGACAAGTAACTGATTAATCTCGTCCTGTGCGGCGCTATGCTTGCCCGCACGTTTACCTACGGCAATCTTCTCAGCGTCTTTGGGAATAAGATCGAGGATATCTTGGCTGACTAAAGCGTCGTATAGCACTGCATCAGCAGTTTTAAGGATGCGCCATGCCTTTAACGTCAATAGCTCAACGTCGCCGGGACCTGCACCCACCAGCCAGACTTTGCCTTTGGCCGCTTGGCCCGGTAAAGAGAAAATTTCCATCAGAATCCCCAAGATCACTTTAGTCTGTAGAAATATAGCGCGTCTTATATTCCATAATAAATAGATAATTATTAGTTTTTATATCATTTAGATATAAAAGAATAAGTGACCACTCACTTAAAGTGGGGAAAACCTTAGGTTTCAAAATCAAAAATGCCCTAAATCCAAGTTAACCCATTGAAATGAAAATGACTTAATAAGATTAAGCGAATTGCATCAAAATAATTTCTGTCCGCTAAGTGCATGATTTTGGCACTATGTTATTGCCAAAAATTCTACCTAAACATGTCTCTATGGGACTAAAAATGGCTGACTACAAGATTTGTCATTAAGTGACACAGGATTTTTCCATAACCATAAATTCACTTTCTAATGTTAAGCTGGAAATAACTATCTTTGTTGAGTACGACTGACAAATAAATAAACACATCAAGGAGGGCAGATGAAACCACTTTACTCAGGTATTGCATTGGCAGGGCTATTAGCCTGTACGGACATAAATGCCGAAGAATCATTAGTCAAAGGAAGAGTAAAAGATGAACTTGCCACGGCGGATCTACCTTTTGTGATTACGCCACATAAAGTGAATTACCTTTTACCAGTCACCTACAGCCCAGATCCCAACATGGCACCTTTCACCGAAGATGCAATACTCAACCCCTATTCATTAGATGAGTTTGAGGCTAAGTTCCAAATCAGTTTTAAATTTCCTATTTGGTACAATGTGTTTGGTGATAATGGCCATTTATTTTTTGCTTACACCAATCAATCCTATTGGCAGGTTTATAACAAAGACACTTCATCACCGTTTAGGGAAACCAATCACGAGCCTGAAGTCTTTATGCTGTTTAATAACGATTGGAAAATTGGCAGTGTGACCAATTCCTTTTGGGGATTTGGTGCCGTACATCAATCGAATGGTAAAGCAGGGCCACTTTCCCGCAGTTGGAATCGCCTCTATGCCACTATGATTTTTGATGCAGGCCCACTCGCCTTCTCCACCAAAGTGTGGTGGCGTATTCCTGAAGATGAAAAAACAGATCCATATAAAGCCAGCGGCGACGATAACCCTAATATTGATGACTATATAGGTAAAGCAGAGTTTATTGGCGTTTATGGTATCGATGAACATAGATTCACTTTAACCGTTAAAACGAATCTAGAAGATATCGACAGAGGCTCAGCAGAACTGACTTGGAGTCATCCTATCGTCGGCAACTTACGCTTTTATACTCAATACTTTAATGGTTATGGCGAAAGCCTAATCGATTACAACTATCACAATCAACGTATTGGTATCGGAATTTCACTCAACGATATTCTTTAAGAAAGATATACCCACTTGATCCCGCTATTTAAGATTGTTTGGGTATATAAAGTGACTAAGTACAAAAAACGACCATAATTTGCTGCTAATCTACCAAACCTGCTGCTAAATTGCTCAGATGGACCTGAGTTTATGGCTCAGCGGGACGATTTACATTGATCCGAATGGCATTTAAGCCGATAGTCGCACACCTTTTTGTGCCCTGAAGCCGCGCCTTAACATCATGGAGGAATATGAGTTTTAGCTACCGCAGCATAGTCATGCTACTCAGTGTCATTATTTTCGCGAGCTTACTTAAGCTCGCGTTTTTCGCTGTGCCAAAAGATAGCGCTGCACCAGTGCTGAATGCACAAGAGGTACGCCAAGATCTCTATGCCTTATTGGATCAAATCGAGCAACACTCAGCGTTTTATGCCTTAACGGCCGACAAAGCCAACCCGCAGCTTAAATTTATGGCTAGCCTTATTGTTGAACAGTATCAAGATATTACTCCCAATGATCGCTTTGCTGCTGAAGTCACTAAATTACTCAATACCCTCAAAGATCCAGGCGCTCAAGTGCATAACTTCGACGATCAAAGCGGCGATCTCCCGTTAACGCTAAGGCCAGTCAACGACCAATGGTTAGCCTTGGATAACGGTAATAATCCAGTCAACAACGACTTCCCCTTTATCACTCATATCGATGGTTTACCTATGAGCAAATGGGTAGCGACCAGTCAAGCCTACTTACCTGAGCCGGCAAAACAAAGTCAAGAAATGCAGTTACCTTGGCTGAAAAAACTTAACCTACTGCGCGAAGACTTAGGACTCAGCATAAAGCCCTATGTAGTCATTACGCTAATTAATGATGATCTGCAAAGCCAGCAGGTGACTCTCGCCCTGCCAAGCCATAAACCGCAAGTTCAATTAGCAACTATCAGTGAAAAAGACGAGACTCAAGATATTAATGTGCTCGAGTTTATTAACCAATTATCTCAATTTGAGCGCACCGAATTTCAAGACATGCCAAATCAATTAGAGACGGTCAACAATACGACGGTCAAACTTAAGATCAGCGATCTCTACGCCTTTGAATTAGATAAAGAACAACAGCAAGAACTGCTCAAAGGCATGACACATCCCTTACTGATCATTGATTTACGTGATGCCAGTGGCTTTAGTCCGAAATTATTGACTATACTGTCGCGATATCAAGATGCGGATTTAAATAACACTTTAGCACCTAACGTGATGGGATTTGCGCACTATCGCCGCTCACCAGAGCTGAGAAATGATTATCTACAGCCGCTCAATTTTATGCCTCTGGATGCGTTAGAGTACAGTCCTCCTAGGCTCAAATCTCTCACCCGTAACTTACCCTCTGTCGATAAAGAGAAATTCAGCCCTTGGTATGTTCGCACTAAGCCTGCGGTGGCTCCTGAAGGGCGAAATCGCTTAGCGCTACTCGTGAGTCCCCATTGTCGCCAAGAATGCGAGTGGATTGCCTATCGTACTAAATCTTGGTCTAGGGCAAATTTGATTGGTGAAAAAACCTCAGGCGACTTTGCACGTCAGTATCATTTCAAACTGCCAAACAGTGGATTAAACATAAGATTCAGCAGTTCGTTAACCTATGATGCACAGGGGAGACTCCTGTCCGGTATTGGGACTGAACCGGATATTTTGCTCCCTCAGAACAGTGATATTCAATGGCAAGGGCTCGTTAGTTTAATGCGCTCCGCCAAGCCCAAAGCGCAACTTGTTCTGCCAGCACAGCACACTAAGTTGGCTCAAGCTAAGCTAAATTAAGCCAAAAAAAGAGCCAGCAATCTGCTGGCTCATTTCAAACAAATATGAGTTTACTAACGCATTACTTCTTTTCAGTCGCTTTAGAATTGGCGACTGAACCTATGACCAAGCCTTGCTTATTCACATCGAAGCTCATTTGAACTCGCATGTTGTAATCTTTAAGCATTTGCATTTCTTCAGGGATCGGCTCACCGCTCATTTCTAACAGTGTAAGCACTGGCGTAAACATCTTGCCGTAATCAGCAGACAAGCTGTACATGCCATTAGCTGACAGTTTCTCGCCTGCTAATTTGTTGGCTAAAGCCAAGCCTTTATCACCGCTATACACCACTAAATGTTGGCCTTTAATCGCCAGCATTGGCTTAACACCTAACTCTGGAGGCAACATCAATATTGGAGATAAATCAGTAGCATCGCCGTTATCGGCTAATTGCACTTCAGCCAGCATAGGGGCGAAAGGTTTGACCATATTAAACAACATGGATGGGTTTTCGGCGCTGAGGCTGACTAAAGCATCTAAGCTTTCTAACTTAGGCTCTTGATCTTGTGTGCTCATTTTAAAATCGAGCAATGAAACGCTCATGCCTTTCACACCGTTAGCCATGCCAGTGAACATGCCTAGCATAGCTGGGCTCTGTTGGCTCAACTCAGCCTGCAACTCTGCCAATGGTGCACAGGTCAGTTGTGGCTTTTGCAGATCATCCCAAATAGCCGTTAATGAAGGGGTAATTTCATTGATATCTAAACCTATACCCATGGAGAAGATAGTGCTGTCGATATCCGCCAGATGCGATGGAATAAAACCACGCATCTTTTGCATTGCCGCAAGAATAGGTTGATTCTTCGTTTCGACAACAAATGAAGCCGCCATATGGCTTTCTTTTTCAGTCACAGAAAACGCCGTTAAACCAGCAACAGTACGCGGCCAGTTAGCGGCAATCGCGGTCAGTTCGGTACGACATTCTGGTGTTCTGATTTGAGCTAATGGATCTTCACCCGCACTTTCATCAGCAAAAAATTGAGTCAGTTGCTTAGCTAGCATATTGCTATCTGCAGAGGTCAATGCCTTTACAATTTCCACATGGTTAATAAAGCTAATACTGTCATCTTTAAAACCATGGGTCTTAATAATATCTTCTAATATGCCAGAAGCGGCTAATGACTGCGGCGCCTTCTTAATACCAAATGCCATTTCTAATAACTCAGGCTCGGTAATAGAGGTGCTGAAAGTCATCGTTAATATGCCATCTTTCTGGGCAAATAGCAGTTCTGCTTTCTCTGCTGAGCTTTCATCCGATAGTGCATAAGCGCGATAATCAACATCGCCCACTTTACGCATTTCGTGGGTTACACCACTGTCTTTTTCGGCTTTATCTAATACAGCCCAAAATGCTTCGGCCTGATTAACATCAATCTTTAATACTGGCAAAGCACCTAAAGTATAAATATAAGGTTTAACTTCATCGGGGAAACCGAAGGTTTTTAACAGTAAGGCAGGATCTTTCATCCCATCCATATACTGCTGATAAATGCTAACGAAGAACTTGCCCATAGGGCTATCCTGCACACCGAGTTCATCAAGCGTGTTACTTGGATATTGCTGATAATTTCCAGAAATAGACTGTAAATACGCTTTTAACGGGAAGGGTTTTAACTGGCCCGAAAATATCGGCGTATCGGCAGGCACATAGTCGAGCAAAGGATTAGCAGAGGCACTAGAACCCGCGCCATTCTGCATATACCAATAACCACCAGCACCTGCTGCAATAATTGCCGCGGCAATCACAATCTTTTTCATTTAAGAAACTCCATTTAATGACATTCAATTTTATGAAAACAATACCTAAAGAACTCACCTTAGGTATTTAAATATTTATCCGCTCTTACATATCCCTTACGCAGATAATGCAAAATCAGAAAACGCAACGACTCAGCCCTACGCAATACAAACCCAGTTTAAAATGCTTAGGCTAAGCGAAACTAAGGTATAAAATTTTCCCGATAATTTAACATTAAACCGACACAGAAGCGAACAGGATAGGAGTTCGCAGCATTAAAAACGCATTAGAATTAACGTTTATTAAACATAACTCCAATCTTATTTCAATTCGGTAATAAAACATCTCAAAGTCATCGACGATTAAGCAAAGAACTCAATGACAAATTAAGATCATCTCACTCAAACTAACTCACCAGAGCGTCATCGTGCTTCGTGGACTTTTTTAAGCGTGACGTCACCTAGCTGACGCATTTGCTTACGGATCCAAGCTGAGCGCTGCTGCACATAGGATGACGGTGGAGACACCTTATAGCGCCAAGGATTGGGTAAAATGGCTGCGAGTAATGAGGCCTCGTATTGGGTAAGTTTTGCCGCTGACTTTCCAAAATAATGCTTTGATGCCGCTTCGGCGCCATAAATGCCTGGGCCAAATTCTACAATATTTAAATACACTTCAAGAATACGCGACTTATCCCAAGTCAACTCCATCAATAACGTAAACCAAGCTTCCAATCCCTTACGAAAGAAACTGCGACTCGACCACATAAAAAGGTTTTTCGCCGCCTGCTGACTTAAGGTACTTGCCCCACGGACTTTAGTGCCTTTTTGGTTGTATTTCAGTGCCGAACTTATCGCGGCTAAATCGAATCCAGTATGCTCAACAAAACGTTGATCTTCCGCAGCAATCACAGCCAATTGTAATTCGGGAGAAATTTGCGCTAAATCGCGCCATTGATGCCTGATCTCACCGATAGGTGCAGGTGGAAATAAGGCACGCTCGATACGCCAAGTCCACATAGGAGGATCGACGAATCGTAGTAGGATCACTAATAAAATTGAGCAAATAAATGCCCAAACTAATCCCTTAAATAACCAAGACAATAAACGACGAAAACCACGCTTTCGTCTCTGAGGTGCTGGGTCACTCGACTTATTAACACTTGGACGCCTGACATGATCTCGCATCGCATATAAAGGGGTCGTCATTTATACCATCTCATCCACACACTCTCATTTCTTGTTTCTCATCTATCCAGTCAAGCCATCCCATTGCAAGGATTCTTTGGGGCAACCTAGGCTTACAGAAAATATTCTAAAGCTTTACGCGAGTTGCAAGCTGATCATGCTACGAGAATAGAGGAAACACCAAGGATATCTTACTCGATAATCAAAGATAGGTTGAGAAATAACCATAACAAGAACAAATCACTATTGAAGATTGACTGGAGTCGACTTAACTTGACCTCGGCAGCTTTGACGACAGCTGACCGAGGTAATGATGGCTGATTAACGAGAGCTAGCAAGTCAATCAAACTGCTTGATACTCGCAGGTGCGAGTCAGGTTTTCAACGCTTTCACTGCATCCAATTAAGCCATATCGATACACAGCAAACCCAGCCCATAAATACCGATATACAACAACTTAACCTCATAAAAGACATGAATCATGTCAATTAACGCAGTAAAACGCTTCAAAACCATCTACGGGAACTTCAAAATATAGCGCAGGCTTAACCAATGTGCATAACTCTGTGAGTAAAAATGTACAACATTTTTAGCATTTAAAAATGAATGCAAACTAACTCTATGAATATCAATCTATCTTAGTTAAATGATGCTTAAATGACATCACTTAACTTCCTCGGCAATCCAGAGTATTAAATTCACCCCAAACCCCACCTACCTTAAAATGATAAAAAAACGCCCCAAACTAAGTTGAGGCGTTTAATATTTAAAATCAATAAAATGACTAGATATCGTAGTGCAAACCACACTCACGTTGTAGGCCATTAAAGCGAGTTTCTTCCTCTGTCATACCTAATTCGAGTGGTTTACTCGAATGGGTATCCCCCACAGAAACATAGCCTTGGTCCCAAAGTGGATGGTACGGCAAATCAAATTGAGTCAGATAGAGGTGCACATCTTTATTCGACCACTCGATAATCGGCAGTAACTTAAAGCGCGTGCCATGAATCGCCAGTATCGGCAACGCCTCACGGGTACTGGCTTGGCTGCGTCTCAGCCCTGCAAACCAAGTGCCTACCTCAAGCTCGGCTAAAGCGCGTTGCATAGGCTCAACTTTGTTTAACCGGTTGTATTGCTCTAGTCCGTTTACCCCTTGCTCCCACAACTGGCCAAAGCGCGCCTCTTGCCATGCCGATGTCATCACTGCTTGGTACACTTTTAAATTCAGTGATAAACGCTCTGTCAGCTCGTCGATAAACTGATAAGTCTCAGGGAATAAATAACCCGTATCCGTGAGAATAACCGGAATATTCGCCTGTGCCTGACTCACCATATGCAGCATTACAGCGGCTTGGATCCCAAAACTTGAGGACAGCGCATGATTACCGGGCAAATAAGTTAAGCCCCATAGCACTCGCTCTTGTGCGCTTAATCCACCTAAGAACTGATTAATACGTTCAAGCTCTATCGCTTGCTCTGCCTTAGGCGCACTCAATAATGCCTTGAGTTCGGCAGCGCTGACCACAGTCGGCACTTTATCACTGGTTTTTTGGTCAAGATCAGCCATGAAAATCCTTAGCGGCATCAATCACCGCCTTCACTACACCCACGCGGACGGTGAAGTTACCAAAGGTTTCGCCTGCATCACGCTCTACGGCGTAGCGGCCAAACAGGGTATCCAATTCGGCGAGAATGTCCGCCTCTTGGATATTTTCTCTGTGCATCTTGTTCAGACGAGTCCCTTCAAAGCTTGCACCTAAGTACAAGTTATAACGACCCGGCGCCTTACCCACAAGCCCAATTTCAGCGGCAAAAGGACGGGCACAGCCGTTAGGACAACCCGTCATCCGCACCACAATCGCTTGCTCGCTGATGCCGTGTTTTGCCTGTAGCGCATCGATATGATCGATAAACTCAGGGAAATAACGCTCGGCTTCCGCCATCGCTAATGGACACGTCGGCAACGCCACACAGGCAATCGAGTGACCGCGGGTTTGCGTCAACACTTGGCCCAGCAGACCATGTTTACGGGCTAAACCTTCAATGGTGGCTTTATCTTCCGCCGCGACGCCTGCGATGATCATGTTTTGATTCGAGGTCATACGGAAATCGCCCTTGTGAATCTTAGCGATTTCACGCAGCCCCGTTTGCAGGGTCTGGCCTGGTAAATCTTTAATACGACCGCTTTCGATAAATAAGGTTAAATGCCACTTACCGTCAACGCCTTCGACCCAACCATAACGATCGCCGCGATCGCCAATCACTACATCACGCTTAGGTTCAAATTTCACCCCAGCACGTACTTCAACTTCGGCTTTAAATTTCTCATAGCCGTGGTCAACGATTGTGTATTTAAGGCGCGAGCGCTTACGATTAGAGCGATTGCCCCAGTCGCGTTGCACTGTCATGACAGCTTCGGCAAACTTCATCACGTCTTCAGTTTTGATAAAACCAAAGTCGTCAGCCAGACGTGGGAAGGTTTCCACTTCGCCATGGGTCGAGCCCATGCCGCCGCCCGCGGTTAAGTTAAAGCCAACTAGCTCGCCGTTTTCGGCAACAGCAATAAAGCCTAAATCGTTAGTGTAAACGTCAACATCGTTATCGGGAGGAACCGCAACCGCCATTTTGAACTTACGTGGCAGATAGGTTTTGCCATACACAGGTTCGACGGTTTCATCTTCAGTCGAAAGTAACTTTTCTTCATCTAACCAGATTTCGGCGTAGGCGCGAGTGTGGGGTAATAAATGATCAGACAGTTGTTTCGCCACTGCATAGGCCTGCTCGTGCAGTTTCGATTCCACCGGATTGGGGTTACACATCACGTTACGGTTAACGTCACCACAGGCTGCAATCGAATCCAGCGCTTCGCGATCTAAGTCTTGAATAATGGTCTTCAAGTTACGCTTAGGAATACCGTGGTATTGGAAGGTTTGGCGGGTCGTCAAACGAATGCTGTTCGAGCTAGTTAAAGTCGAGGCAATTTTATCTACGCCTAACCATTGCTGCGGAGAACAAATACCGCCAGGTACACGGGCACGCAACATAAAACTATATAAAGGTTCGAGTTTTTGCTCTTTACGTTCATTACGTAAATCGCGGTCATCCTGCTGATAGAAGCCATGGAATTTGATCAGCTGCTGATCGCCGTCACTGAAACTGCCAGTCACAGAAGAATCTAAACCTTCTTTGATAGTCCCGCGCAGGTAATCACTGTCGGTCTTTAGGTATTCGTTTAACGCTAACTTTTGCTCACTCATGGCAACTGCCTCTTCAAATTCGGTTCGCTGGCTGCACAGATCATCACGTGTGCAGCGTTGGCTATTCTTATGCGTTTCTTATCTGCGCAACGGTTGAGATTAATACACGTCTTTTTGGTAACGTTTATCGCTGCGCAGGGTTTCAAAATAGGCTTCGGCAGCTTCGGTATTCAAACCACCGACTTCGACAGCCACCTCAATCAAGGCTTGGTGAACATCTTTCGCCATACGTTCAGCATCACCACAAATGTACAGATGCGCGCCGTTTTGCAACCATTGCCACAGGGCTTGGCCTTGCTCTTTAATGCGGTGCTGCACATAAATCTTATGAGCTTGATCGCGTGAGAACGCCACATCGATACGGCTGAGATCGCCATTTTTCAGATACTGTTGCCACTCAGTTTGATACAAGAAATCCTGCTCAAAGTGAGGATTGCCGAAGAATAACCAGCTATCGCCTTGAATACCTTGGGCTACGCGCTCCTGCATAAAGGCACGGAACGGCGCAACACCGGTACCAGGGCCTACCATGATCACCGGTGTTTCTGGATTTTCGGGTAAACGGAAATGCTTGTTCGACTCAACATAAACCTTAACTTGCGTGCCTTCCTGCGCAGACGCTAAGAAGTGTGACGCGCCGCCAAAACGTGCTGAGCCGTGGCGCTCATCTTCCACTAAGGCCACAGTTAAGTGGACTTCTGTTTCGACTTCGCTTTGACTTGAGGCGATAGAGTAAAGTCTTGGCGTTAATGGACGCAGTAGCTCAAGCAGTTTTGCTGCATTTAAGGTTACTGAGTTATTTGATAACGGATACTGAGTGACTAAATCGGCAAATTGATGCTTAAGGATAAAGTGGCGCACTTGTTCTTTATCTTCGCTCAATGCCAGCAGTTCTGCGCTGCCGCTCAATT
Source organism: Shewanella sp. DW31 (assembly GCF_015767295.1). NCBI lineage: Bacteria > Pseudomonadati > Pseudomonadota > Gammaproteobacteria > Alteromonadales > Shewanellaceae > Shewanella > Shewanella sp. DW31. Next base: position 150,312 of record NZ_JADWMP020000001.1, read on the forward strand.
CGGCCCATGCTTTGACTAATCCAGGGTATAACTGAGTCAATTCTTTCTTATCAACCAAAGCCTGCTTAAGGGACAAGGATTCAGTACCAAGGGTCACTAACTCATCGGCGGCTAATGACAAACCCGCTAAGACTTCATCGACTAAGACTTCGTTATTACTAAACCACACACCAAGGGCATCACCCGCTTGATAGGTTAAGCCTGAGTCGCCAAGGTCGATTTCAACATGGCGCACATCTCGGTCTGATCCACGGCCGGTAATTTTTTGGCTCACAAGCACTTCGGCGCTATAGGGGTTTTGCTTAGTAAATTCACTTTCGCCAATCGCTTTAGCGGTGCCGATGGATACCACACTGGCGGACGAGGTTTCGATTAGCGGCTTAACGGCCTCTAATACATCGGCGTGCCACTGGCCCGCGGCAGCTTCATAATCCACATCACATTCAATTAAAGGTAATAGTGATTTAGCACCGAGTGCTGCTAGGCGGGCATCGAAGTCTTTACCGGTTTGGCAGAAAAATTCATAGCTAGAATCCCCCAGCGCCAGCACTGAGTAATGTAGATTGTCTAACTTAGGGGCACGTTTCGATGCTAAAAACTTGTGTAATTCAATCGCATCATCCGGCGCTTCACCTTCACCATGGGTGCTGACCACCAATAAAAGCACAGCTTCTTGCTTTAATTGGCGAACATTGTATTCGCCCATTGAAGCCAGATTGACCGCATAACCTTGCGCCTGCGCCTTATCGGCGAGCGCTTTAGCGACACCACGGCCATTACCCGTTTGGCTGCCATAGAGAATAGTCACAGTTTGAGCCGTTTGCGCCTGTGCGGCAGGCGCTAATTGGCCCGCATTGGCTGTGGCAGCAAGATAGCCACTCACCCAGGCCAATTGCACAGCACTTAACTCAGAAGTGAGTTGTTTTAGCTTATCGACTTGTCCTTGAGACAATGGCGAAGCCAGCGATGAAAGTTCTTTTAACAACATGAGACGGCCCTATGACAGTGTAATGTCCACAAGCTTATCGCGGTTTAAGAAAAGCAAAAAAGAATAAAATAGGATTTTTAATTCCATTTTGGAATATACAAAGTGCAAAATTTAAGCTACAAAAGTGTGCACTGGTTAAAAGTTTTTGATCCGACCAGTGCAGAAACGGCCTGCTTGAGAAATATGCACTTGTGCCAAGCTAAAGTATTGCCACAATGGTCATTAGCCTGTCGAACAATAATTTCTGTTGCCCACAGAATAGTTTGTTTTAAAAACAAAAAGTGTCCATCCTAGATTGAATGCCCTAACTGACTCGAATCACCCGCCGAATAAACGCTGGTGACGACAGATTTTGCAGTTGAGTACGATGAAGGAAGAACAGCAGGCGGAACGATTATATAAACCATCAGGGAGTAGTCATGCAGATTGGAATACCGAGAGAAAGTCTCGCCGGTGAAACTAGGGTCGCCGCGACCCCAGCCACCGTTGAGCAGCTTAAAAAACTCGGCTTTGAAGTTGTTATTGAGGCCAATGCAGGTCAACTGTCAAGTTTCGATGATGCAGCTTTTGAAGCTGCGGGCGCGAAGGTGACATCAAACGTTTGGCAAGCCGATCTGATCTTTAAGGTCAATGCGCCAAGCGACGCCGAAATTGAACAAATCAAAGACGGGACGACTATCGTCAGCTTTATTTGGCCCGCACAAAACCCTGAGCTGGTTGCGAAGTTAGCTAAACGCAAGATCAACGTGATGGCAATGGACATGGTGCCACGCATCTCCCGCGCCCAGTCACTTGATGCCCTCTCCTCTATGGCAAACATTGGTGGATATCGCGCCGTTGTTGAAGCCGCACATCAATTTGGCCGTTTCTTTACTGGCCAAATTACCGCTGCTGGTAAAGTACCGCCCGCCAAAGTGTTAGTCATTGGTGCTGGTGTAGCTGGCCTTGCCGCCATTGGTACTGCTGGTTCGCTTGGCGCCATAGTGCGCGCCTTCGATACCCGCTTAGAAGTGGCCGAGCAAATCGAATCTATGGGCGGCCAATTCCTTAAACTGGATTTTGGTAACGAGGAAGGTGGTTCATCGGACGGTTATGCTAAAACCATGTCGGATGAATTTATTGCCGCCGAAATGGCACTGTTTGCCGAACAAGCCAAAGAAGTCGATATCATCATCACCACAGCGCTAATCCCTGGTCGTCCAGCGCCTAAGCTCATCACCAAAGCCATGGTTGATAGCATGAAGAGCGGCTCAGTGATCGTCGATTTAGCCGCTGCGACGGGTGGTAACTGCGAATACACGCAATCGGGTGAGCTGTTTGTTACTCCTAACGGCGTAAAAGTGATTGGTTATACCGACCTTCCCGGTCGTCTACCGGCGCAATCCTCACAGCTTTACGGCACTAACTTAGTCAACCTGATGAAGTTAATGTGTAAAGAAAAGGACGGCACAGCCAGCATCAACTTTGATGATGTAGTCATGCGCAATATGACAGTGATTAAAGAAGGTGAAGTGACCTTCCCGCCACCACCGATTTCTGTTTCTGCGGCGCCAGCAAAACCAGCGGCGAAAATCGAGCCGAAAAATACCACTCCGAAGGCACCATCTAAGCTCAAATACGTGCTCGCCGCCTTAGGCGTTGCTGGATTTGCTGCCGTGGCATCGGTAGCACCACCAGAGTTCCTGTCGCATTTCACAGTATTCTTGCTGTCCTGCGTTGTTGGCTATTACGTGGTATGGAACGTATCCCACTCACTGCATACGCCTCTAATGTCAGTCACTAACGCGATTTCTGGCATTATCGTGGTCGGCGCCCTACTGCAAATCGGTCAGGGTTCAACTTTGGTCACTGTACTGGCGTTTATCGCCGTGCTGATCGCCAGTATTAACATCTTCGGTGGCTTTACCGTCACTCAGCGCATGCTGAAGATGTTCCGTAAGGATTAAGGGGGTTTAACGTGTCTCAAGGACTGGTAACAGCAGCTTACATTATTGCCGCCATTCTCTTCATCTTCAGTCTCGCGGGACTGTCGAAGCAAGAGACGGCAAAACACGGCAATTTATTCGGTATCTTAGGTATGGCAATCGCCCTACTGGCTACCATTTTCAACCCCGATACTAACGGAATTGCGTGGATCTTAATCGCTATGGTGATTGGCGGCGCGATTGGTATCCGTTTAGCACTAAAAGTCGAAATGACTGAAATGCCTGAACTGGTTGCTATATTGCACAGCTTTGTGGGTATGGCCGCGGTATTAGTGGGTTTCAACAGCTTTATCGACTTACACCCACAGGAAGTATCACAAGTCGTGATGGCAGTCGGTGGTGATATCAATACGACCCTCGCCGCAGTACAAGATGCGCTAAGTGAAGCGGTGAAGACCGCCAGCAAAGAGCACCTCACTGGCGCTATGCTTAACATTCACTTGGTCGAAGTCTTCCTCGGGATCTTCATCGGTGCGGTGACCTTTACGGGTTCTATCGTTGCCTTTTGTAAGTTACGCGGACTGATTTCATCTAAACCTCTGATGCTGCCACATCGCCACAAGCTAAACCTAGTCGCAGTGCTAGTGTCTTTAGCCCTGTTGGTATACTTCGTACAGACAGGCGGCACTATGCCAGCACTGCTGTTGATGACCTTGATTGCCTTCGCCTTTGGCTGGCATTTAGTGGCATCCATTGGCGGCGCGGATATGCCAGTGGTTGTGTCTATGCTGAACTCCTACTCAGGTTGGGCAGCGGCAGCGGCAGGCTTTATGTTGTCGAACGACCTCTTGATTGTGGTCGGCGCGTTAGTGGGTTCATCGGGTGCGATTCTGTCTTACATCATGTGTAAGGCCATGAATCGCTCATTTATTTCAGTTATCGCGGGCGGCTTTGGCACAGATGGTGTGGCCTCGACTGCCGATGAAGAAATGGGTGAATACCGTGAAACCAACGCAGAAGATGTGGCGGATATGCTGAAAAATGCCACTTCAGTCATCATCACTCCGGGTTACGGTATGGCAGTGGCGCAAGCGCAATATCCTGTTGCGGAAATCACCCAAAAACTACGTGATCGCGGCGTGAAAGTGCGTTTTGGTATCCATCCAGTTGCTGGTCGATTACCAGGCCATATGAACGTACTGCTCGCTGAAGCGAAAGTCCCCTACGATATCGTGCTCGAAATGGACGAAATCAACGAAGACTTTAAAGACACAGATGTCGTGCTCGTTATCGGCGCCAACGACACGGTTAACCCCGCGGCAATGGAAGATCCAGGCAGTCCAATCGCAGGTATGCCAGTGCTGGAAGTATGGAAAGCGCAAAACGTGATCGGCTTTAAACGTTCGATGAACACAGGTTATGCCGGCGTGCAAAACCCACTGTTCTTCAAAGAAAATACCCAAATGTTGTTTGGGGATGCTAAGGCCAGTGTTGAAGCCATTTTAAAGGCACTTTGAGCTTGATTTAATATCAACAGAATAAAAATCGTTTAGGCGATAAACACTATTCTAAAGAAATGAAGGGAGCCACTGGCTCCCTTTCTTTTCACATTTTTTTAAGCCTATTAAGCTAGTCTCTGCGCCAATATGATGCGAGGCTTATCTGCCCACAATGCTGATATGCTTAATGTAAGCTAAAACAGTAAGTTAAATTTAAAGCTGGTTTAAGGAAATAATAAATGTTGCTTGGGCTGTTTATCCTGTCTGCCGTATTAATCAAAACCTCATTACTCGGGCTTGGCTGGATATCGATTACCATCGGCCTGAGTGGGTACCTGTTTTGTCGATGGTTTAATATCAATTTAGATATCAAACTGATTGATAAATTTAAACGACTCTTTATCACTGGCGCGGCCCTGCATCTTCTCGTCTATATCGGCTTAATCACTAAGCTTTTCCTTATCGACAGCTTTGAAGACTTGCCCACATTCCTGATAAGTCACTTAGTCTTTCACCACGCAATCAGTGCCGTGATTGCTGCCGCATTAACCTTCTTGGCGATTCGCATCTATCTACAACAGCAAAAATTAACTCAAGCCTATCGACAGGAATTAAGCTAACTCAACAAGGTTTTGATGACAAATACCGACGGAGAAAATCTGGCTAGATTCATCGTTAGCTTAAGTGCCATAAAATAATGGGGACTAAAGCAGATCATGCAGAAGTGTTGTCAGCAACACTGAATTCATCAATGGATTCAAACATCAGTGATAAGAATGACCCCTGATGTTTGGGGGGAGCTAAGCCAAGATACGTTAGTCGACGGCAATATCGTTATCTTTAAGCCCTTTTGACAGGGTTTCATAATTCGTTTTGAGTTTTGGCAAAGTATCTTCTTTGATTTTACTCAATACATTTTGCAACTGATCCTTACCGTAAGAAACGCTATAGTGACGGGTTTCAATATTGTTAATGATCTTCTCAGATTCTAAATACAAACGACGAATATCAGACAAAATATCACTCGGTGTTTCTAGCGCATTGGCAGAATAGCGCATGTTATCCCAGACAAATAATCCCATCTGCGGATGCATTTTCACTAAACTATTACTACTCACAGTCTCAACTGTGTCAGCGTAATGGCTCAAGATTTCAACATTGTCACTCACTTCGTCATATAGGGCATGACGCAAATGATAGTTATTCTGCATATTACTCAGGGCATCAAATTTAATTGCCTGTGACAACCCTTCTTGCGCGGCTAAGTACACGCCAACAACAGTCGCAATGATTATAAAAATCTGACTCACCCAAAAACTGGTTTTGATAAGCTCAGTGTTATCAAGCTTAATGGCGCGTTTAGGCATATCTGCCTCATTAGAAATGGGTGTCATGTCCATATGTTTTATCCTGTCAAATCAAGAGTAAAAGGCAATATCACTAACTTAAATCATTATTGAATGGTCATCCTACACTATTGGGGTATGACTTACCTCAGTACAAATCACGATTTTTACCCACAAAAAAGGAGCCATCAGGCTCCATTTTTATATTCATTGGTCAGTCTATTATGCTGCTTTTGCCACATCAAAATTGGATAGCAACATCACAGCTGTACGGCCTAATAAATGGTTGATCGTGCGATCGCCCGCTAAGCCTAACTCAGCAATCGCTTGCTGACGCGCTGTACTCACCGCTCTAAAGAGGGTGATTTCATTGTTGGCACCACCACAAAGACTAAAGAACAGTCTCAATACTGCACGGTAATGTTCTTCCTGCATTGCTTGCATCCAGGATGTTTCCAATGCCTCTTGGCTAGAAAAATCCAGCGCAGCAACAAATAGATTGCCGATACGACTATCTAAACGAACAAGAAAATCGCTTTTGCGTGGAAAATGGTGACTAATACCTGTGCGACTAATACCCGTTGCTTCAGATAACGTAGTATAAGACATAGTCTCAAAGCCGATAGTCAAAATTTGTCTTAACGCTTCATCCATAATTTGATTTATGGTTTGCTCAGTTTGTACTCGCGAGCGCTTAGCCATAGTAATGTCTCCCCTCTTATTTTTAGGGGGAAAGCTTACCAAAGCCGCTCAGGGATTACTGCTGTTCACTGGGCCGTAACCAGCGTATTTCACTTTTGTTCAGCTAGGGTTCAGTTTAAAACAGGCTTCACCACTGATTTAATTAACACATTCATAACATTGAATTTTGTACCAACCAGTTATGTGCTTTTTCTTCGCCCATGAGTAAAACGAACGTCGGTTGGAGATAGTGTCCAAGATCGGCTTTTCGCCAAAATAGATATTCAGGAAGGGGTTGCAATACACTCGCGCCAAAAGTGCGTTGCATTAAGCTCGAATACTCACCTAATAATCTCGGCTCTAATTGCTCGGCTTTAGGGTAAAAATTCGTTAAAAAGTCCCGATACTCGGTAAATTTAGCCACTTGAGCAACATCATATCGATGAAACACTTGTATCAACATTGGCGAACTCCAATGCGACAAATGTTTCTGGCTTGTTAATGCATCAAGGTTACGTCTGTGGTATTGCTGCCACGCCAAGGCAAAATCATTTTTCTCCCGTGCGATACGCCAAACCAAATAAATGTCGGCTAGCCATTCATGTTGATATGCACTCAAGTGAGTCGGTAACACAGAGCCTTGCAGAGCAAGGTTCTCCAAATGACCAAGCTCATGCCATAGGGTTAATTGCGGCTGTTCAAGCAAAGGTAATTGATAGGTCACCATATCAACACTGGCTAACTGTACTTGTGGTGTCAGCGGCTCATTCACTAAGACTAGGCCCGCAATTTTATTGTCATCGACGGGCATGACCATGGCACTTCTGCGGCCTAAATCAAGCCTAAATTGTTCGAGAGTTGCAGGAAGCTGCACCAACACTTGCTCTGGCAATAATGCCAAGCAAGTATCAAGTTCAGGTAAAGGGCAAATCAAAGCCTGCTTATCGGCAATGGGCGTCCAAGTCAGGCTAGATGCGAATGCCAGAGCGACTAAGCTCACTGATTCGCCATGATATTTTGTATAATCGCCGTGGTTGAAATACCATCCTCAAAGCCCAGCACTTGAACTTGGCCACCGGCGGCAATCACTTCAGCGCCACCAGCAATATCCTCAAGCTTATAATCACCACCTTTGACCAGCAGATTTGGCAGCAATCGAGTAATGATGCGCTGCGGCGTATCTTCACTAAAAGGCACAACCCAATCGACAGAAGCTAAGCCAGCGAGCACAGCCATACGACGATCAACCTGATTAACTGGACGGCCTTCACCCTTGAGGCGTTTAACCGAGGCATCATCGTTTACCGCGACGATCAAACGATCGCCCAAAGCTTTCGCCTGTTTAAGATAGCTCACGTGGCCCGCATGTAAAATATCAAAGCAACCATTAGTCATCACCACACGTTCACCGCGCAATTTGGCTTGCTCTAAGGCGTAGGCCAGTTGATCTTCACTCACCACCCCAAAACCCGATTCTCCATGGTGCAAAGCTAAAGCTTCGATAAGCTCAATGCGGCTCACGGTAGAAGTGCCAAGTTTACCGACCACAACGCCTGCGGCGGTGTTCGCAATCGCACAAGCTTGCGGTAAATCGGCGCCCGCGGCTAATGAGGTTGCTAAGGCTGAAATCACAGTATCGCCAGCACCCGTCACATCATAGACTTCACGGGCAACGGTAGGAATGTGCAACTCAGGCGCATTAGCGGTCACTAAGGTCATGCCCTTTTCAGAGCGGGTCACTAAAATGGCATCAAAATGATGTTGCTTGAGTAAGCCACGGGCTTTTTCTAGCAGATCGGCTTCAGAGGTCACAGTGCCAACAACTGCTTCAAACTCGCTCATATTTGGGGTAATGAGTGACGCGCCATGATAACGACCAAAGTCACTGCCCTTAGGATCGACTAATACCATCACACCTTTCGAACGCGCTAATGCAATAAAATCTCGCGGCTGATCGATAGCGCCCTTTGCATAGTCGGACAACACCACGACATCGACAGAATCGAGTAAGGCCTCGGATTGTTTCAATAAACGCACGCTATCGGCCTTGTCGAAGGCTTCTTCGAAATCGAGGCGGATAAGCTGCTGATTACGTGATAACACCCGCAGCTTAGTGATGGTTGGTTTATCAGTAATACTTAACCATTGGGGTTCAACCCCTAAAGTTTGCACACCGAGCGTTAGGGCATGGGCAGTATCATCTTGGCCGACGAGCCCGGCAAGTTGAACTTGCCCCCCTAATGTCGCGATATTGAGCGCCACGTTGGCCGCGCCGCCGGGTCTGTCTTCGACTTGATTAATCTTCACCACAGGTACGGGGGCTTCAGGGGAGATACGTCCCGTAGGGCCAACCCAATAGCGGTCTAACATCACATCGCCGACGACTAACACTCTGGCTTTTTCAAATGCTGGCAGAGAAACCTTCATAGTGCTCTTATCTTTATGCAGAAATTAAACCGTGATTGTACCTAATTTTCAGCAAAAATTGAGTTAGAATGAGCAGTAATTTTCAAAAGTAGTGAGTATTTTTGTGGTCGAGAAAGCCGAGTTTTCATCTTCTTTATATCATCCTAAGCATTGGCCCATGTGGTTTGGCGTATTTTTGATGCGTTTAACTCAGCTTCTACCGCTTCCTTGGCAGATGACGCTGGGGAAGGGATTCGGTCGCTTAGTAATGAAATTCGCAGCTGGCCGCACCCACACAGCGCGCCGTAACTTGACCCTCTGTTTCCCTGAAATGGCGGAAGCACAGCGAGAAGATTTACTCACGCGTAACTTTGAAGAAACGGGCAAAGCCATTTTCGACACCATCAATGCATGGTGGTGGTCCGATGAAAAAGTGCAGCAGCACATGAGCATTACAGGCAAAGAACACGTGCAAAACACACTCGATGCTGGCCACGGCGTCATCCTCTTTGCCGTGCATTGTTTACCGCTGGAAATGGGCGCACGTATCTTCGGCCAATTTCAACCCGGCGTGGGAGTGTATCGCCCACACAACAATCCTGTGATGGAATACCTCCAAGTTAAAGGCCGTTTACGCTCGAATAAAGGTCTCGTTTCTAAACGCGACTTGCGCCAAATGATACGCTGCCTACGCAATCCCGATGTGATTTGGTACACGGCCGATCAAGACTTTGGCCGATCAAGCGCGGTATTTATCCCATTTTATGCCATGCCAGATGCGGCAACGATTACCGGTGCCACCACGTTAGCTAAACTCGGCAAAGCTAAAGTCCTGCCTTTTTTTGTGGAACGTACCACAGATGATAAAGGCTATCGAATTGAAGTGATGCCACCGCTGGATAATTTCCCCGGCGAAGATGAATTAGCCGACGCGATTCGCGGTAACAAGATTATCGAATCCATCATAGATAAAAACCGCGCCCAATATATGTGGTTACATCGCCGCTTTAAGACCCGTCCCGACCCAACGGACAAATCTTTATATCAGTAACTCATTCAGTTTTTGAATACAAAAATGCCAGCAAATAAGCTGGCATTTTTTATGGTAACTTCCGATAGTAAGGACCATCTAGCACATAGGATTAGAGCGCATTCTCAGTCGGTAAACGAATACCTACGTTAGTGACTTTACCTTCATACAGCCCCGCCACCACCCAATGCAACGACTGCCAGTGGAACTGATCCCCAAGTACAGGATTAGCACCAAGCTGAGATACCACAAGGTCTGCGACTGTCATATCATCAGCGAGATTATCTAAACTCAAACCATAAATAGGCGCGAGATCCGCAAGCTTAACGTCTGTTTCAATAAAGAAATCACCGAAGAATCGTTGTACTTCTTTATTTTCTGGCGCTTGGCTAAAGAGGTTACTCAAGGCTTCTAAACTTTTCTCCTGACCCAGCACACAAAGTATATCGCCCGCCTCGAGACGAGTGCTACCCGATGGATGCAGCAAAGTGTCATCCCTAAATACCGCCGCAATCCGTGTCCCATCTGGCATAGCCAAGCGCTTTAGCGGCTCACCAATACACCACTTACTTTCACTCAAACGATAGACAAACACTTCCCATTCGCTGCTCGGGTAAATTTCAACTCCCGAGCGCGAAACGGGTAACGGCTTTGGGGGCAGTTCCACCTTAGCTAAACGCGCTGCTGTGGTCAAAGATGCTCCTTGAACCAGCAACGACACTAATACAACGAAGAAGGCTAAGTTGAAGTACAACTGAGCACCCGGTAAGCCCGCCATCATAGGAAATACTGCTAAGATGATAGGCACAGCGCCGCGTAACCCCACCCAAGAAATAAACCAGCGATCGCGACTGCTGAAGCTCTTAAATGGCAATAGACTGATCCACACGGCGACAGGGCGAGCAAATAAAATCATTCCGAATGCCAGAGCAAAACCTGGGATCATAATATCGACTAAATCTGAAGGGGTAAGCAATAGCCCTAATACGAGGAACATGCCGATTTGACTGACCCAAGTCATACCATCCAGTACGTTCAAAATCGCATGACGGCCACGGGTTGGCTTATTGCCGAGGAACAGACCCACTAAGTAAATCGACAAAATACCGCTACCACCCAGTTTGTTGGACGCTGCATAAATAATCAAACCACCGCTTAAAACTAAAATAGAGTACAGACCATCAGCTAACTTGCTTAAATTGACGAGCTTCCACAGCATCCAGCCGCCGCCCAAACCTAAACAGATCCCCAGACCAAATTGCTTAATAAAGCTAATAAGCATAAAGCTGAAGGACAACTCACTGTCGACATTGGCAAGAATGGCAATCAAGGTTACGGTTAAAAATACCGCCATAGGATCGTTACTGCCGGACTCAATTTCTAAGGTCGCACCAACCCGCTCGTTAAGGCTACGCCCTTTAAGCAGGGAAAATACCGCAGCGGCATCGGTCGAGCCCACAATCGCGCCCACCAGCAAACCTTGCAACCAATGCAAGTCGAACAACCATGCGGCCATCATGCCGGTAATACTGGTCGTAATGGCAACGCCAAAGGTCGCCAACGATAATGCAGGCCATAGCGCCACCCTAAAACTGGCAACGCGGGTGCGCATACCGCCATCGAGTAAAATAATCGCTAAGGCTAAGTTACTGACTAAATAGGAAGTTGAATAATCATCAAACTGGATTCCACCAAGGCCATCTTCGCCAGCCAAAATACCCACAGCGAGGAAAATCAATAAAATAGGGATGCCCAAACGGGAAGACATAGGACTAAGTAAAACACTCACTGCTGTAAGCAAGGCGCCAATCAGAAAAAAACTATTGATGGAATCTGCATCCACAAACGCCTCCTTAATACAGGTTGTTTAGTTAAACGATAGACAAATCACCGAGGTTAAAAATGACTCAACTCACAATTTTATGATTTTATATTAGCACAAAAATATCGAATTATTGGAGCGTTAAATATTAAATTTCAATCATCTACATAAAAAATGTCATAAAAACAACTTTCTATTAACCTTTAGATAAAGGCTAACGTAAAACCTAAAGGATAGCAGAACATCTCCACACGACTTAATAAGCATTAAAATAAATAAATATCAAATAGTTAAAAATAACAAACTGAACGTAAACTCAAATCATTCAAGCAAAACTCAGCTCACAAACCTGTATAAACTAACGGTATCATGACCAATTTAGTGTCAGATAAAATAATGTCGTGTAAAGGGTGAATATTTGAACATTATCCTTAAGCTAATTGTTTTAACTCCATTTATTTGCCAATGAGATGATTTAAACTCACTTTATCCGATGAGCAATAGCCTTGTGAGAAAAGGACCACACACTGTTTTCCCAAAACAAATCAATTCAGTTCCAGTAACGCCATACATGCTCGCCATTCAAACAGACGCGTTTTAGATTGGTTAATTTTTTCATCAAGCAGGAAGGCATGCACAAGACAATTGAGTACAGCAGGTTTTAACGACAAGACTAAATACTGACAATTGACGCCGCCAAGGAAAACCGTTAAAACAAAAAATTAAGCGATAAATACGCCGTACTAATCATATTTCAGTTGAAATAATGTCCAAAATAAGGAAGGATGCGAGCTTCGCGCGCCAGTGCATTTTGCTCGTCAAATTGCCGCTCTCGTTTTAAGAGAGAAAGCTGCGTTAAACACGCTTTTTTATTAACAGGAATCGTAGTATCCGCTTATGAGTATGCTTCGCACCACAGCTTTATTATTGACTTTGGTTTTCCCTAGTCTGTCCGCTTTAGCAACGGAATATCCTTTACCAGCCGCCCAAAGCAGGCTAATTGGCGAGAACCAGTATTATACGGTTCCAGAGGGTAAACACACTCTCGAAGATATCGCAGCCAAATACCAGCTTGGTCTCAGTAACCTACTCGAAGCTAACCCAGGTGTGGATCCATTTCTGCCAAAACCAGGTAGCCAACTGATCATTCCATTGCAATTGATCCTGCCAAACGCTCCCCGTGAAGGCATAGTGATCAACGTGGCTGAAATGCGGTTGTATTACTATCCAAAAGGCAAAAAGACTGTTGAAGTGTTGCCTATTGGTATTGGCCAAATTGGTAAAGACACACCAGAAAACTGGGTGACCACTGTACAACGTAAGCGTGCGAATCCAACTTGGACACCCACACCGCGCATTCGTAAAGAATATGCTGCTAAAGGTGAAATCCTGCCTGCGGTATGGCCAGCCGGTCCAGATAACCCTATGGGACTGTATGCGCTGTATATCGGCAACTTGTATGCAATTCACGGTACTAACGCGAGTTTCGGTATTGGTTTACGTGTGAGCCAAGGTTGTGTGCGTTTACGCCATGAAGATATCGAGCATCTATTCAAGACTGTACCAGTGGGAACCCGGGTACAATTTGTGAACCAGCCGATTAAAGCAACCGAAGAGCCAGACGGTAAACGCTACTTAGCCGTGCATCAACCATTGTCTCGCACTGTGGCGGAGTTTGAATCAAATGAGCCCGTTGCGATATCTCTGCCAAAAGAGATCGCTAAGTTTATCGCTAAAGCTGACACTGATTCTTCTGTGATCAAGAAGCTACTCGATGAACGTACTGGTGTGCCAATGCGAATTAATCAATAATTCACTGGCGAATATCACCTAAAAAAATACCCGCAATCTGCGGGTATTTTTTTGTCATGCCAGGCTATTCACTAACGTAATAGACTAACATATCAATCACATAAAGGTGCACACAGGGCCAAGAAGTGAGTCATAGCAGCACTGTTTGCTAATACGCGTTGATCGAAGTTTTGCAACGCAGGCGTTTCAGTACAAGCACCGACACGGGCACCACTTCGTACTAAACAAGCTTCAAAAGACGTATCAAAATGATTGAAGATCAAACCATCCTTAACAGGACACCCATCAATCTCACCGTCTACCGCAATCGGGAAATAACCACCTAAAGTATCGCGCAGATCGAGACTAAAACGTCCAGGCACTTGGCTTGGCTCAAAAGAATACACATAGGCTTCACGACTCAAGACATCTTCATGGCAAGTTAAAATACCGTCTCGGCTCGCAGCAAGCAGTAACTGTGCGTGCTCTAACAATAGCTTACCTTCAACCGATGTATGTTCATTCGCTTTAGGTTTACCGTTCTCAAATACAAAACCACGATTTGGGTTTTCGCCGTATTTATTAAATCTATGACCACGACTGAATCCAGTAGGATTGACGAGAGGCAATAAACTCAAGTTCACCCGTTCAAATAGGTCTGCTGAAGCTTCACTCAAAAAATGCAACAAACCCCATGGGCCTGCAGATTCTTCGCCATGAAATCCTGTGCTGATCAATAAAGAAGGTAAGCCTGACTTAGCGGCCGGTGACTGATACAAGCTAACATCGTATTTACCCACTTCACCCAATGTTTTCTCAACCATGCCCAAACGGGTCATTTCCTGCTCAAGCAGCAGATAGAAATTATCAATATCAGTGCTTTCACAGTTAAAAATATCGCTTTTCCACTGAAAGGATTCGAACGGAGATCTGCTTACCATATCTTGTACTTATGCCAGAAAAAGAACTGTGCCATCATAGCAGTTCTTTTCAAAAACTGAATGCTATTCAACTGATTTCGATGAAATCCGAGCAGTCGTCGACAGTGGTGCAATCTGTATCGATACCTGCAAATGTATCAATTGCCTGTCGTTAATGGTATCCAGCTTGAGTAAGACATTTAACAAATTAAAAAATAAGCTCGGCAGGACGCACTTATGAACACTCAAATCACCTTTTTTATCGCCATTTCGGCCAGTGTTTTCAGTCATACGCTACAGGCCCAATGCCGCGCCGAGCAAGATGCGCAAGCCTTATATGCGCTCGAAGCGAATATAGAGACCTATACGCTACAAAATGGCCTAACAGTGCGATTACTGCCCATGACAGATAAACAGACAGTCACAGTCGCCAGCCAATTTAATTTAGGTGCCCGCAACGAAGCCCAAGGTCAGAGCGGTTACGCCCATCTGTTTGAGCACATGTTGTTTAAAGGGAGTGAAAATGCCCCCGGCGATACCTATGCTCAGCAGTTCAGTGCTTTAGGTGCACGTTTTAATGCCAGCACGCATTTTGACTACACCAACTACTATGTGACGCTGCCAAACCAAGCATTAGAACTGGGCTTATATCTCGAAGCCGATCGCTTTATCCGCCCTAGCCTTAACGCCACTACGGTTAAAAATCAGCAGGAAACCGTACTGCAGGAAATGGCACAAACCATAGATAATCAGCCCTATATCCGCAGCGCGATGGTGTTTTTACTCGAGCAAGTAAAAGGTACTCCCTACGGTCACGGTATTATTGGCAATCGCGAAGATATCTTGCAAGCCACACCAGAAAACCTAACAGCCTTTCACCGTGCTTATTATCGTCCCGATGCGATGCAGCTTTCCCTTGTCGGCAAACTAAGCCCACAAACCCGACAATGGATTGAGCAAAATTTTGCGGCTTGGTCTAGGCCAACGATTGCTGAACCTGAATTTTCTGAGTTAACAATCCAGCCTAAACAAGTATATGCTGAGTTAGTGGATGAGCGCGGACCTTGGCCCGGATTACTGCTCGCTTGGCATACAGTAGGTAAAGATCACCCAGATGCTGCGGCAATTCGGCTGCTAGAAGGCTATTTATTTCAAAACACCACCAGTGCACTCGCTAAACTCAGTCTGCATAATCCCGAACAAATGCTCAGCTACTCCCTGCCCTTTGAGTTAGAAAATCACGGCATAGCGAATATCGTCTTGGTTCCACGGGCACGGACCTCACTCGATGCCTTAGTGCAAAAAGTATTGGGACTTGTGGCACAAACGCAGCAAGATGCTCTGGATGAAGCAAGTCTTTGCACACTTAAACAAGTGTGGTTAAACAATCAATTACAACAACTGGATGACACACAGGCCTTAGCTATCAAACTTTCCGCAACGTCGGCTCAAGATAAAGACCATCCCTTTACCGCGCAGTGGCAACGGATCAACGCAGTCACGGCCGACGATATCCAAAGCGTTGCAAAACGGTATTTCAACCAAGATTATGTCCGAGTCGACCTACTGCCACCTTGGTATATTCGCTGGGGTAAAACGCTACTGGAATGGCTGCCTAACGATATGAGTGACAGTTTAGAGGATGCGGTATTATGACGACTCAGACAATGTCAAAGCAACTACAAGGCTTAATGTTCTGCGCTGTGGCTTTATCACTAAACGCCTGCCAGCAGACGCAAATCGTCTTCACGCCGAGCGAACCGCCGAGTTTGGCCCATTTTGAAACGCCAAACTCTTTAGCCCATTCTTTGCCTAGCTCTTTGAACAATCATTTACCCAAAAGCGGTGTCATTATCCCCGTAACGGATGAAATTTTTACCGATGAAGTCCATACCGAATTGGATTTACCCTATCAGTTACATCGCCTTGCCTCAGTTCAAATGAATAGTAGTGTGAGCAACAGGGTCAGTTTAGCGGCTGTGAGCCCGCAAGTTCCCTTCAATAATCCCGATATTTTACAGATTGCCTTTCAAGAAAAGGCCCGCGCACTTGCCATTAGCCGCGCAGATCCCTGTCTTGAGACTTTCAATATGCGTGTCAGCTTGCACAGCATTAATTTAAGCCTCACTTGCCCCGACGATGTTAACCATATCTACGGCTTACTACTGCAATTTTGGCAGCCAGATGCCTTTGTTGATGCGACAACCGCCCCCGTAGATATCGACAATATTCGCCGTCAACTCAAGCTCAATAAACACTTAAACGCCTTTAGTGGCGCCGAGATAGATAAAGTGTGGCGCGATAAACTGCTCGGCCCTGAACATCCCTACAATAGAGTGATCAATAATAATGCATTGTTCGATTCACTCAGCCTAAGGCAATTACAACAAATCCAACAGCAGGCGGTAACACAAGCACAGTGGCATCTTTTTCTACCCAACTCTTTGGTAAATAACGCTAAATTTGACCTTCAAGCTAGCCTTAAACTGTGGCCATTATTGCCTAATTCAGTGCCGAAAGCGGATAAACAAGAGACAGTCAAGCCTCAACAAATCAAGAGGATTTACCTTATTGATGCGCCGGGCAGCGTGCAAACCCAAGTCCGCCTAGGTTATGCCATAGATCATGTCCTAAGTGATGCATCAACTCAGCAGCAACTGAACCCACAGGAAGTCGCCTTAAGCTGTCGCAGTTTATCCGCACTCATGGGCCGCAGTTTTTCGGGCAGACTCTACTATGATTTACGGGAAAAACGCGGCCTCACCTATGGCATCTACGGCCAGTGCGCCAATGCACCGCTGTCCAGCAGCATCAAATTTTACGGCAGTACAGCCATAGAACATACGGGCGCGTTTGTGGTGGGCATACTCGATCACCTAACACTCGTTAAGACGCAAGGTGTTAGCCAAGGTGAAATCGATGCACTTAAAACCTATTTGATCGGTGAAGATTTGCTCAGCCAAGACAACAGCATTCAACGTGAAAACCAATATATCCACCAAGTCGCGACAGGATTAACTCAAATTGAAGTTCAGCAGCTAAATGCAGGATTACAGGCTCTAACGCCCGAAAGGCTACAACAGTTAGCAAACGCGGCTTTTAGTGGTAATCCATTGATTATTTTGCGGGGCGATGTTGATCGAATTCTTCCTGACTTAAAAACCAAGCTACCAGAGTGGCTGTTTGAAAGGGTCAAGGTTGGCCGAACTGACAACTAAAGCCAAATAATCCTTCTAAAAGATTCAAATGCGCGATCGACAGATTAGAGCTTATTGGTCGCACTGTCGCTGGCAGGCGGTGCGCCATTATCACCCTGCGTCATCTGTTCATGGCCTTGTTCCATTTGTTGTAAATCTTCCATCGCCGAATCCTGCTGCATGATCTGCGGATCAGGATCATCTACCGGTAACACCGCCATATTGTCGGCATTCGCGCTCTTTGGCGTAGCAGGTTGTTCAGGAGACATACCATGTACTGCCTTAAGCCCCTCGATTGCCGGAGACGCCTCAGTTTTCAGCGGGCTGTTACTAAGATTCGGTAACCACTCACGCAATTGCTCGGGTCCAAAACTAAAACCTAACGCTATGACGACAGTTGCCACTGCAACATACAGCCAAGGGCGAATCGCCAGATTATCACCTCTTAGTAAAGTGCTTTCACTGGCATATAAATGCGCATCCGAGCGTTGAGCTATTGGCGCGAGTGCTTGTAGCATGTCCGGCAAGGCATCGAGTTCAGGACCTTTAATGCGCTGACCAATAAACTGCCCACCTTCGTAAATCTCCATCTGATGACTGGCGACTTCACCGTCAACCACACCAGAACTGGTAATAATCAACTTATTACAACAGACTCTTCCGCGAAATACGCCGCAAACACGCAGCTCATGACAACTGACTTCACCAGAGATCTCGCCGCGAAGTTCGATCTTAATTTGTCCTGCTGATCTAATCTTGCCCTGCAATTTACCCGCAATGAATGCCGCGCTCTCTAACTGAATGTCGCCCTCAATCAAGGTTTGTGCACTGATAACCGTAATGCCATTGCCCTTACTCGCCATAGGATTCATTCCATATCATTATTTTTGTGACAAAGATGTTATGGTAAAAGTCCTCGAGAATAAAGCACTGGTTTCGCTTAGTATTTAACCTAAGCCCCTGAGCGGGACTTAAGTCACGCCAGCGACTATGTTACCCTGAGCATCTTGCCATATGGCTCCCGAGTACCTGAATATGAGTAACAGGATGCCTCAAAAAGGTGAGTGTTGATATCGCACTAAAACAAAGCTAAAGAACACACTAGCAGCAAACACCGAAAACAAACCGCCAACGAGACCCCGACATGGCACATTCAAACTCCGCTAGCTCGCAATCGATAACCCCAATCGTGACACCACTTGAAGCGTATCGCGCCAAGGTGAGCATAGATCTCATTGACGATCTCGCGCAGCAACAGGCGGTGTTGGCGCTCGATGTGCTATTTAAGCAGTTGATGCTACAGCCACATTCAGCACAGTTTTCCCTTATCAACAAACAAGCAATCAAAGGTCTGTATCTGTGGGGCGATGTGGGTCGGGGCAAAACGTTTCTGATGGATTTGTTTTTCGATTGTTTGCCGAGTGAAGGCAAGTTAAGACTGCATTTTCACCGATTTATGGCACGGATTCACCAAGCATTACGCGAACATTCGGGTAAACGAGATCCGTTAACTCTCATAGCTAAAAATCTCGCAAAAGAGTGCAAGGTGCTGTGTTTCGATGAGTTTTTTGTCTCGGACATTGGCGATGCCATGATACTCGCTGGGCTCTTTGAATGCCTATTCAAACAAGGGGTGGTGCTGGTCGCCACCTCAAATATTCCGATTGAGCGCTTATATGAGAACGGCCTAGCTAGACACAGATTTTTACCTTGCATCCAACTACTGCAAACACACACTCAAATGCTGCATCTCAATGGCAACCAAGACCATAGAATGCACGCCATCAATGCTTCATTAAACAACGAGATTGGCATTGATAGCGCTGAAGTTAACGCCTCGATTTCCCGCAATATAGGCATTACCGGAACACTCGATTTTGAGCAGATTTTTGACAAGCTAGTGAATGGGTTAACGCCAAATACACCCTATATAAGCGCTACTGCCATTAGTGATAGCAGAATGAGTAATGCTAGCCTCACCATCTGCAACCGTGAAATTCCAGTGATCCGCGCCGCTATAGCACCAACAGGCAACTCAGTCGCTTGGTTCGATTTTTATGTCCTGTGTGACGGCCCGAGATCTCAACTCGATTATATCGAAATAGCCAGCCGATTTAAGATCTTAATGGTAAGCGGCGTTCCCAAATTAGGCGGCGAAATAAAAGGCTGGATCCGTGCCCGCGGCACAGAGGACGGTACAGGTGATAACCAAGCCGCAGCCACGGGCGAGCGCAAACTCTCCTATGCGGCCAACGACGACCCAGCACGGCGTTTTATCAGCTTAATTGATGAGTTATATGATCAAAATGTCAGCTTATATCTCAGCTGCGACGTGCCACTGAGCGAACTTTATCAAGGTGGCGCACTCAGTTTTGAATTCCGCCGCACCTACAGTCGATTAATAGAAATGAGTCGAAGTGAATGGCCGTAAAACATTAGCGATTTATCGCTCTGTTGAGTTAGACCAAAAGCCTAATATTGATAAGCGAGAAGTTAGCCATCACGATAAAAATTCGAGGAACAATTAGTGACAAGATAATTCATGCATTCAGAATATAACAAGTCAAATACGCTATTTGCAGATACAAGCCTAGAAAGATGAATAAGTACCTAAATTGAAAATCTGCAATCATAGACAAACTAGTACAGCAAAAACATTATAATAATTAAAAATCAAATACATAAAATAGAAAACCCATCTGCCATAATCGATTCAATCCACACAACTAAATGACTCATTACGTTCAATTTGCTTCTAGCTGTTGCTAACCTTGAGTTTTAAGGTACGGTGTAACTTAGTTTCAATTGTTCTAATTTACAGCCTATAGGTTTAAATCGATCAAATTTACAACCTGCAACATAAAAGCTCAAAAATATAATCTATAGTTTATGCAACCAACTAAAGACTCATGATTCTGACTAAGCGCCATGACACTTAGTTCGAAATATTCGCTAGAAAATATTAAGAACAGCCTTAAACGGAACTCTTTTAAATACAGGGACGATTAACTTATGTGGTTACGACAATTTAAGATTGGCTCACGATTAATTGCTGCGTTTGGATTACTTGCTCTTGTGTTGCTACTTCAAGGAATCATGTCATTACAGACAATGTCATCCATGCGATCCACTGCAGAAGAAATTGAAGATAATACCCTACCTACGCTGGTCAGTCTGTCGAGCATCAACCTCAATGTGATGCGCGCTAGGGTGTTTACATTTCGCCTGTTATTAGCAAATTCGACTGCTGAACTTAACAAAGGACTCGATACATTAAGGCAAATCCGCCAGAGTATTAAAACGGATCAAAAAAACTATGAGCCTTTAATTAGCCTGCCAGGTGAGCAGGAGCTCTATCAAGAATTTAGTGGCAGCCTTGATCTGTATTTAAAGCATCAAGATGAGATGATCAGCAAGCTACAGGCGAATGATGCAGCCGAAGCTAAACGGATCATGGATGATGTCATGATAGTGCAAGCCGAAAAAATGACAAAGACGCTCATTAGCATTGGCAGCTTGAATACTGAATATGCAAAGGAACAAGGTCAAATAACTGCACAAGCCTACGACGAGAGTAAATGGCTAAACAGCATTATGATAGTGGGTTCCTTAATCGCTGCATTTGTAGTGGCAATATTTTTAACTCACAGTATCGTGCAGCCAATGAAGGAAGCTGTAGGCATTTCAGTGGCAGTCGCAAGGGGGGATTTAACGCAGAAAATCAGCACAGAGGGTAAAGATGAAACCAGTCAACTGATGCAATCATTAACTGAAATGCAGCAAAACCTGCGCGACACTTTATCCCATATAGCAAACTCCTCTAGCCAGCTCGCCTCCGCTGCCGAAGAACTCAATTCAGTCACTGAAGATGCTTCCCGCGGCATACAGCAACAAAATGATGAAATTCAGCAAGCGGCAACTGCGATTACCGAAATGAGTTCGGCAGTAGATGAAGTTGCCAATACGGCGGTGCTCGCTTCAGAAGCCTCTGAAGAAACAGCCCGCAGTACCGAATTAGGTAAAAAACAGGTAGATCAGACAGTCGCAGCCATTATCGACATGAATCAGGATGTAACGCAAAGTTCACAGGTTGTTCAAACCTTAGCGATTCAAGCGAGGGATATAGGCAAAGTTCTCGATGTGATCCGCGCCATTGCTGAGCAAACGAATTTACTGGCCTTAAACGCAGCCATTGAAGCGGCGCGAGCAGGCGATACAGGCCGTGGTTTTGCGGTTGTTGCTGATGAAGTTCGCGCCCTAGCCCATCGCACTCAGTCCTCGACCCGTGAAATTGAAGACATGATTAACAAAATCCAGCACGGCACCGAAACGGCTGTGCAATCGATGCAGCACAGCGGCCAAAAGGCTGAACAGGCACTCTCAGTCGCAAGATTGGCAGGGGATGCATTAAACACGATTAATCGCCAAATCAGTACGATGAATAACAGCAACATGGTCATCGCAAGCGCCGCCGAAGAGCAAGCGAAAGTCGCACGTGAGGTCGATAAAAACATTGTGAATATTAGTGATCTTGCCAGCCAAAGTGCTGCGGGGGCACAGCAAACCAGTGCCTCGGCACATGAACTCTCAAGACTCGCCGTTGAACTGAACAATCTACTGACGCGATTTAAAGTCTAGAGTATCGCTTTATAATGGAATCTGAGGGTAATGGCGCAAGATGTGTTAAACCGTTACCCTCAATGCATAACGCTATGATCTAGTTTAATAAAGCATTCCATAATACAAGCTCAACTCAAGAATGCTAGGACCGAGTTTGCGGTGCATGATTAAAGTGCATAGCCAGTTCACTGATATCAGTGGCAACCCATTCTGGCTCGATACACTCGACCAAATGCGCCGCCATAAAGTCCACCAGTTGCATGGCGGCATAGGGCAAACGGCGATCTTTACGGCCAACTAGATACCAGTTACTTTCGAGCGGAAACCCCGTAACAGTTAGAATTGCAGGTTTTTCGCGCCCTTCTTGCAAGGTATGCGCCGAAATCACCGACAAACCTAAGCCCGACGCGACACTCAAGCGTATCGCCTCATTACTCTCGATTTGCATAGTGTCACCGAGCGTGATGCCTTGTCCGCTGCACCAAGACTCGAACATTAAGCGGGTGGCTGACCCCGGTTCGCGCACGATAAAACGCTCATTCTTAAGCTCGTTAAAATTCACTTGCTCACGACCCACAGCCCAATGCTCCTTTGGTGCAATCAGTTGCAGCGGATTTTTAATGATGCGTGCAGATAACACGTTATCGCCACTTGGAGGATGACTGAACAGGTATAAATCATCTTCTTGACGTTCAAATCGGCCTAATACATGGGCACGGTTACCAATGTTTAAGGTCACTTTAACCAGTGGAAACTGCCGATAAAATGCCCCTAAAATCCGTGGTAACACGTATTTGGCGGTAGTGACAATACCGATATTGATGTGACCGACACTGCCACCTTTAGCCTGCTGCATAAAAGCATCGAAATCCTCAAAACGACTCAAGGTATCGCAGGCTGCGCGGTACAACTCATTACCAATCAAGGTCGGTAACATGCGGCCATCACGACTCTCGAGTAATGGCTCACCCAACACATCGGCCAGTTTTTTAAGCTGTAATGACACTGTGGGTTGAGTTAAATGCAATGCCCTCGCCGCTGCGGAAATATTACCTAACCGCACCACTTGCACATACACCTGCAGTAACCGAAAACTCAAATGCCGCAATTTAAGCTGAGTCGATGACGAACGCTTATCCATAGACAATTATCTATACCTAGGTGGTAAACAATTTATTTTTCAATATAACTAATTAGGTCCAAAATCACCAGCAATCAGGATCACCCGACAATTAAGCCTGTTTTGTACGGCTTAAAAGTCAAACTTAATGAGATACCTATGCCCGATATTGTCATTGCCTTTTTCGCCTTAGGCCTGTTAGCTGGCCTAGTTAAGTCAGATCTTAAAGTCCCACCCGCGATCTACGAAACCCTATCCATACTGTTAATGCTTACCTTAGGTTTAAAGGGCGGAATGGCGCTCCACGGTCACACTCAAAACTTAGTGATCACTGAGCTGTTAGCGGTTGTTGCCTTAGGTTTGATTATCCCCTTGGCCTTATACCCTGTACTAACCCAGCTGGTTCGCATTGGCCATACCGATGCCATTAGTATTGCCGCCCATTACGGCTCCGTCAGTGCGGGAACCTTTGCGGTGGTGATGGCTATGGTTGAAAAATCTGGGCTGATCTTAAGGCCAGAAACGACCCTGTATCTCGTGCTGCTGGAACTACCTGCTATTGTCGTAATGCTCTGGTTACACAGATACTTAAGTGCCAAAAAAGCAATTGAAACATCACCCAAAAATGAAAATCAATCAAGCGTGTTGCACGAAGCCTTAACCAGCCGCGGCGTTGTCTTACTCCTTGGCGGTGTGGTGATAGGTTGGCTTTACGGCCCAACGGGACTTGCGCCGCTTACACCTGTGTTACTAGGCGGATTCAAAACCTTACTGGCATTATTTTTACTGGAAATGGGCTTAGTAACGGCTAAAGTGTGTTTGCCGCTACCACTGAAACAATGGCGCTTATTAGTGTTCGCCGCCGTAACGCCCTTTATATTGGCTTGGTGTGGTATTGGTGTAGGTGTTTGGCTGGACTTACCTTCAGGCAGCATTTTAGTGTTAGCGGCATTAAGTGCCAGCGCATCTTATATCGCAGCTCCAGCGGCCATTCGAGCCGCAATCCCCGAAGCCAATATAGGTCTGGCTATGCTAGCCTCACTCGGGATCACATTTCCAGTTAACGTGCTAATTGGCTTACCC
Source organism: Shewanella sp. DW31 (assembly GCF_015767295.1). NCBI lineage: Bacteria > Pseudomonadati > Pseudomonadota > Gammaproteobacteria > Alteromonadales > Shewanellaceae > Shewanella > Shewanella sp. DW31. The sequence goes on from NZ_JADWMP020000001.1 coordinate 174,740, forward strand.
TTATATCAACATTGGGTAACGCTCATTACAGCTTAGTACTTCTTCGCCGAATAAAGTCCAATGAAAAGGGAGACATTATTGTCTCCCTTTTCATTGGCATAAGCGTAAACAATTTAAGATGCATCACTGTGATGTGTGGCTTTATCCTGATACATGGCTTTATCGGCGGAATCTAACAGATCCTCTAAGCTCATATCTGAATCCGGTGTCCAATGGGCGATACCTATGCTGGTCGCCAATCTATGTTGCTTAGGGTGCTGTTGATTATATTGCTCAAGTAACTGCTTAAAACGCTCGATGACCCGATTGACGGTATCTCTATGCACAAAACTTAGCAGCACCACAAACTCATCGCCGCCAAGCCTTGCGATCACATCCGACTCCCTAAAAGCAGTCATTAAGATATGGGCAAAATCATATAACACCTGATCGCCCTTGCGATGACCAAAGCTGTCATTCACTTCCTTAAAAAAGTCGAGATCGAAGAATACTAAGGCCGCCTCAGATTCGGTACGTCGACAACTCGCCAGTGACTGATGGGCCAGTAATTCAAAACCACGTCGATTCGAAATAGCTGTCAAGGGATCTAAGGTATTTTGCGCGATAGAGAGTAATTCAGCCTCTACCATTTGTCCTAAATCTGTTAAGGTTTCAATGTCTTCAGCCGTAAAATCCCGCGGTTCAGTACCGATTAAACACAAAGTACCCACCCGATATTGCTCGTGAATGGTGAGGGGATAGCCGGCGTAAAAGCGAATATGCGGCAGCTCAGTCACCAGAGGATTGTCACTAAAACGGGGATCTTTGAGGGCGTCGTTCACGATGAAAATGCCGTCATGATTGATCGCATGTCCACAAAATGAAATTTCCCGAGGTGTTTCAGTCACCTCCAATCCTTGGCGAGATTTAAACCATTGCCGTTCGGCATCCACTAAGGTCACAACACAGATGGGCAAGGAGAAAATTCTGCGCGTAAGCCGAGTAATACGGTCGAAACGTTCCTCGGCATCGGTATCGAGCACATTAAGTGCGCGTAACGTGGCCAAGCGTTGCAGCTCGTTTTCAGGAATTGTAGGTAATTGCATGGCACTCTCAGCTAACTTCTCTCATTAAACTCTAGCTTAAATGGTGTATTCTTGCGGTGTTAAGGCTGAAATTCGTATCAGCCTTAATCCACTTAAAGACTGCACTATTCAAGCACAGCACGATAAATGTTTAACACCCGCTGAGCATGGTCTTCTACCTCTGACACTGGTAACTGCCCCGCCTTTTGTTGCAGAGTAAGTCGATGATTTTCATCTCGTAGTAAGCAATAGGTCTGAGTTAAATGCTGGGCACTCATCATTGGCAAAAGTTCAAGCTCAGCTAACACACCAAAAATCCGCACATTGTCGGACCAAATCGTTAGCTCTGGATACTCGTGAGCATTAGCCAGCACTAAGTACTGGGCAATAAACTCAATATCGGCAATCCCGCCTGGACTCTGCTTTAAATCAAACATGCCATCACTGACTTTAAGCAAGTGATCGCGCATCTTCTGACGCATCTCTCGTACCGCTTTTTGCAGCTCAACTTTATCCCGTGGTTTTTCCAATACCGAGGCGCGAATTCGGCTAAATTTGACCGCTAAGCTATTGTCGCCGAAAACAAAACGCGAGCGCACTAAGGCTTGATGTTCCCACGTCCACGCCTCGTTAGCTTGGTATTCGCCAAAGCGTTCAATCTCACTGACCATCAAACCCGAGGCGCCAGAAGGACGCAGCCGCATATCTACTTCATACAACTCACCCGAAGTGGTACGAGTAGAGAACAAATGCAGAATACGCTGGGCGAGTTTGAGGTAGAAATGGCCGACTTCAATCGGCCGTTCACCATTGGTCTGGCTGTTATCTGCTTTGTTTTCACACAGGAAAACTAAATCGAGATCGGAGCCGTAACCCAATTCAATCCCGCCGAGCTTGCCATAACCGACAACGGCAAAGCCTGTGTCACTGCCCTCAAGGTATGCTGGCACGCCGTGGCGCACTGAAACCTGTTGCCACGCCTGCATCACCACTTGTTCGATAATAGCTTCGGCTAAAAAAGTTAAGTGATCGCTCACTTGCATCACGGGTAAAACACCCGTGACATCGGCGGCGGCGATTTTAAGTTGTTGTGACAGCTTAAATTGTCGCAGCGCTTCCATCTGCTGCTCCATATCATCCTCGGGCACGCGCATCATGTACTGACGCAGCTCGCTCGGATAATCGTCAATAGAGGTCGTGTCATAGAGCTGCGACGGATCGATAAGCTCATCGAGCAACATGGGAAATTTAGCCAACTGCGCGGCAATCCAAGGACTGGCGCAGCACAAGCTCACCAACTGCTGCCGCGCGCCGGGGTTTTCACACAAAAGCTCAAGGTAAGTGGTGCGAGTTAAAATTTGCTCCAGCACCTTAGACACGGGCTCAAAAGCTGACGATGGACTCTGTTGATTAATCAATTCTTCCAATAATCTTGGCATTAACTTATCTAAGGTTTCCCGCCCGCGTGGACCAATGGAACGCTTAGTCACTGTTTCGCGCCAGCTGCTGAGCATAGGGCACAGCTTGTCATCATCAATTTGCTGTTCGGCCAACAACGCGATGCCATCATCAAGGTCTTGCATGTTCCACAGCTGCGTCGTCCAATGTTCAGCTTTTTCTTCGCCTTCTTCGCCGCCCACTGTGGCTTTAAAATGACGATGGATTTTGCTCATTGCCGCTTCAATATGAGTGCGTAAATCAACCTCATTAGCCATATCGAGTACATGGCACAATCGAGCCCAATCCAATGGATTATTCGGTAAGGTTTGGGTTTGTTTATCGTCAATGGCTTGCAGCAGATTCTCAACCCGGCGCAGCAGTAAATAACTATATTTAAGCTCATCGACCGCCAAATATTCAAACTGCCCTAAGCTGTAAAGCGTATCGATAGCACCGAATAAACTCTGCTGACGCAACGCAGGCTCACGGCCGCCACGGATCAATTGAAAACTTTGCACCACGAACTCGACCTCACGAATACCGCCTGCACCGAGTTTAATATTGTCGGTCAAATGACGGCGCCGCACTTCTTGCGCTATGAGTTGCTTCATTTTCCGCAGGGATTCTATTGCCGAAAAGTCAATATAACGGCGATACACAAAGGGTCTCAGGAGGCTGTGTAGTTCATCGGAGAAATGGTTCCAAGGCCCGAGCGCACGCGCCTTGACCATGGCATAACGCTCCCAATCTCGCCCTTGTTCTTGGTAATAATCCTCAAGACCGCTAAAACTCACCACCAAGGGGCCACTTTCACCGTAGGGACGCAAACGCATATCCACGCGGAACACGAAACCATCGACTGTGACTTGATCGAGCAAGTTCACTAGCCTTTGCCCCATGCGGATAAAGAATTGTTGATTATCTAAACTGCGACGACCGCCGACGGTTTCGCCATGCTCAGGAAACGTGAAAATCAAATCGATATCGGAGGAGAAATTAAGCTCGCGGCCACCTAACTTCCCCATGCCTAAAATCAGTAGCGGTTGCGGATTCCCTTCTCTGTCCATCGGCGTGCCATATTGAGCGCACATATCTTTATAGAGCCAATCGCGGGCGCAGATCACTAACGCTTCGGCGAGCGCCGACAGATCAAGCAAGGATTCCTCTAAACTGGCATAGTCTAAAAAGTCACGCCAAGCTAAACGCACCATTTGATAGTTACGAAACCGTCGCAGGGTGGTTTTAGCCATCTCCTCAGTGGTCGTGCTAGCAAGTTCTTCATGTAAATCAACATCAAAGTTTTTACGATCAATCAGGCTTAAATCGCCCGCAAACAGCATAGCGATCCACTCGGGATGTCGGCATAGTTGAGCCGCCACATAATCACTGAGTCCCAAAACCGTTTTGAGTTCTTGCTGCTGAGCAGGCGTTAATTGCGCAAGTCCTTCGGACCATGCTTCCTCTAATCGCAGCCAATTGCGTTCAGCGGTTTGATTAATAAGAATAGACAATGACTTATTACTGTCTTTTTGCATGGTCATAATAATCCCTAACAAATTTAGCTATCGACATATTATGTCGTAAATGATATAGATTGACGCCACATCATGTTATGTTCGACGAGACTTGCAGCTACCTGATGTAACACACAAATAAAGGTTTACACTTTTATCTGTGGCATTTAAGGGTACTATAACCTGCGCGGCAGGCATATTGGGCAAGCGGATTATTATTGCCTGCAAGTATTTGAGTTTTATTTCATTACCTTTTGGAGAAAACATGGCAGGAATGCTAACCCGTGTTCTCACATCGATACTTTTTTTAGCCGTTTCGCTATCGCTGACGGGTTGTGGCGATGACAGACCGGATAAAATCGCGAAGTATCAACAACTCACGCAGCAACGCCTCGCTACGCTCACGACGATGATCGATGACGGCCAGTTGCGTAACGCTAACCTCTTAAAACAATACACCACACTGTTAAAGCAGCAGAAACCCGATTTAGCGCCTCTGCTTGATGAATTAGCAAAGGATTCTGGCACCCAAGGCCCCATGTATACCTCGCTGAAACGTCGATTAGATGAGTCGAAAGTGGCGAGTAACTTTGCCGATCTCGATCAACAGCTGGCCGAAGCGGAAAATCTTTATCAAGCCGCTGATCCCAGTTTGTTTAACGATATGTTGTCCGACCCTGTCAACGTGGTCGCCGATATGTCCGACGGCAAACTGGCCCGCGTGAATGCGATTAGCCGTGAAGCCGCAACATTAGCCAATGGCGGCGAAGATTTCGGCCCTGGTAGTCAACTGGTCGGCAATCCCTCTTACGGTAACTGGCAAACCGACTCAAGCGGCACTTCGTTTTGGGCTTGGTATGGCATGTATTCGATGTTTTCGAATGTTTTCAATCGCCCAGTTTCCTACGATCGTTGGTCGGGTAACCGTGGTTATAGCTATTACAATGACGTAGGTCGTTATCGCTATACCTCACCCAAACAAGCGGATGCGCAAAATAAGACTTTCGAACAAACGAAAAAACGTTTCGACTCACAAGGCAAGCGCTTTGACAGCCCTTATGCTAAGCCGCGAACTGGTGGCACGGCGTTATCCCGTGAAAGTACAAGCGCACCGAAGGCCAGCACGACAAGTGTGAGCAAGAGTTCGAACAGTAAGTTTCGATCTAACTATGCTAAAGACAGCAGTTTCCGCAATTCCAGTAATCGCACGACCCGCAGTGTGCGCCGGGGCAAGTAACTAAGGATTTCCAATGACATTATTTCAGGATTTCGGTATCACACCAGAGCTAGCCATCATTCTGGCTATCGATCTCACCATAGCCGTGATTTTGCTAACGCTAATGCGTTATTTGCAAGGTTGGAGTGTAAAGGTCAATAGCAGTAAGGAGCTGGCAGAGCGGGATAACTTTGCCTTTGGCATAAGTACCGCTGGCGCAGTTGCCGCCCTAGGCATAGTGCTTACAGGCGCTATCACAGGCGCTGCGGCACACTCTTATCTTACCGAAGCGATTGGCATGAGCTGCTATGGTTTATTCGGTTTAGTACTGATTAAACTCGGCCGTTTTCTCCACGATAAAATAGCGCTAAATGAGTTTGATAAGAACGAGCAAATCATCAAAGGTAATGTGTCCGTCGCTATCGTCGATGCCAGCGTTGCTATTGCTACCGCCATTATCATTCGCTCCGTCTTGCTGTGGGCAGAAGATTTAACGGTCGATACCTTCATTGCCATCTTCAGCGCCTTTGCGATTTCACAGTTGATGTTAGTGCTACTCACGCGCTGGCGTGAAAACCGTTTCGCAAGCCGCAACCAAGACTCGTCTATGCAGCAAGCCTTAGCCCAAGGTCATACAGCGTTAGCGCTACGCCATGCGGGTTACATGATTGCTATGGCACTGAGCTTTAATGCCGCCAGTCACTTTATTATTTATAATCCAACGGCTTATGTGACTAACGTGATCGGTTGGTTAGTGTTCTCTGTCATTATGCTGATCGCACTCTCCTTACTGCTGTTCGTCGTGAAGAAACTGGTATTGGCCCGTATCGATTTAGCCGATGAAGTGGAAAGACAACACAATATCGGTATTGCCGCAGTAGAAATGGCGATCAGTATCGCTATCGCACTTATTCTTACGGCACTGATGGCTTAATCGAATGCAAGAAATTAGCTTAACTCCCTCGGCGGCTAAACCTAGCCGCCTAGGTTGGTTCGACGATGTTCTCTTATTGGGCATTATGGCCGTATTAGCAGGTTGCGGCCTGATCTACGAATATCTTTTATCCCACTATGCGGGCCGCATTTTAGGCGCATTAGAAGCCGCCATTTACACCATGATAGGCTTAATGATTGTCTCCATGGGACTAGGTGCCTTCGCCGCGCGTAAGATCCGTGATGCCTTTACCGGTTTTGTGATCTTAGAACTCACAGTTGCACTCTGTGGCTCACTCGCCATTTTAATCACAGCAGCGGTGATTGGTTTTGGTCAACAACTACCATTGATCATTGCTAACACCTTAGGTTTACCGCCAGATCAACTGCCCGAAGGTGGCATGATAGGCTCGCTGCAAAAACTCAGCGAATACTTACCCTATGTGTGGGGTGTGTTATTGGGCCTTATGATTGGTATGGAAATCCCGCTGATTGCTAGGGTTCGCCAATCCCTTTCCGACGAGCATTTACTGCATAACGCGGGCACCATTTACGGAGCTGATTACATAGGCGCAGGCATAGGTGCCGCCATTTGGGTTGGCTTTATGCTCGCCATCGATATCCAACTCGCCGCCGCCTTAACTGCCAGTTTCAATCTATTGGCAGGTTTTGTGTTTATCTGGCGATTCTGGCCTAAAATCCGCCGCCCTAAACTGCTTTTGAGTGGGCATTTTATCGTGACTGGCGTCTTACTAGTATTAGCAATCCACGGCCCACGCTGGGAGCAAGAATTCAATAATTTGCTCTATAAAGACAAAGTGGTTTACGCCAAGGCGACACGTTTCCAACAGCTGACCTTCACCGAGCGGTTGCGCGGTAACGGTCTGCCGCCCGTTTATGCTTTATACATCAATGGTCGCTTACAATTTTCTAGCATAGACGAGCACATCTACCATACGTTTCTCGTTCATCCTACGCTCGCGGCCAGTGCCCGTCACAACAAGGTGCTAATCATTGGCGGCGGTGATGGACTCGGTCTCAAACAAGTACTCCGCTGGGAACCTGAACAAGTCACGCTGCTCGATCTCGATGTGGGCCTAGTGCAATTATTTAAATCGCCCGATACAGATATGCCAGATAGTCTCAGTCGCGCTATGTTGGCGCTCAATGGCAACGCACTGAACGATCCCCGTGTCACAGTGATCAACGACGATGCATTTAATGGTGTCGATAAACTGATTGCCACAGGCGTGAAATACGATGCGATTATCGTAGACTTGCCCGATCCGAGCCATCCCGATCTTAATAAGCTCTATTCGGACTATTTCTACCGTAAATTAAAGGAACTTATGAGCAGTGATGGCGCTCTGACTGTACAGTCAACATCGCCTTACCATGCCCCTAAGGCCTTTATTTCGGTAGCAAAAACCTTGGCATTGGCGGGATTTGACGTCAAGCAGTACCATCATAATGTGCCCAGTTTTGGTGAATGGGGCTGGAGTATTGCAACCTTAGCCGGACTCGATGCACAACACAGATTAGCGAAGTTAACTGAGTTGCCCATCAAAGATGACTGGCTCACTTTAGGTTTAGTGGATGGCGCCTTTGAGTTTCCAGCCAATTTTTATCAAGATGCCGCCAACATAAAACCCAATGAATTGGGTTCATTGCAGCTGTATCACTACCATTTGCAAGATTGGTCCGAGAATCAAGGACTGGATCTTTTTTAATAGGATGAGATAGTACTTGACATATTATGTCTCGGTGCTATCTTTGAATACAGACATAATATGTCAATAAGGACAAATATGAATATCCATACCATTGCCAATCACCTCAACAGTCTTGGCAACAACAGCCAAACTGGCTTTCAATTTGATTGTTATCCAATCGATGGTGAAGTCGAAGTGTTGCAAGTGAATGTGGTCGGCCGTGAAGAAATCCCGGTATTTGTATCGGTAACGGACAACCAAGTACTTTGCATCAGCTACCTGTGGGGCGAGAATGAAGTAAATCAAGAACGTCGCAGTGAAATGTTTGAAACCATGCTAGAGCTCAACATTCCAATGCCCTTGTCAGCTTTTGCAAAAATTGATGACAAATACGTGGTTTACGGTGCGCTATCACTACAATCTAGCATGCTCGAAATCGAGCAAGAATTAGCAGTTTTATCTGATAACTGTTTAGAAGTTATTGATGAATTGGTCGACTATCTGAAATAAGGAGCCACAAAATGGGCATTCTGAATAAAATTTTAACAGCGTTTCGCGGTGGTGCCACCGAAGTTGGCCAAAGCATCGTTGACGCAAACTCAACCCGTATTTTCGAACAGGAAATCCGTGATGCAGAAAAGCATTTAACCAATGCTAAACGTGAACTGACCGATGTCATGGCAAAAGAAATGCAAGCCAGCCGTGAAATCGACCGTCTGAAACGTTCGATTGCAGAACACGAAGGTTATGCGACTCAAGCATTGGACAAAGGTAATGAAGCCTTAGCGATTGAAATTGCTGAAAAGATTGCTCAGTTAGACCAAGAGTTGTCTGAGCAACAAAGCGCCAACGACAGCTTTAGCGCCCATGCTGCACGCTTGAAAGACTTAGTGAAGAAAACCGAACGCCAACTGTCTGATTATCAACGTCAGTTGAGCATGGTTAAAACCACCGAAAGCGTCCAAAAAGCGACGGCAACCATTACTGACTCGTTCGCGTCTAGCAACTCTAAGCTGCTGAACGCTAAAGATTCACTAGAACGTATCAAGGCACGTCAGCAACAATTTGACGACCGTTTAAAAGCGGCTGAAACCTTAGCCGATGAAAACAGTGATAAGTCGTTGCAAGCCAAACTAGCCGAAGCGGGTATTGGTGAGCAAAAGTCAAACGCAAATGCAGTGCTAGATCGAATCAAAGCACGTAAAAGCTAAGCAATGATTGACCGAATGCCGAGTCTCAGTGGGATCATCACCCCCTACTGACCTCGGCATTTTTTGTTTCATCCTCATTAAATAAAAATGACCACTATTGCCCGTGAATATCCGCAGCCAATCAATATGAGGCCGCACGCGAGCATAGTCAGCAGGAGTCACTATGGGATTTTTCAATAGTATTTTTGGTAAGAAAGCCCCGCCACAGCGCGAGCTCAATCACCCGTCCCAGCTCAATGTCGGCGACATGATCTCAATCGATGATAGTTTTGCCCTGCCACCACAACTCCGTGGTCAACAATTAAGAGTCGAAGCCGTACATACTTACGAGTCTGAACGTAAACAACACTCCGAGTGGTTACTCAAGGGACATGGTAGCGATACTCTCTTTTTGAGCATTGAAGAAGACGACGAAACCTATCTCGCCTTTTCGATTAAGGTTTCCCGCGCCCAAGTGGAGCAATTATTCGATCTCGAGCAATTCAGCGCCCTGTTCGAGGAACCGGGTCATGCCGAGTTAACTACGCAAGTATTACCGGCCGACTTAGCTGAACAACTTGAACAATGGCTTGGAAAACAATACCACCAAGTGACTTTTGCCGCTTTTGGCTATTTTCATCGTCAGGATTATCGTGGCCAAAAGCCGCCACAGGATGCCAATGGCGCCACAGGTGAGCCCTTTGAGTACTATTTATTACTTGATGACAATGAAAGCTGCGCCGTCGAAGTGGAAGTCTACGAAGGGGGTGATACCGATGTTGTCTTGACCCTATATCGCCCGCTAACGGATATTCGGGAATACTGGCCGGCGAAATAACACGAAAATAAGATAAAGTGCGTGCTCGCACTTTATCAATAATCCCAATACAATCTCACAGATAAGCGCTAGAAACGGTTGATAGCAATAGGTAATACGCCATGAGTAAAACCAAACACCCTCTGCCCGAGCAATGGTTAAAGAACCAACAAGCCGCTAAGGCGACACAGGTTGCCTTCGATCTCGATGAAAAATTTCAATACTCTATTCGTAAAGCCGCGTTAGATGCAGGCGTTAGCCCTTCTGATCAAATTCGTACTATTTTAGGTCTTAGCGTATCGAAACGGCCAACGCGTCCGCGTCTTACCGTGTCACTCAATGCAGATGACTATGTGCAACTGGCAGAGAAATATGGTTTAAGTGCCGATTCACAGCTAGAAATTAAACGCCGCGTACTCGACGATTTAGTCCACTTTGTTGATGAAACCTAAAGCAACGCTGATCTCAAGCGCCAACCCTTCTTACCATTGGCTGGCGCGATTAATCGATATATAGCCCTTTTATTAACTCAGTCAATTTACTCACAGCCTAAAGTCTTTTACTTTAGTAGTGATATTCGCCGCACTTAACAGGGATCATGTTTGGCATGACAGATAAAACACCATGGTCGCTTCGCACCCTTGGCACTCCTTCTCCATTCGAAATGGCGATGATGCTATTGTCCTTGCTGTCGGTGATCATAGTACTTGTCATGACCTTCGGCCGCCTAGATAGCGAAACCTACCGCTTGCTCTTCTTTGTCGATACCAGTATTTGCATGATTTTTATGATCAACTTCTTTGTTGGGTTGATCCGTGCTCGCGATAAACGCTTTTTCATTAAACACCATTGGATTGATTTTATTGCCAGTATTCCGGCGATTGAAGCCCTACGTATGGCACGGCTTTTTCAAATCCTACGGGTAATACGCCTGATCCGCATGAGTCGCTCACTGCTGCTCCCACTGGTAAAACAACGTAAACAAGCCACCTTAGCCAGTTTACTGGTTGCTATGGTGACGATTCTGACATTAGCTTCCGTCATTATGCTCATCGTCGAAAGCGGCACCGAAGGCGCCAATATCCAGACCGCTGAGCAAGCGATTTGGTGGGCATTAGTCACTATCTCTACCGTCGGCTACGGCGATTATTATCCTGTAAGCACAGCAGGCCACATCATAGGTGGCGTGGTCATTGTCAGCGGTGTGAGTTTTTTTGGTGTGATTTCAGGTTATATGGCGTCGGTATTTGTCGCGCCAGATGAATCTGAACGCCAAGAACGCCAAGATGCGCATAAAGCCGAAATCAAATCAGAGCTTGAATTAGCCTTAGCGAGAATGGAAGAGAACCAACAAAAAATAGAACAAAATCAAGCGCAAATGCTGGCTCAAATTGCGGAACTTAAGCAGGCTATCGAAACAAAAAAATAGCTGACGTTGTTGCGAAAACGGACTAATGAAAAGGCTCAATCTATATTAGATTGAGCTCTTTGCCGTTTATCAGCGATAAAAAGTAATACTACCAGTAGACCTGCTGTTGCATCGCGTTAAGGCGTGTCGATTCCATAGCAAACAACAAACTCTGCTGCTTGTCTTCCAGCCACTCAGCTAAATTGATATCTAACTCCCGACTCGCATCCTGTAAGGCGCGATAACAAGCCAAAGTTTTAATCCCAAGCGCGAGATCTTGCCAAGGTGCACGAAATGCGTCCCGTGATTTCGCCTCATATAAACTGCCGTAGGCATGACCCACAAGAATGCTCGCATCCAACACTGTGGCCACTTGTAGATAATTTGCCGCTGTCATGACGCTATTGAGTGGCATGACCTCAATTATCGCCATCCAAGAAGCTTGCTGAGCACGATCGGCATGCTGGCGTAAGCTAGGCTGATGGGTGATGTCCACTTCACCAGCACTGATCTTTAGCAACAGTTCAACAATAGCCAGCTGTAATTGACCATATTCGGTCTGTTGCCATAGAGATAGTAAGCGTTCCGTCAGATTAATCTCTGTCAGTTGCGCCAGAAGTCGCGCCTTAACTTGGGCATGTTGGCCAAGTTTAGCAAATAAGCCTCTTTGGCTACCAAGCAAGGCGGTCAACGCCTGTGCCTGCTCAATAAAATCGAGCTGCTTTTCAATCAGCATAAATTGGCTAGACAGTGTCACATTCAATAATTCGAACTGATTTAAGGTCATGCGCAGCAAACGAATACAGGCGCGCATCCGCCACCATAGCGCCACACAAGCTTCAGGGTCGCTTTCCTCTGCGATCATGCTCTCTAATAATTGCCAGCGCTCAAGGGCGGTTTCAAGCAGGATTTGGCAGTTTGCACTTAAATCCAGTGAAGAATCGTGTGACTCGGCCAGTGGTAGAAATTCCAATGCTTTTAAATCGAGCGGCTTAGCCTTACCCGCCAATCGATAGCCCCGCTGCGCTTTACTGGCCTTACCTAAACGCACGGGCACAACGCTCGCCACTTGCATCGCCAGCTTAAGTAGCGCCTCAGTATCGCCACTGAGGAGTTCAAACTCGAGCTCACACAGGGCTTCTTGCTGGCCATTAGCGGTGATTTCACCTATGTCTAACGCAACTTCGACCACGCTGTTATCAATCTGAACATGCCAAGCGCGACGATGAAAATCGGTGTGAAATATACAAGTTAACTGAGCTTGAGTTGCCGCTAAATCGGCATCAGTGGGCCAAATGCTGGTAGGAAATAGACTTAAATCTGGGCTATCGGATTGGATAGTCACATTGTATTCGGGCCGCGAATGAATGCCGCCCACGACTTGTCCTGCGGTTTTTATGGTCTGCTCTCGGTGCGCATCGTAACCGCGCACCCGCAATCCCATGTCCCACTGACGTAATTGCAAGTCAGGGGTGTCGAAGTAACCATTCGCCAAACGACGTTGACCTTGAGGTACGGCATTATCGAGACTATCTAACTTATTTATCAGGGATTCTTGATATATCGGCAGGAAAAACAGTTTTAATTCAATCTCAGCATTCATTGCGTAACCGCTCACTTTGTCATCAAATATTCATCGATGCGTCATCTTTAGTTCATAATGTCACAAATGTGTCATAAAAATCCCGTAGGATTTGGTTTTGCAGTTGGTATATAACCCGTTAGAATAAACCTGTCGTTTTTTCTGAAAAAACACAGTTTCAATACGCGGACGCATAGGTTAACATGCGCCCGCTTTTTCCAATAATGGAACAATCTAAATAGGTAAACGGCAATGCCAGTAAACTCTATTTTGGGCGTGTTTGCAAAATCGCCAATTAAGCCTCTTCAAGAGCACATGGACAAAGTACACGATTGCGCATCGTTACTCGTCCCCTTTTTCGAAGCCACTATCACAGGTAACTGGGACAGTGCAGTTCAATTACGTAAGCAAATTAGTTTAGCCGAGAAGCAAGCAGATTCACTGAAGCGTGAAATCCGTCTGACTCTGCCAAGCGGTTTATTTATGCCAGTAGAACGTACAGATTTATTGGAACTTTTAACTCAACAAGACAAGATAGCCAACAAAGCCAAAGATATTTCCGGTCGTGTTATCGGCCGTCAGCTGTTAATCCCTCAGGTCATGCAAGTCCCATTTATTGCTTATCTACAACGCTGTATCGATGCGGTAGCACTAGCAAAACAAGTCATTAATGAACTCGAAGATCTGTTAGAAACAGGTTTCCGTGGTCGTGAAGTCGACTTAGTGGCAAAAATGATCAATGAACTCGATATCATCGAAGAAGATACTGACGATCTACAAATTCAGTTACGCCGTCAGTTATTCGCTATGGAATCTGAATTGAATCCTGTCGATGTGATGTTCCTCTACAAAACGATTGAATGGGTCGGTGGTCTTGCAGATCTTGCCGAACGCGTCGGTTCGCGTCTTGAGCTTATGCTGGCTCGCGTTTAACAAATTAAGGTTATCAAGGTATCAATATGGTTGATGCAGGTATTGAGGTGGCTAACGTCTTAGTCACCAATGGCCCGTGGCTTATTGCCATTGCGGCTGCATTTGGTTTTCTCATGGCATGGGGTATTGGGGCGAATGACGTCGCCAATGCGATGGGAACCTCTGTAGGTTCAAACGCAATTACAATTAAACAAGCGATTATTATCGCAATGATCTTTGAGTTTTCCGGCGCATTTTTAGCTGGGGGCGAAGTTACCAATACAATTCGTAGCGGTATTATTGATTCTAGCTATTTCACTGCGACTCCTGAATTGCTGGTTTACGGCATGATAGGATCATTGTTGGCAGCAGGTATTTGGCTTGTCGTCGCATCGGCCCTTGGCTGGCCAGTATCAACGACTCACTCTATCGTCGGTGCCATTATTGGTTTCGCCGCCGTGGGTGTTGGTGCAGATTCAGTCTCATGGGATAAAGTGGGCGGGATTGTAGGCTCTTGGATCGTAACCCCCGCTATTTCGGGCTTTATGGCATTCATCCTCTTCCAAAGCACTCAAAAACTCATTTTCAACACTGACGATCCATTGAGTAATGCTAAGCGTTTCGTACCTTTCTATATGGCATTTGCTGGTTTCATCATGTCATTAATGACGATTATGAAAGGCTTATCCCATGTTGGTCTGCATTTCTCAGTTACCGAGTCTTACCTACTCGCAGGTGCTATTGCTGCTGTAGTTGGTATCTTAGGTAAAATCGCCATTTCACGCTTACAAATGAGTGATAAAGCAGATCGTCAAACCCAGTTCAAAAACGTTGAAAAAGTGTTTGCGATCCTGATGGTTCTGACAGCTTGTTGTATGGCTTTTGCCCATGGTTCAAACGATGTAGCAAATGCGATTGGTCCATTAGCGGCGGTTGTTTCAGTCGTCAATAGCGGTGGTGAGATTGCAGCGAAATCACCTCTAGTCTGGTGGATTTTACCTTTGGGTGCCGTAGGTATTGTGATGGGTCTGGCGATTTTTGGTCAGCGCGTTATGCAAACTATCGGAAAAAACATCACTCACTTGACTCCAAGTCGTGGTTTTGCGGCAGAATTAGCCGCGGCAACAACTGTAGTTATTGCTTCTAGCACTGGTTTACCTATTTCTACCACACAAACCTTAGTGGGTGCGGTATTAGGTGTAGGTATGGCCCGTGGTATCGCAGCGATTAACATTGGTGTGGTACGTAATATCGTCGTATCTTGGGTTGTGACCCTACCAGCAGGTGCTGGCCTATCAATCATCTTCTTCTATATGATTAAAGGTATTTTTAATTAAGAAGTCTCGCTAAATGTGTTGCTGACATTAAGCAGTATTAGCGCCTAGGACTAGAAGGTCGTAGGAAAGATTGAATTAAATTGGAATGGTCATAGCATGGATGCCGTAAAGTTGAGGGAAGTCTATGACTTCCCTCTTGCATTACAGGCCTCAAATCCCTAGCATGTGCAGACTATTTCGTTGATGAGAATACAAAAGTGTTTAGACTCCTGACTCTGGTAGGAATGATCTTGCTGTCTTCCAACCTGCTGGCCGAAGGCCAATCCCGCTACATCTCGGATAACGTGTTTCTGTATCTTTTAGGTGGCCCTGGTACTGAGTTTCGAATTGTTGGATCAATTGAAGCGGGTCAACCTGTGACACTGCTCAACGAAACTCAAGGTGATTACTCCAAAATAATCGACCATAAAGGCCGTGAAGGTTGGGTACAAACCAACTTGATCAGTTCGACTCAAAGTTTCCGTGAGCAAGTCCCTGCGTTAACAACTGAACTCGCACAGGCCAAAGCTAAGTTAGCAGAAGTATCAAGTTCAACGGATAATCATGCCGGCGAACTGCTCGAATTAAAGGCTAAACTAAGCGAGTTAGAAACCAACCTAGCTAAAACGACTCAAGAACGTGATCAACTGAAAAATGCGGTAGATCGCACCGCTCAAGACGAGCGTTTTGAACTTTGGCGCCAAGGTGGATTGATCGCAGGCATGGGCTTAATCCTAGGCATTATTTTAGTGTATTTACCTAGACCACAACGTCGCAATAAAAAACGTTGGATGTGAGTCTGACACACAACAAGTCTTAATTTACCTTCCAAAAGCCAGTGTTTTCAAACACTGGCTTTTTTGTCAATCAAGCGTTACATCGACTTATTAACAAGCTAATCAAACAAGCTTCACAATCTTTCACGCTATAGTGTTGTCCGTCACATTTTGGTTGTATAATCCTGCGCGCGCAAACCTTCATATTGTATACAAAATATCAAATGCGTTTGGCGCCTCCCAATTTGTTTCAACAATAGCGCCCCAATAACGGCCAAGATGGAAGCGATAACTATGTTCAAAGCGAGTGAAGTGCTGGCAGGCCGCTACGATTCTGCCAATCTCGACGAACTGTTCAAAGCAGTCAGCGACAACTACATTGTCGATGAAGAACAATACTTGTCAGAGCTGATCAAACTAGTTCCCTCAAGTGATGAAGCCATAGAGCGCGTCACTCGTCGTGCCCACGAACTGGTCAATAAGGTTCGTCAATTCGATAAAAAAGGTTTGATGGTCGGCATAGATGCCTTCCTGCAACAGTACAGCTTAGAAACACAGGAAGGCATTATCCTGATGTGTTTAGCCGAAGCTTTACTGCGAATTCCCGATGCGGCCACTGCCGATGCGCTAATTGAAGATAAGCTTTCAGGCGCTAAGTGGGATGAGCACATGAGCAAGAGTGACTCAGTGCTGGTTAACGCATCGACCTGGGGCTTAATGCTCACAGGTAAAATCGTTAAACTTGATAAAAAACTCGATGGTACCCCAAGCAACTTGCTGAGCCGCTTAGTGAATCGTCTGGGTGAGCCTGTGATCCGTCAAGCCATGATGGCAGCGATGAAGATCATGGGTAAGCAGTTCGTACTGGGCCGCAACATGAAAGAAGCCCTAAAGAACAGTGAAGACAAACGTAAGTTAGGTTATACCCATTCCTACGACATGCTGGGCGAAGCGGCGTTAACTCGCAAAGATGCCGAGAAATACTATACCGATTATGCCAATGCGATCACTGAGCTCGGTGCTCAAAGCTATAACGAAAATGAATCACCGCGCCCAACAATCTCCATCAAGCTGTCGGCATTGCACCCACGTTACGAAGTGGCCAATGAAGATCGCGTCTTGACTGAACTGTACGACACAGTGATTCGCCTGATTAAGCTGGCACGTGGCTTAAATATCGGTATATCTATCGATGCTGAAGAAGTCGATCGCCTCGAGTTATCACTAAAACTGTTCCAAAAACTGTTTAATGCTGAAGCAACTAAAGGCTGGGGATTACTCGGCATAGTCGTACAAGCCTACTCTAAGCGTGCCCTGCCCGTACTGGTTTGGTTAACGCGTCTAGCGAAAGATCAAGGGGATGAAATCCCAGTGCGCTTAGTTAAAGGTGCCTATTGGGATAGCGAACTTAAGTGGGCGCAACAAGCTGGCGAAGCCGCTTATCCACTCTACACTCGCAAAGCCGGTACTGACGTTTCTTACCTCGCCTGCGCCCGTTACTTGTTATCGGATGCGACTCGCGGCGCTATCTACCCACAATTTGCTAGCCACAATGCGCAAACCGTGGCGGCAATTTCCGATATGGCGGGCGATCGTAACCATGAGTTCCAACGCTTACACGGCATGGGACAAGAGCTGTACGACACTATTCTGGCTGAAGCCGGTGCTAAAGCGGTACGTATTTATGCCCCCATCGGTGCCCATAAAGATCTACTGCCCTATTTAGTCCGTCGTCTGCTGGAAAACGGCGCGAATACTTCGTTCGTCCACAAACTGGTCGATCCTAAAACCCCCATCGAGTCATTAGTGGTACATCCGCTAACAACACTGACGGGTTACAAAACCCTGGCTAACAACAGAATCGTTTTACCTGCCGATATTTTCGGTAGCGATCGCAAAAATTCCAAGGGACTCAATATGAACATCATTTCCGAATCTGAGCCATTTTTCGCGGCACTAGAACAGTTTAAAAATACCCAATGGCAAGCGGGCCCTCTGGTTAACGGTAAAACCTTAACTGGCGAACATAAAACGATTGTTAGCCCATACGACACAACCCAAACCGTAGGTCAAGTCGCCTTCGCCGACCAAGCTGCGATCGAAGCCGCCGTCGCATCTGCCGAAGCGGCATTTACCTCTTGGGCACGTACGCCAGTAGAAACCCGTGCCTCTGCACTACAAAAGTTAGCCGATTTATTAGAAGAAAACCGCGAAGAATTGATCGCCCTGTGCACCCGTGAAGCGGGCAAGAGCATTCAAGACGGTATCGATGAAGTACGTGAAGCCGTTGATTTCTGTCGTTACTACGCAGTACAAGCCAAGAAGATGATGGCAAAACCTGAACTGCTTCCAGGCCCAACGGGTGAACTGAACGAACTGTTCCTCCAAGGCCGCGGCGTATTCGTGTGTATCAGCCCATGGAACTTCCCATTGGCCATCTTCCTCGGTCAAGTGTCTGCGGCATTAGCGGCGGGTAATACAGTCATCGCAAAACCCGCGGAGCAAACCTCGATTATTGGTTACCGTGCGGTGCAACTCGCTCATCAAGCGGGTATTCCTGTCGAAGTGCTGCAATTCCTACCGGGTACTGGTGCGACTGTGGGTAGCGCAATCACGGCCGATGAACGTATCGGTGGCGTGTGCTTTACCGGTTCAACCGGCACAGCAAAACTGATTAACCGCACACTCGCCAACCGTGAAGGCGCAATCATTCCGTTAATCGCCGAAACCGGTGGTCAAAATGCCATGGTAGTGGACTCAACCTCTCAACCTGAGCAAGTGGTTAACGATGTGGTTTCATCGTCATTCACCAGCGCGGGCCAACGCTGCTCCGCACTGCGCGTGCTCTTCCTCCAAGAAGACATCGCCGATCGCGTGATCGAAGTCCTGCAAGGCGCCATGGATGAATTGGTGATTGGCAACCCGAGTTCAATCAAAACCGACGTAGGCCCCGTGATTGACGCCACCGCCAAAGCCAACTTAGATGCGCATATCGATCATATCAAGCAAGTCGGTAAGCTTATCAAGCAAATGCCGCTGCCTGCTGACACTGAGAACGGTCACTTCGTGTCGCCAACTGCCGTGGAAATCGACTCAATTAAAGTGCTGGAGAAAGAGCACTTTGGCCCAATCCTGCACATTATCCGCTACAAGGCAGCGGATCTTAGCAAAGTGATCGATGAGATCAACAGCACAGGCTTTGGTTTAACCTTAGGTATCCACAGCCGTAACGAAGGCCATGCCCTTGAAGTTGCAGATAAAGTGAACGTGGGTAACGTGTACATTAACCGCAACCAAATCGGCGCTGTGGTGGGTGTACAGCCTTTCGGTGGTCAAGGCCTGTCAGGTACAGGCCCTAAAGCCGGTGGCCCACACTACTTAACCCGTTTTGTGACTGAAAAGACTCGCACCAACAACATCACCGCCATTGGTGGTAATGCGACATTGTTATCACTGGGTGATGGCGAAGAGTAATATCGCTCACCTGTGAGAGTTGAAAAAAAGCCAGACTAAGTCTGGCTTTTTTATTTGGTAATGAATGCTTATACCTAAATTCAATTCGAGAAATGAACACAGGAATCAGTGGCACCTTCTAAACTTCCGTGGTCTTGGTGTCGGCAGTTAATCCTAAAAGAGTGACGCCCATATTTTGCTTACGTACATGTCTCGATAAACTTATCAAATCAATGATTAAGCACCGTCATTTCAGTGACTCGCAGCAAGTACGACCGTGACATCCATGTCACTAACGGTCACTTCCATGTAGACGCTTAATCCTGCTAACCACAGAGTATCCTGTTAGCCTGAACATGCCTCAATTTTGTCTTTTCATTGCAAAATTTAACAATGTGTGTCTTGATAGATTTCACTTATGAATCTTCTTTTTCTTAGATAATATAGACTTATCTATTTATAATCATTAGTAAATATTAAATAAATTCTATTTAGGGACATTTAGAAATGTCAAAAGCTCATTTTTAAAAAGCCTAACCCCATCTTCTGATCTAGTTTCCAAATAAGAATAAATATCGCCAAATGTTATGTTCCTGCCATTATATTGAGTTCTTAACAACATTTTGAATAGACTTTTTGCTCGTTTTGAATCAGAACCACCATGAAACTCAATTGGTTTTAAAAATGGAAATTCTGGCGACTCATTATAGGCTCTAAAAATTTCCATCTCAATATTATCAAATGGTAGAAAAACTACATTATCAATATCCGAAAGATAACCTTTACCGACTTGATCTCCATCCAAAACAGCTAAGACATGTTGTTGTTCACCAAAACAATTCATTTCTATATTTCTATTTTTAAGGTCTATTACTTGCGTAGCCCCACCAATGTATATGACTTGAAACTTGTAAAAACAAGTTTCATTTGACACTAGGTACTCAATATAATCTTGAAGGCATTCATCCTCAGTAAGAATATATCTATCCCACCCTTTAAAACCATACATTATGCTTTTTATATAATTGTATGACCTCTGAAATATTTTCACCTCGAGCTCTTCTGCCTCAGCATAGTACAACTCTTCCTCTAATAAAGTTTTTATTAAAGCTAAAGAGTGAGTAGTAAAAAGGATATTAACCTGGTATCGTTGGCAATATTTCCTAAGCATTTCAACTAATTTAACTTGTGCACTTGCATCTAGAGATATGTCAATTTCATCGACAACTATAAGTTTTGTTCTTTTCCTAAACTGTTTATAAAGATTTATCAAAAAATATTCACCTGAGCTAAGATAATCCTCCCTAATATAATACCTTTGCTCATCATCTTTAATAATGAAATAATACAACTCCCTTCCAATTAATATTTCTTTTAAACTGTCAAATCTATTCCCACCATAAATCGAGTTTAAAAATATAATCAGATCATTGGGTGTATTATAGTCACCAACAGAAATCCTAGCTCTTAACTGCTCATCCATTCCAGCAAGCCGCTGAAAGTGGTTAAATCTCTCCCCGTGCGGTATAGGTAGCTCTACAGTAATTAACCCTCTAATATCACTAGGAATATTCTGTTTCGTATCGATCGAATTTACAAATTTGCTATACGAAAAAACTATCGGTTCACGCCCATCATCGAAGCTATAAGTAATTGAACTGTCGCGATTAAAAATGTAAGGGGCAGCGGTTTCCTGGAAAGTATTATTTATAGACAAATTTCTGATTGCACGAACTAATGTAGTTTTCCCAACACTATTCTTACCTGCAATGCAAATTATTTTGTTCTTAGTTAAATCAACCTCAACAGTCAAATTGCTAATATGCTGAACTTCCTTAAGTGTTACTGTAAATTTCATCTTAATTTACCGACTGTCTAAGAAACATTTCAATCACTGTATTCCCGTACTTACGCCTCAACTTATTAACATATTCAGGATCCATTGAGTTAAATGCAACTAATTTATTCGTAATATATCTAGTACCTACCTCTACAACAGTTCTCTCTTTACTTTCCTTGTTATATTTAATGTTATTATTTGTGAAATCAATAAATTTATCTTTATCTGTAAAATAAAGATATATTAGTGTTTCTAACTTTTTCTTTTCTGAACTAGGAATTGTAACTGTACCATTAGGCAATATATTCAATCCTAATAGTTTAAATGAATTTCCAATGTGGTTAAATTTTGTTTTAGACTGATTTAACGAAATACTATCATTTACATGCTCACATAATAAACTTTCTATTTTTAATACAATGTCATTATCAAGCCTATCGTTCACACTTGATATGATAAGGTCATCAGAATATCGAGTGTATACTAATTTATTTTCATTTGCATATTTTAGCAGTGCAGTGTCAAAATCTAAAAGACACAAATTACTCAAAAGAGGAGACGTTGAAAAACCAGCTGGTAACTTATCCTCAACAACAGTAAGATAAACTATCAAGTCAATATAGTCTTCTATATCTGAAATTGGGAAGTTATCAATCTGATAGCGTAATGAAATTTCAATATTATCCCTATTCAAACTACCATAGAAATTAGATATGTCCGTCTGAAGAAAAAACTTACTCCCAGAGTGTTTCTCGATAGCATCTCTTATACTTACACCTTTCGTGTACGAGTACACAACATCTTTATTATATTTAGCATAAGCAAGGATAGAACTATTGATAAATTTATGGATATACTTCAACTCTTTTGATGCCGAAAAAACTTCTCTGTTGTTAACCATCAACTTTTTATAATTACTTGACAGATCAAAAACAATAAAGTCGTTGAAAGAAAACTTATCATGAAAAATCGACAAAAAGACTTTATCTAAACTTCTTTTTTCCACAATGAAAGACCAACTTAACGATGAAATTATGGAATTATATTATAATTAATCGCTGTTATAATCTAGCAATAGGTTTATGTATATTGAAATATAATCAAACTAAATATAACGACATTATCAAATAGAGGTTATGCAAGCGTTTCGCAATGCAGACTGTTTACACTGAATAGTTCGAGGAATTGGCTTACTTTCATGCACTGTATCTGAATAAGTAATAGCACTTAATCAAGATACGAGTGCATTCAGTAAAATGGTTCATGACCCGTAGTGACCTGCTTAATGACTGGAGATGCTCCTAGTCGCGAGGTATGGGTCGAATCTAATTGAATCCAGATAAAATTGCAACGAAAAATACTGAATTAAATGCGCGGTAAAGAGACAGGACGTCTGCGTAGCTTTCGGGGGGGGCTTTCGGGGGGAAGGGACACCCCATAGGAAGCGTTAGCGATTTTCGAATAAGCACGAAGCCACTAATCAATGCATGTAACTTCGTTAAGGGCGTCTTGGAGCATCCAAAGAGGATAGGACGAGCAGTCCTCCTTGGTCAGGTGTGGGGTGAAGCCCCACGACCTTGATTCACCTCGGCCGAAAGGCCGCAATCAAAAGATGGAACACAACGGTCAGGGTCAAGCGTCTAACGCAATAGCATAAGGACGCTTAATGCCCAAGTGGCTTGCTTCGAGATATGACCAGTACAAACGCACTTTTCTAACTAACTTACCTGACAATAATTTCTCCAAAACTGAGTCTCACTAAGCAAGAGGCTTCAAAACCAATGTGAGCGGCTTCAAATTGTGAATAGGATGGATTTCAAAGTGATGTTAGGGGATTGCGCCTAGAAGATAAAAACCTTCATAATCAGCCTTTAATCAATCGATTGATTTTTCATTTTATCAAGGTCACTTTCATAAGGTAACTATGACATTTTCGTTGTTAGATATTTCTGCATTGGTGTGGTTTATCGTTTCTTGGGCTGGCTATACCGCCTTTGCCCGTCGTAAGGCGAAAGATACCGACTGTATTGCCCGTGGTCTGCATAAGCATAGAATTTACTGGATGCTTGAGGTGATGACCCGCGGTGTGCGCGTGGGTGATGCGGCACTACTGGCCAACTTAGAACGCAATATTGCCTTTTTTGCCTCGACCACGCTGTTTGTGCTTGCGGGTGTACTGACCTTATTTGCGCAAGTTGAACGACTAGAAAGTGTTATTGCGACGATTCCCTTCGCTACGCCACCGAATCATGCGCTGGTGCAAGTCAAGTTAGCTCTGCTAGTCGGCATTTTTGTGATGGCCTTCTTCCAGTTTACTTGGTCAATGCGCCAATACGGCTTTGTGAACGTGATGATAGGCGCGGGCCCTCTGGACACCGATGGCTCAAATGACAATCTCAAAGCCTATGCAAGACAAATGGCGACAGTGCAAGATCAAGCGGCACACTCCTATAACTATGGTTTACGTGCCTATTACTTTTCAATGGCGGTATTGTGCTGGTTTGTACACCCTATACTCTTTATCTCGGCCAGCTTATTTGTGGTCGCAACCTTATATCGCCGCGAATTCAAGTCCCGTGCCGTTCTGGCGATCACGGCAGCGAAAGGCCATCTCCAAATAGAGAGCCAAGTGCGGGAAACCGCCCGCAACCACAAAATAGAATCATAGCCTTGGCGGTTTAGGCCGCTGGCGTCATCTTGATTGGAATTATTGTTCTATACTCTTTGGGTCGTGTTTCTATTGAATTACTGGGAGAGTGCCATGAGCGATAACTTATTAACCTTAGATGAAGTGTGCAAAATGCTAGATAAAACACCTGCGACCATCAAACGCTTCGCTCGGGAGAATTTACTCTCAAGTGTTCAAGATGGTGACGAATTAAAATTCCCCGAAGCGGAAGTTAAACGCTACCTCGCCTTTTCGCAACGCTTAGGCTAAAACGCATCAAGTAACTAACGGCAAATAAAACTGAATAATCAGTATGTAAGCCGTTTGAATTTGAATTTGTAAAGGTGGTTTGAATTGAAATGTGATACTCGAATTAAAGTACGCTGCTTAAGTTTAAGTCGTCGATAGCGAGTTAAAACAAACGGTGAATGCGATATGGACAGTGAAGCTCAAAGGGATTTGAACTTAGCCATAGCGGTTTGTTGCGAAGGATTGGTTAGGCAAAATCTAGCGGTGTAAACCATAAAACTTAAGCGATGAAACTTTAAGCTATTAAGCCTCAAGCTGTTAATCCAAAAGATTGAACCATTACTTATTATTTAAAGCCTGCTGCAACTGCCGATAGGATAACCACTCCCGCTGCACTTCACTTAGGCCTAAGTCAACGGCGAGTTGTTGCAATTGAACTTCATACTTAGGCAACAGGGTTTCATCATTGGTCATAATCGCGAGTTCAGCAAAATCCCCTAAACCTTCGATATGATCGATTGTTAGATGAAATTCACCCAGAAAATAGATACTGCGGCGCTTTTTAATTTCCAGTACGCATTCATAACCTAAGGTCTGCAGCATACTTTTTGCTTTTGTTGCTTCAGTGATATTAACGGCTTCACAGCGGTCTTTTTCTGGCCCTTTCACTATCCACAGCATTATCCCCGATGGCTGCATCTCACGGATACACAAGCTCTTGTGCTCACCTTTAAGTGACTGTGATGGCAGATCAAAGTAACAGTCATGCTCAAGGTTATCTTCGAGCATGACCTCGGGATTTCTCATTTGTAAGGCAGCGAAAAAAGCGTGGCGATCCAGTAAGTGGTATTTAAGCTCGACCTCAAACTTACCATTAAAATGAGCATTAATTTGTGGGGCTAATGCTTCCGGCATCGCAGGGTTCATAGATTCATATCCGCTTTTAATGGGTAAAATATATCGCTATTTATAATATTGAGCGCCAACGTCTTAATTCCAAAAGATTAAATCCAAAACCTTAAGCGAGTCTTTGGTACAAGGCCTGATACTCTGCACTGTCTTCAATTAAGCTCTGGTGAGTACCAGACGCAATAATCTTCCCCTGACCGAGTAAATGAATTTGATCCATCTTCGCCATAGCCGTTAAACGATGGCTAATCATCAGCAAGGTTTTATCCTGAGCAAATTCAAACAGTAAACTTAAAATTTCCCGCTCGGTGCGTTTATCTAGCCCTTCTGTTGGCTCATCGAGCAATAACAGCGGCGCATCACGCAGCAGCGCCCTAGCAACACCAATTCGGCGCTGCTCACCACCCGAAAGCTGACGTCCACCTTCACCAATCCACATATCCAGCGGCTTATCACCCGTGAGTAAAGCGCCAAGTCCAACCCGCTGTAACACATCAATCAAGCGTGCGTCGTGGGCCGTGCGTTTCTCGCCCTCGATAACAGGTAAGGCTAATACTAAGTTTTCCCGCAAAGTACCTGCAAACAAATAGATGCGTTGACTAATCACAGTAATCGCATCCCTAAGACCGCGCTCGCTGTACTCTGAAAGTGCATGACCATCGAGCTTGATGTGCCCTTGCTGCGCTTGCCATTCTCGGGTAATCAGCGTCAATAAGCTCGACTTACCGCAACCCGTTGGCCCAAGTAACGCGACTTTTTGCCCCGCTTTTATCTCAAGGGACAAACCTTGCAGCACGTTTTGATCGTCTCGATAACCAAAGTGGATATCTTCAATCTGTAATGCGCCAGATTTTGCCCTCAGGCCAGTATCGACAGCAAATTGAATATCGGCCTTTTGTTCGGTGATTTCATTAATTCGCGTTGCGGCCAATACGCAGCCTGACAAATGCTGAAACGCGCCCGCGATCGGCATCATCATCTCGACGCAGGCCATAGTCGCAAACACCATAAGTGCAAACATGGGCCCCGGCGGCACGGCATCACCCACACCTTGAGCGGCTAAATAAAGCATCATGATCAAGGCTGAGCCCGTGGAGAGGATCAACATGGCTTGGCTGAGAGCAGTGATATTGGCCATCGCGCTTTGGCTACGAAAAAGTGCAATTTCAGCATCATTCAGTTTTTGCCTGAATCTGTCGTTCGCGCCAAATAGGCTAAGTTCGGCTTGGCCTTGCAACATATCCAGCAACTGCACCCGATAATGACGCTTGGTTTCGAGCATAGTCCGGCTCGGCGCGTGTCCAAGGCGATAAAATAGCAGTGGCATCACCAGCCAAACAGCGACTAAAAATAGGCAAAGACTCAGGGCCAGCTTGGCATCGAACCAAGCAAGAAACAGATACAAGAGCCCCGTCATCAGAAGGGATGCCGCCATAGGCGTTAGCAGTCGCAGGTAAAGATGATCTAGGGTATCGATATCGGCAACCAAGCGATTGAGCATGTCGCCACGGCGCAGACCTTGCAGATTTTTAGCACTTAGCGGCAAGAGTTTACGCCACGCCCAAACACGAAGTTCAGTCAACAACTTAAAGGTTGCCTCATGGGTCGCTAAACGCTCGCCATAACGACTAGCGGTTCGGGCAATTGATAAGAAACGTACCCCGCCAGCGGGAGTGAAAAAGTTAAAGGACTGCGCCGTGACTATTGTCAAACCCGCGACCGCGGTAGCGGAAAGAAACCAGCCCGAAAGTGACAGTAAACCTATGCCAGCCATCAAAGTAATAATGGTCAGCAGCAAGCCCACGGACATCATCAGCCATTGACGCGAGAACAATCGAATAAAGGGGATCAGCACTTTCATTGGGCATCTCCTTTAGTGGACTCGGCGGCAATGTCGAGTGGAGCGTCACTATCAAGCTGCGTCTCACTTGCGCTGGCCGATAACGGTACAAGTTCAATATCCGCCACGGACTCAATATTCTCGCGCAGTAAAGTTTGGAATAAGCCGTTTGTGTTAGACAAAGTGGTGTAATCGCCCCGCTGCACTATCAAGCCTTTATCGAGCACAAGAATAGTATCCATTTGATCTAACTGATCTAATCTGTGGGTCACCATGATGCACATCTTACCCGCCATGGCGCGATTCAGCGCAGAACTCACCGCCTGCTCACTCTGGCTATCTAAACTGGCTGTGGGTTCATCGAGGACAAACAAACTCGCCTGCTGCCCAAGCGCCCTTGCTAAAGCAATACGTTGAGCTTGGCCGACGGATAAACCGGAAGATTGCTCACCGACCAGCGCATCTAAACCCAGTGGTTGCGCCTTAACGAAGTCACTGATATTGGCCTCAGCCAGTAAGTGCCACAGCGTATCGTCGGGCAGAGTGGGGTCGGCTAAGGCCACGTTATCCCGCACTGTGCCATGAAATAACTGCGGTTCCTGTCCAAGCCAAGCTAAGTGCTGTCGCCGATGGGCTAAGTCTAATGCGGATAACTCATGGCCATTAATCAACAAATGGCCCTTGTAGGGTAAAAATCCCAATAAGGCGTTGAGTAAACTGGTTTTACCCGCTCCGCTCGGACCAACTAAAGCTAAGCGTTCACCCTCTTTTAACTCAAAACTCAGCGGGCCAAGCAAACGCGTGCCATCGACACTGAACACCTCAAAATTGTCGGCACTCAGCGTCTCTATGCTATTGATACGGACGTGGCCGGCAAATTCAGGTTCCGGATGTTCGAGCAAGGTAATCAAAGCTTCTGCCGCGCCTATAGCCTGCGCCTTAGCATGGTAATGAGTCCCCATGTCGCGCAACGGTTGATAAAACTCAGGAGCTAAAATCAGAATAAATAGCCCAGTAAATAAGCTGAAAGGAATACCGCCCATGTCAGGATCTGTACTTGAACTAATATTGGCATGGGCGCCATAATAGCCAAAATCTAAGTGACCTAAGTAACTGAAACCAAAGTAAACCGCCAGCACAGCAATCGAAACCGCGGCAAAAAACTCTAAGACTGCTGAGCTTAAAAAGGCCATGCGTAGCACCGACATAGTGCGGCTACGAAACTCTTCTGAAGCACTCGCGATCACCTTAAGCTCGGCATCACCACGGTGAAAAAGTTTCAACGTGCTTAAGCCTTTTAATCTATCCATAAAATGGCCGCTCAATCTTGCTAGCGCACTGAAATTTTTGCGATTCGCATCGGCAGCGCCCATGCCAACTAAGATCATAAACATAGGGATTAATGGCGCTGTGAGTAACAGGATTAAGCCTGCAGCCCAGTTAATCGGGAATACCGCCGCTAAAATGAGGATGGGAATAAAACCAGCAAGGCTGATTTGCGGAAGGTATCTGGCATAAAAATCTTGTAAATCTTCAACTTGCTCTAAGACTATGCTTGCCCAACTCCCTGCGGGTTTACCTTTAATAAATGCAGGACCTAGCTTAGTCAACTTGTCCATCACTGCCGCGCGAATATGGCCACGTAGACGCTTACCCGCCTCAAAACTGGCGCGCTCACGCCCATAAGCTAGCAAGGCACGCAGTAACATTAAGGCAATTAGCGCAATAAAATGAGGTGTATAGGTATCAATATTCACGCTGGAACTGATCGTTTGGGCATTGTCAGTTAGCGGTATAACTTGCCCTATGATCACGCCATCCAGAATCGTCGCGATAATATAAGCCTGCGCCACCATAGCGACGGCGCTTATCATCCCAAGCCATAACGACAATTTAAGGAACAGGCCACAGGCTTTTTTCTGGGCTTTAAGCCAAACAAGAAGGGATTTTTCTAACGACTTATCCATGGTGCTCCAACAAGAAAACAATTAAGCGACTCGTAGCGGGGATCGACTATCGATAACAATTCAGTTTAAGGGGCTTGCAACAGCTAAAAAGTTCCGATAGGGACGCAGTATCGCAGGCATCTACAACAGATGAAACCCTATCACAGACTTTTGCTAGCGGACTCACAAAAACAAGCTAAAGATAAATAAATCTAAGAGTTAACGGAACTTTACCTAGTACTAGCCTGATTTAAAAAACTTAGGTAGCATGAAGCTCTTTGTATTGAATGTCCTCTATCTATCTATGCCAAATAAAAATGCTGGTTTCACCCTGATTGAACTCGTTGTGGTTATTATTATTCTTGGCGTATTAGCCGTAGTAGCTGCACCTAAATTCATTAATTTACAATCAGATGCCTATAAGAGTCAGCTCTCAGGTGCACTGGCTTCGATGAAATCCGCCGTCACTTTATTCAAGGCAAAGTCGGAAATTGCTAACAGCGGCACCACGAATAGAGTCGTTTACGACGAAATCCGTGGCGAAAACTATCAGCCTTGGGCAGCCAGTACCAGCGGTATAACGCCAAGTACGGCTTACACGACTCCGCCAGAAATTTTTAAAGCGGCAGGGCTAAATGTGAATGAGTGGTCCTACCGAATTTACACCACTAACGGTACCTATGAAGTTATCGCCACACCAAAGCAAAAACTGAACCTTGCCACGCCCACAGAAGCGCAAGTCGAAGCGACAAATTGCTATATCGACTATAAATGGGAGACAACGGGCGTTCCCACTTATAAAAAAGTCGACACTGGTTGCTAGGCGACCTTAACGATAAAATATCTATATAAAAACAGCGAGTTAACCTGAGGTTATCTCGCTGTTTTATTTACGATCTAAACTCATTTTGTTGTTAATGCTTACGTTTAAAATTAAGCATTTTTAAAGAGTTCGCGCTTATTGCACTCCACCGTATTTCACTAGCACATGCCAGAGCAACTTAAGTTCATGGGCGACTTGCGCACGATTACCGCGGTCACGCCAATGCTGGGGGGAATGGTATAAATCCCGCGCCGCCACGCCTATGGCATAGGCATCGACTCTGTCTTCTATGGCAATCCGATTAGCCAGCGATGGCATAGTCGGCCCACGGAAATCACTGGGGATCTGCGCCGTATGCAGGCTAAAGCCACCATGATATTGCAGCTCAATATCATATTTATCGCAAATTTTACTTAAGCTTGCGCCAATATCAGTCCCCTTAAAACTGGGGTCCGCCACCAGCATGGCGATATCTTCATCGAGGGAAACATCTCCATGGATCTGCGCCTCTATATAATGGTCAAGATTATTCGATAGCGGCCGCTCGAAACGTGACAGCAAGGAAACATTGAGCTGATGCCCCAAATAATGGATCACATTCAGCGGCTTAAAGTCGGACTTGCCTAAGGCATAGTGACGCTCAAAACTCTCAGTCAGCAGCGCCGCTAAAATATCATCGAAACATGACAGCGTGCCTTTCTCTTTCGGATTACGATACGAGTCAAGATAACTAAAGGTTGAACGCGCCATCGCACTCGTATGAGTCAAAAAATAACAGCTTCCAAAACGTGGGGCGGGACCGTCCTGCCACATGCCCAGATCGAGTGCACCGTATTTAGGCCGAGATTTAGTGCCCTTGTATACATCACCAAAAAGCTGATTTTCCCAATGATCACGTGGGCCACCTAACTCAGGTGACAACTGACCATTGGAAATATGGGTCTCAAACTGGCTGCGGTATTGACCATCGCGCAGTAAACCTTCAGCCACAGTCATACCACGACTATCGATTCTATCGGGATGAAAATGCAGCGCAATTCGGCCACAGTTGAGCAATTGTTTAAGCGCGAGTTGCATCTCATGCATGGGGATATTTGACATCTGCTGCACATTTTTAATCACAGCAACGGCTTGTTCACTGCGTCCTCGTGCAAGGCGTTCAATATGCTGTATCGCTGTCATAATCCACCTATAAATGAGAGGCGTTTAACCGTTCCCACAATGCCTCATCCTAAAATAAACGTGAGATAAATCGCAAGCATGCAGAGAACTGCTCTTAAGCCACTCCATCTAAATGACTAAGTTAAACATGAATGACTCAGTTAAACGTGACGGTGAAAACACTCAATAATTCTTTCGCTCGGTTCATTGTTAAAAATTCAGCAAATAACATCAATCACGAACTGAACAAATAGCTAAACCAATTGCGTCATTGATCAATTCTACTCCAATCGACTTTAGTTTATACCACTCTCATTATTGTAGCGTGATCTACCGCTAACTCATTCTAACTCTAGATAAAAAATGCCTATGACTTCAATTGATATTATGAAATAAGCCTAATAGTCATCTTATTCCTTGAAATCAATTAACTTCCATAACCTCAAACTCTGCCATCTAAACTTGCGCCTAAAAGATAAGCGAGGCCGAGTGAAAGCCGCCGACAAGCGATTTATGTGCCAATATGAATGAAACCCAGCCCAAAAACCTTTATTAGATGGCACTTAAAGCCCTGATCCTGTAAGCTGCACGCCCGCCAGCAGACCTGGCTATTGACCATAAATGCAGCACAGTGTTGCCACAAGAGACCAATCTATGAGTTTTACCTCCCTGGGCTTATCAGCCCCGATACTTAAAGCCGTTGCCGAACAAGGCTACGACACACCTTCGCCAATCCAAGCTCAAGCAATTCCCGCTGTGCTTCAAGGCAAAGATGTGATGGCGGCCGCCCAAACAGGAACAGGTAAAACAGCAGGTTTCACCCTACCTATGCTCGAACTCCTGAGTAAAGGTAACCGTGCCCAAGCAGGCCAAGTGCGCGCATTAGTGTTAACTCCGACACGCGAATTGGCAGCTCAGGTTGCAGAAAGTGTTGAAACCTATGGTAAGAATTTACCACTGCGCTCAGCGGTGATATTTGGTGGCGTGCCCATAAATCCACAAATCGCGAAATTGCGCCACGGTGTCGATGTATTAGTCGCGACGCCTGGTCGATTGATGGATCTATATAATCAAAAAGCGGTGAAATTCAGCCAGCTTGAAATCTTAGTGTTAGATGAAGCCGATCGCATGCTCGACATGGGTTTTATCCGCGACATCCGTAAAATTTTGGCCATTTTACCTAAGCAACGTCAAAACCTGATGTTTTCGGCCACCTTCTCCGATGAAATTCGTGAGCTGGCCAAAGGCCTAGTCAATGATCCAGTCGAAATTTCGGTCACGCCACGTAACGCGGCAGCGACCACAGTAAAACAATGGGTTTGCCCTGTTGATAAGAGCCAAAAATCGGCACTCTTGATCCAACTCATCAAGCAAAACGATTGGCAACAAGTGTTGGTATTCTCGCGCACTAAACATGGCGCTAACCGTCTGGCGAAAAGCCTTGAAGAGGCAGGTATCAAAGCCGCCGCTATCCACGGTAACAAGAGCCAAACCGCCCGTACTAAAGCCTTGGCCGACTTTAAAAATGGTCAAGCTCGCGTACTGGTTGCAACCGATATCGCTGCCCGTGGTTTGGACATAGACCAATTGCCACAAGTGGTTAACTTCGACTTACCGAACGTGCCAGAAGATTATGTGCATCGTATCGGCCGTACTGGCCGCGCTGGCGCATCGGGTCAAGCCGTGTCACTGGTGAGCAACGAAGAAATCAAACTGCTGAACGATATCGAGCGTTTGATCAATCGCGTATTAGACCGAGAAATGGTTGAAGGCTTTAACCATGAATTGCCAGAATCACGTTTGGGTGGAGGCGGGAAAAGCAGCGGTAAATCAGTACCAAGTCGTAGAAATACCCGTAGCTCAAACCAACCTAGCTCACGCGATGGAGCTCCAAGAAGCGCCGAGCATAAAGACGGTCAACGCAGCGGTGACGTCGCGCGCGGTCACAAGCCAAACGACAAGAACCCAAGACACAGCGGCGAAGCCAGTAGCGCACCCCGTGCCGATGCCAAACCTCGTCCACCACGTTCAAACGATGGCCGAGCAAATAGCGCAGGCGCTAGTCGTCCAACTGAAAGCCGTTCAGGTGCTGGCGAGAATCGTGGCCAAGCGGGTGAGAATCCTTACGCCAATGGCCCAAAGAAAAACACCCGTCGCCCAAATAATGGTGCGAGTCGTCCAAGACACTCACAGGATTAATGCAAAAGCTAAGCGAACTTGCTTAGCGATTTAGCCGTATTAAGTCCTAAACAGAAACGCCCAACTCCGTATGGAATTGGGCGTTTTTGTTTGTCTTAGTTTGTCTTAGTTTGTCTTAGTTTGTCTTAGTTTGTCTTAGTTTGTCTTAGTTTGTCTTAGTTTGTCTTTATCGATGCTTAGCTCGTTATCTACGCTTTGAACAATCACTGCCTTAAAAACAGCCTAAAACGGCAACCTAAGTTAATTCGCCTTTGTATCTGGCAACTGCTGCAGGACTTCATCCGTAAAATAGGGTTCATCTTCAACCCAAAAAATGTAGTCTAAGCCTAGGTAGTTTTGCGCAAAATCCAACAGCTCAGGCACAGTATTCTTTTTACCCGTTTTAGGATTAATCTGCCGCAAATTACCGTCTTGCACCGCCATACCTTTCACCAGTGTCGCTGGGTAATCTTTAAGAAAGGCATAACTTTGTGCCATATGACTTTTACGGTAAGGCATCAAATCTGGGCCACCCACACCCATGTTGAGCGATTTGGCTTGCGCAAATAAGCCTCGCATATAGCCTTTGTCATTCCATGGCAGCCATTCGTCTGGCAAAAAGTTCAAATACACCATAGCGGTTGAATGCTGAAATGACTCAGCTAATACCTGCATATTCTCGCCAATCGCATCGATATAGGCTTTAGGATTAAAATCACTGGGAAAGGTGGTCGTTCCATCGGCGTTTTCAGTCCCCACATCAATTGAGCTTTCACTGAAGTTAATGCCCGCAATTTTCCCATCAAACTCTTGGCCAAGCTGACGCACCAATTGTTGATAACGTGCACGCACTGAGGGCTCCCACATTTTGGCTGACCAGCCATACTCATCATCCGTCACCTGTTTATTGGGATCACGCTCTGGTGCACTCAACATGCTTTGCTTCAACACGCCGCCTTGATAAATAGGATCATCGAGCAAATAACGCGGCACATTGACTCTGGGCGTAAAGGATTTCTCTTGCAGCTGGATCCACAATTTTTTGCCTATCGAATCGAGATACGCAATATCGGCCCTAATCGCACTGAAATCATATTCGCCCTGCTTAGGCTCTAAACTGCGCCAAGTATAAACAATCTGCGCACCGCCAAAACGGGGATCGCGCAACGCCTTGTCGGCACGAATGTTTTCTCCGTTAGCCTCACGATGGTTAATGTAGATGAAGTGCTGTAACGGTTGCGGCTCTGACTTAGACTCCGGTTGCGGCTCTGGCAGAATTGATGCAGCGCTCGCTGCGCTCAAAAAGATGCTTAGTAAAATAGTCCATCGAAACATAAATACTCCAAACCGATGCAGCCTTATCACCTGACAAAGCCGTTAATCCGCTCATTTATTTTTTACTCAGAATCACTTCTAACACAGGCAAGCTGAGGGCCATATCAATTAAGCAGACAAATACAAAGTGTTACTTAATCGCCCAATAAGATTCGCGGTGAAGTAGACACAAAGGTGTAATGACTACCACTATAAAACCCAACAAAAAAGGGAATAAACCTGAGTTTATTCCCTTTAAAAATAGAGCGAATTAAATCGAGGTACGATTCAACTCAAGCTAGGCCAAACTTACTTCATTGGCCAAGCGCGGTAAGATTTACCTTTAATACGCCCGCCAGTAATTTTGTTCAGTGCTTTCTTGGCAGCCTTACGATTAACGGCCACATAGGCGCGATAATCGGTCACTTGGATTTTACCCACCTGTGAGCCTTCGATACCGTTTTCGCCTGTCAGCGCGCCTAAGATATCCCCTGGACGCAGCTTTTCCTTCTTACCACCATCGATCTGCAGAGTGATCATGGTTGGCGCTAAAGGCGTGTTGCCGAGCAGACTTTCTGATGGTAGTGATTCGCTGGTGATTTCGCGCTCTAAATACTCTTCTAACAAGGCAATTTTGTAACCGTCTTGGTCGTTATAGAAGGTATAGGCGGCGCCTTTACTGCCCGCGCGGCCAGTACGACCGATACGGTGAATATGGACTTCGGTGTCGTAGGCAACGTGATAGTTAAACACGGCATCCAGTGCATCGATATCTAAACCACGGGCGGCAACATCGGTCGCCACTAATACACAGGCACTCTTATTAGCAAATTGCAGCAGGGTTTCGTCCCTGTCTCTTTGCTCTAAATCACCGTGCAAAGCCAATACGCTAAAGCCTAAACCTTCAAGCTCATCGGCCACTTTTTGGGTTTCGCGTTTAGTGTTACAAAACACCACAGCGCTTTCAGGCTTATGTTCTAACAACAATAATTGCAGCGCTTGCATGCGCGCCTTGTCATCGTCTAAGTGATAAAAATGCTGGGCTATGCTTAAGCTGTCGTGATTACCTTCAACTTTAACCATGCTTGGGTCATACATGATTTGCTTAGCAATCGATTGAATTTGCTCTGGGAACGTCGCGCTGAATAGCAGCGTCTGACGCTCACGAGGCGCTTGTTCGATAATCGCATCGAGGGCTGGTTGGAAACCCATTTCTAACATGCGATCGGCTTCATCGAGCACTAACATGTTGAGATTGCTTAAATCTAAGCGATTGCGATCTAAGTGATCAACGATACGACCCGGCGTACCCACAATAATGTGCGCGCCGTGTTCCAGCGAGCCAACTTGTGGCCCCATAGGCACACCGCCGCAAAGTGTCAGTACTTTAACGTTATGAATACCACGGGCAAGGGTACGGATTTCCTGTGCCACTTGGTCGGCCAACTCGCGGGTTGGGCATAACACTAAGGTTTGAATGCGAAAGCGTTTAACGTCTAACTTGTTCAGTAACCCTAAGCCAAAGGCGGCCGTTTTACCCGAGCCAGTTTTACCCTGACCTATCACATCCTGCCCCGCTAAAATGGGTGGCAAACTTTGCGCCTGAATTGGCGTCATCTCGTTGTAGCCCATAGAAGAAAGGTTCTCAAGCAGTTCGGGTTTTAGCTTAAGAGTCGAAAAAGCCATTGATGGATTAGGCTTAGTATCAGAGTTGCTCAAGGTGAATATCCTGTGGTGGGTAACGAAGCGGCTGCTAGGTTACTGAAATTGCGTTACTTATCGATTAAACTGGTCTATCAAGATTCAGGTTAGTTTTAGGCTAGCTTGAGTTTAGATTTAAGCTCTAGGCTCGCTCAA
This sequence comes from Shewanella sp. DW31, assembly GCF_015767295.1. Lineage (NCBI taxonomy): Bacteria > Pseudomonadati > Pseudomonadota > Gammaproteobacteria > Alteromonadales > Shewanellaceae > Shewanella > Shewanella sp. DW31. Next base: position 210,858 of record NZ_JADWMP020000001.1, read on the forward strand.
CCCAAAAGCACGGCTATTGTAGCAACAAAGCGCGGCTTTTGCCTCAAGTCCTTAAGCAATAGACATAGCTTGCGTGAACAGCAACAAAAAAGCCCTGTAGGAATACAGGGCTTAAACTTAAATTGGCTTGGATTTAGAATTAGCTCAGTGCGACAGATTTAACAAATTACGCGATCTGGCCGAAACGCCCTTCTTGATAATCGCGAATCGCCTGCTGAATTTCCGCTTGGGTGTTCATCACAAAGGGACCCATCTGGACGATTTTTTCACAGATAGGTTTACCCGCAAATAGTAACATCCCAGCGCCGCGCTCATCGGCCTTAAGCTTAAGCACACTTTGGCTATCGAGCACTAAAAACTCGCCCTCATGATATGACCACTGTGAATCTTCACCCTTGCTTAAGTCACCTTGGTACAAGTACAAGGCGACAAACTCGTGTTGAGACAAATCAAGTGTGGCCTCAGCGTTTGGCGCTAGGCTCAAATCAGCAATGGCAGCTTCGCCCGCTAATCCTTGGATAGCCGCACTAATCAGTGGTTGATCTTTAAAGCCCCAATCACCCGCTAAGGCTTTTAAGTTAGCGCCAGTGTTATTAGTCGCTTCAACGCTTGCGCTACCCGCAGTATCTTGATACTTAGCTGGACGCAGCTTGTCTTTGGCGGGCATGTTGACCCAAATTTGGAATCCATGCAGACCATCAATCGCATCGGCCAGCGGCATTTCAGAGTGTACTACTCCGAACCCGGTGCTCATCCACTGCACATCGCCGGCACGAATCGCCTTCACATTACCCATTTGGTCGCGATGCTCAAAACCGCCCTTACGAATATAAGTGAAGGTCTCCATTCCGCGATGAGGATGTGCGGGGAAGCCACCGATAAAGTCTTGTTCATCATCGGATTTTATTTCGTCGATCATCAAGAAAGGATCAAATTTAGTCGTCACAAAATCGGCGACACGGCGAATATTGACCCCATCGCCATCCATCGCGGCTTTGGCGGAAAACTGACTTAATACTTTCATTGCTGCTCTCCTATCGGTTGAGCAAAGCGATACGTGAAACGCCAAGACCGTACGGCTAACACAAGACGCAAACGCTTTGCTGATGGAGGCAGAATAACAAGGAAGTTTACAAAAGAATAACGCGAAATCACGACCTAAACATTCGAAAAAATAGAACGGTATGCAGGAAGGAGCGAGTAACCTAGTGTTCTAACTGGATAATAAAATAGTGGTTTAGTTGCCAAATCTTGCACTTCGGATTTGAAATAGTGGCTATCAAAAATAGCGTTAACAAAAAAATTTAAATTATTATGGTACATAAAAATCAAACCTTAAATCTGAATGAAATAACTTCCATTCATTAAAAATGTATTTCCGCACACTGTATACAAATACAACCAACACAAAAAATACTATAAAAATCTAATTTAGTTCATTTAGAAACAATGAGGATTTAACAATAATTACTGCTTACCAAGCAAAATACATAGCGAATTACTGAAGTCTAAGAAAAAATAATAAATTATTACATTTGTTTCAATATAAACTTACTGACATCTGTCTACTTATCGGGAGACCATACGAAATAAATAAAAATCAAAACATTTACAATTAGCAACCAAATCTGTTACTTTTAGCGTTCATGGATTAATGTGATTACAGGAAGTACAATGAAACGCTTATTTATACTTTTAGCTTTACTCATTTCCACTACAGCATCTAGCGCAGACGAAACCCATGGTTTCTCTGCAGGCTTGGGTTTAGGCGCAACAGAAGACTATGGGGGCATTACCCATTATGATTTTGCCTATCGCTATCAATTCACCCCAGATTGGGGAGTAGAAGTAGGTTACACACCATTTCAAAGTGAGCCTTTTACCGCAGCAATACATGGTGTTTTTGACGATTACGTGTTGGAGAACTCTTATTCCTCTCGGCTTGCTGGCACATATACATACCAAATATCAGCAAGACATAATGCGATATTTAAGGCCGGATTATCTCAATCTAAAGCTAATTATCAATTGAATGACTACGGAAATAGTGGTGATGATGTTATTACTATAGATGAGTATTCAGACGATGGATATGGCTTATATGCCGCATTAGGTTGGCGTTGTCGTTTTTATAATGGCTTCGAAATTATGACAACATTAGCCTACCAGGATTCTGGAGTATTTGAAATGACGAGCTTCACTGTAGGAATAGGCTACAGCTTCTAAGGCTATAAATTTAAAACCTTAATGCCAGTAAATACTGGCATTATGTTTCCAATAAAAATTTAATTTAGAATTCTAGAAAAAATCCATTTTCATCATAATTAATTACGTTATTTCTATTAACGCTATATAAAATTTATAGCAAATGCTGAAGAAAAACTTCCCATTCCACAGCTGATTAAACTATATCCTATAACTATATCTCCTAAGAATAGTCATCTTATATTCACTGAAGACACTATTTTAAGAAAATACCTACACATAAAAAACGCTATTGCAGATTGGCAATAGCGTTATATTTAAGATGACAAGTTAATAAGTCTAAAGTCTCATCATTATTCTCTGGGTCATCGAATTTATTTTTAGTAACTTACTCCGCCCATTTGCCCATAGTGCATCTATCATTACTGCCAAAGTCTCGCACTGTGGCGACATTCTCGTAGCCGAGTTCGATAAGCTTAGCTCTGAGTTTTACAGCTTGCTCAAAACCATGTTCGAGCAGGATATAGCCGTTAGGCTTTAAGTAATCTCGGGCAGTGTTGGCAATATAATAAAGATCGGCAAAGCCTTCCTCGGCGGCGGTTAACGCGCTTTGGGGCTCGAAACGCACGTCACCTTGGTGCAAGTGTTCGTCTGATTCATCAATATAGGGCGGATTTGAAACGATTAAATCAAAGTCCCGTGACTTTACGGCACTGAACCAGTCACTCTGGAGAATTTCGACCTGTGGCAGCTTTAAGTTCTCGCGGTTCGCGATAGCCAAAGCCACGGCATCATCGACTTTATCGACCGCGGTGATTTGCCATGACTCACGCTCAGACGCCAACGCCAGCGCAATCGCCCCAGTGCCTGTGCCTAAATCGAGCACTTTGGCGTAGGTGGAAAGCGGCATGTTCAAGGCGGTTTCAACCAGAATTTCCGTATCAGGACGCGGGATCAAAGTGGTGTCGTTGACGATAAAAGGCAACGACCAAAATTCGCGCTCACCGACAATATGTGCCACAGGTACGCCTTTTTGGCGTTTCTGTACCATTTGCTGGAAGCGTTTCCACTGTTCAACCGTTAGGGATTTTTCAGGCCAAGTATACAAATAGCTTCGGCTTTTATTGAGGCAATATAACAACAAAACCTCTGCATCCAAATGAGCGGATTCAGAGGTTGATGCTAACTGCACATAAGCCCATTGCAGGGCTTCGGCTATGCTAGATTGATCTGACAAAATTACCCCTGCTCGTCAGCCAGTGCGGCTAACTGATCGGCTTGATGCTCTTGCATCAGAGGCAATAAAATAGCATCGAGATCGCCTTCCATTACTTCGTTCAAGCGATATAAGGTCAAGTTGATGCGGTGTTCGCTCACGCGGCCTTGCGGGAAGTTGTAAGTACGTACACGTTCGGAGCGATCGCCACTGGCAACCAGACTACGACGGGTCGATTCTTCAGCGCTACGGCGTTTTTCGTCTTCAACAGCTTGAATACGTGCGGCCAGTACACTCATGGCTTGGGCACGGTTCTTGTGTTGCGAACGTTGATCTTGGCATTCCACCACGATCCCAGTAGGAATATGGGTGATTCGAATAGCTGAGTCAGTTTTGTTAACGTGCTGACCACCTGCACCTGATGAACGATAAGTATCGACTTTCAGATCGGCTGGATTGATTGAAATCGCTTCCGCTTCAGGCACTTCGTGAAGTACCACAACAGTAACCGCTGAAGTATGCACACGTCCTTGGGATTCGGTTTCTGGCACACGCTGTACACGGTGGCCGCCGGATTCAAACTTAAGTTTGCCGTATACGCCGTCACCGCTGACCTTCATGATCACTTCTTTAAAGCCACCATGTTCACCTTCGTTACAGCTCATGATTTCAATCTGCCAGCGATTCGCTTCAGCATAACGGCTGTACATGCGGAATAAATCACCGGCAAAAATAGCCGCTTCGTCACCGCCTGCACCAGCGCGGATCTCAACGAAGGCATTTTTATCGTCGTCAGGATCTTTTGGCAATAATAGAATTTGCAATTCGTCTTCGAGCTGCTCGAGTTTGGCCTTAGCGGCTTTCATCTCTTCCTGCGCCATTTCACGCATTTCAGCATCGTCTTCTTCCAGCATTTCTTTGGCAGAATCGAGATCGGCCTGCGCTTGCTGATAGGCTTTAAAGCCAGCAACAACGTCTTCTAACTGGGCATATTCTTTCGATAACGCACGAAACCTGTCTTGATCAGAAATGACGCTAGCATCACCCAGCAAAGCCATGACTTCTTCATTGCGCTCGAGCAAGCCTTCCAGCTTGCGGATAACGGATTCCTTCATTTAACTCGCTAACCTTAGTTTTTATCTAATCCAAGCGCTGATCTTAACTGACCGAGAGTATTCAAATCGCCCTGACGACTCGCTGCCGTGAGGGCCTGTGTCGGTGCGTGGATAAGTTTGTTGGTCAGGCGATTGGCTAGTTCAATCAATACCTGCTCAGTGTCTGAGCCCTGAGCTAATTTATTCAAGGCGCGTTCCACTAACTCATCTTTTACCGCCATGCTCTGGCTGCGATACTCGCGAATACTGTCGACCGACTCTAAAGAACGGATCCAATCCATAAATAGGAAAGATTGTTCTTCAGTAATTACTTCAGCTTGCTCGGCGGCTTCTTTTCGAGAAGCCATATTCTGTTCAATAATGCTATGCAGGTCGTCCACTGTATACAGAAACGCGTCATCCAAATCGGCGACTTCCGGCTCAATATCCCGGGGAACTGCTATATCAACCAATAACATAGGTTGATGGCGACGCTGCTTTAGCGCTTTTTCGACCATGCCTTTACCTAGGATAGGCAGAGGGCTGGCGGTAGAGGATATCACGATATCGGCTTTTGGGAGATAATCTGGTATCTGCGCCAGTGTAATTGCTGTTGCGCCAAACTCCTCGCACATGCCTTGGGCACGTTCTAACGTCCGATTTGCTACGACCATTGAAGCCACGCCGTTGTCTTTAAGATGCTTCGCAACCAATTCTATGGTTTCACCTGCACCAATCAACAGTACTTTAGTGGTCGATATCGATGAGAAAATATGTTTCGCCATGCTTACCGCGGCAAATGCCACAGAAACTGCGGCGGCGCCAATTTCAGTGTCGGTGCGGACTTTCTTAGCGACTGAAAAAGTATTCTGAAAGAGTCTATCTATGGTTAGCGCAACCGTACCAGCCTCTTTGGCCTTAACGAACGCTTGCTTTACTTGACCGAGAATCTGCGGCTCACCAAGGATCAAAGAATCGAGCCCAGAGGCTACGCGCATCAAATGCCTTACGGCATCTTGACCGTGATAGTTATAGAGACAAGGTGCTACATCCTCATGATCTAGGCCGTGATATTCTTCAAGCCACGCAATAATGTCGGCCTCATCGCCGTTGTTGCAATACAACTCAGTGCGATTACAGGTCGAGACAATAACGGCTTCACCTGAGCGTGTACGACTGGCCAGACTCTTCATAGCGTCATGAATTTTGTCCGGAGAGAAGGCGACTTTCTCACGCAGGTCTACCGTGGCTGTTTTATGGTTAATACCGATTGCTACAAGGCTCATCTGACTCTTTCTAGATTCTTGGCGACTCTCTTAATAAGGGCATTCTACTGAATTGGCCCAACTAAAAACAGAATACGCTTAACAAAACCGAATAAAGGTCTAACTTCTTACCTAAATTTTCTATCAATAATAGGTAAGGCAAAATTTGCCCCAAGGGAGCAAATCTAAGTGACCGCCGATGGAAATTTTACGTTTGGCATTGGTATTCTTTCCAAGCCCTCGTATCATAAGGACTTTGGTATATCAGTCATAGATGAATAATTTGAAGCGCCTCACAAAAACCATTTTCTCTTGTTTTACCTTAAGCGCCCTACTCTTACTGGCGGGGTGTGAAACCTTGCCGCCGATGACTGACTTAAGCCCAATCACAGTCAATGATGCGCGCCAAGCCAAAGCTTGGGAATTACAGGGAAAACTAGCGATAAAAACTCCCGACGATAAACTCAGTGCCAATATCTACTGGCGCCACAGTGAAGATCGCGATGAACTCACACTCACGACTATGCTAGGTACAACGGTGTTGACGCTTAATTCAACCTCAAACTCTGCCCATTTACATATCGATGGCAAAGATTTTCGCGACGATAATGCCCAGCGTTTACTCGAGCGCGTCAGCGGTTGGTCCATCCCCTTGGCCGATTTACCTTTATGGATCACCGGCCAAGTTGGCCCGAATGACCAAGTACTGGAAAGCGATAGCCAAGGCAAACCCAAACAGCTCACGAACACTCAAACCCCACCGCCTTGGCAGGTCACATTTTTAAGTTGGCAATCCCAGAGCGGCGCCAACGTGCCCCATCAATTAAAGCTTGAGCGTGGTGACTTACAACTCAAATTGCAATTGAATCAATGGCAAGCCCTCGGCAAGCCTGCAATCATACTCGAAGAGAAACCTTAGCATGCCCGCAGCAATTTCACGCCATTGGCCAGCACCAGCAAAGCTTAACTTATTCTTACACGTGAATGGTCGCCGCGCAGATGGTTATCATGAACTGCAAACCTTGTTTCAGTTTATTGATTACTGTGACATGCTCGATTTTAAGGTCACTGAAACCGCAGAACTGATTTTGCACTCCAATATCTCTAATGTTGTCGCCGATAGCGATAACTTAATTCTGCGAGCCGCAAAATCATTACAACAAACCACAGGCTTTAGTGGCGGCGCCGAAATCTGGTTGGATAAACGTCTACCCATGGGCGGAGGTTTAGGTGGCGGCTCGTCAGATGCTGCCACCACCTTAGTGGCACTGAACACATTATGGAACACCCAATTATCGACCGAAGAACTGGCTAAAATCGGCCTTAAACTTGGTGCCGATATTCCTGTTTTTATTCATGGTTTCGCCGCTTTTGCCGAAGGTGTAGGTGAACGCTTACAAGCGGTAAATCCGAGTGAGCCTTGGTACTTAATCATCGCACCCGATGCCCATGTATCCACCGCTGAAGTATTCCAAGATCCACTTTTACCACGTGATACCCCGAAACTGGCCATAGATACCTTAATGAACCAACCTTGGGCAAATGATTGTCAAAAACTAGTCGTTTCTAAATACCCTCAAGTTGCCAAGGCATTAGGCTGGCTGCTAGAATATGCGCCGTCGAGAATGACAGGAACAGGCGCATGCGTGTTCGGGGAATTCACACAAAAGCAACAAGCTCTCGCAGCCTTGGCGAAATTACCGTCTGAAATGCAAGGATTTGTTGCACAAGGGATGAATCTTTCGCCGCTCATCACGCGACTCAGTCACCCTTAAACTACTTTCTTCTAGAGTAACCACTTAACGATAACGCCTCGGGTTCCTCCCGTCCCTACATCGTCGTTACTCTAGCCACTAAAATATAAAGCAAACGCCTGAGGTTCATACAGTGCCCGACATCAAGCTCTTTGCTGGGAACGCCACCCCCAGTCTCGCTAAAAAGATAGCCGATCGTCTATTTTGCAAACTCGGAGACGCAGTGGTTGGTCGTTTCAGCGATGGTGAAATCAGTGTCCAAATTAACGAAAATGTACGTGGGGCCGATGTGTTCATCATCCAATCCACTTGTGCGCCGACAAACGACAACCTGATGGAACTCATCGTGATGGTTGACGCGCTACGCCGTGCATCTGCTGGCCGTATCACAGCTGTTATTCCTTACTTTGGTTATGCACGTCAAGACCGTCGCGTTCGTAGCGCCCGTGTACCTATTACTGCAAAAGTGGTTGCCGATTTCCTGTCTAGCGTGGGTGTTGACCGCGTTCTGACCTGTGACCTGCACGCTGAGCAAATCCAAGGTTTCTTCGACGTTCCTGTTGATAACGTATTTGGTAGCCCAGTGCTACTAGAGGATATGTTAGCGAAGAACTTAGATAATCCAGTCGTTGTTTCTCCAGACATCGGTGGTGTTGTTCGCGCTCGCGCAGTAGCAAAACTGTTGGATGATTCTGATTTAGCGATCATTGATAAACGTCGCCCACAAGCGAACGTTGCGCAAGTTATGCACATCATTGGTGATGTTCAAGGTCGTGACTGCATTATCGTTGACGATATGATCGACACAGGCGGCACTCTGTGTAAAGCGGCTGAAGCCTTAAAAGAACATGGTGCGAACCGCGTATTTGCTTACGCAACTCACCCAGTGTTCTCTGGCAAAGCGGCTGAAAATATCGCTAACTCAGTGATTGATGAAGTGATTGTGACTGACACTGTTCCTTTAAGCCCAGAAATGTTGAAAGTGGCTAAAGTAACTCAGTTAACTATGTCTGCGGTACTGGCTGAGGCAATTCGTCGCGTAAGCAACGAAGAGTCTATTTCTGCCATGTTCCGTCACTAATAGTTCCGTCGCTAACAGTTCGGTCACTGAACGTTCTGACTAATCTGAGCGGTTCCAATGCACAGCTTGCTGTTTTAACGAATCACTAAGCTTGCAGAGCTAATTACTCAGACATAAAAACGCACTCCTCGGAGTGCGTTTTTGTTAGTGTATTTTTTAAGCCAGCTTCTGATCATCAGATGTAAACTGGCTTCTACGCATTAGATTTTAAAATTACTCACCGCACGGAATAAGAACTCAGCCTGCGCCTTAAGCTCATCCGATGCGGACGCATTTGCATCTGCCGCATGGGATGACTCCTCAGCGATATCGCGGATCACCACCACGTTCTTGTTCACTTCAGCCGCCACCATACTTTGTTCTTCAATAGCCGCCGCAATTTGAGTACTCATGTCCATAATATTACGCACGTCGTTATTGATAAGCTTCAATAAAGCGCCAGCACTTGCCGCTTGTTCAGCGCTTTCAACGCCTTGTTTTTGGCTAGATTCCATCAATTGCACAATCGATCGGGTACGCGTCTGCAGCGTTTGAATGATGTTAGCAATCTCTTGGGTTGACGATTGCGTCCGCATCGCTAAGTTACGCACTTCATCGGCAACCACAGCAAAACCACGGCCCTGCTCACCCGCACGCGCCGCTTCAATCGCGGCATTCAAGGCTAAAAGGTTAGTCTGCTCAGCAATGCCGCGGATCACATCTAACACGCTACCGATAGTCTCGCTGTCACGTTCCAATTCGTTAACGACCGCTGCTGAGCTATTCAACTGCTCAGCAAGTGACTGGATTTTATGTATCGTTTGCTCAACCTCTAATTGACCACTTTGGGCATTATCGTGGGTCTGACCCGCTTTTGATGCCGCTAATTCGGTTGTTTTAGCAATTTCCTCAATCGTTGCGCCCATCTCAGTGATTGCTGTTGCGACCATGTCGGTCTCATTAAGTTGTTGGCCCACACCTTCGGAGGCGAGCATGGCATTTGCTGAAACACGTTTACAGGAAGTGTTAATCGTTGCGACCGACTCAATCACTTGCTCAATCAGCTGTTGGAAGCTACTCACCATGCTATTGAAATGCTGTGCAATTTCACCGAGTTCATCTTGGGTGGAGGCATCGCACCTCAATGTCAGATCTTTACTCACCTCGATGCGAGAAATGATCTGCGTGATACGCTCAACAGGCGCGATAATACTGCGGATAATCAAGTAGGTAATGATTGATAGTAGTAACGCAATAAAGATAAACACAGTAATACCGACATTAACACTACTACTCTCAGCATCATCAATGGCCTTAAGAGCCAAATTTTTCAAGTCACTCGTACTGCTCTCAGTTTGCTGGTTTGCAGCTAAAACTCGCGCCATAGTACCGTCATTTTCGGTCAAACCAAGCTGCTGTTCCTTATTAATTAAGCTTTTGAAATCCTTTTGATATTGAGTAATAAGCTCTTCAATTTTTCGTTGAGTATCAATATCGATACTCGAGGCATGAAGCTTGTCATTAAACTTACTAATATTAGTATCGAAGGTTTCGACATAACTTAGCTCACGACGCAGCATAAAATCCTTTTCGTTACGCCTAAGTTGCAGCATTGCGGCTTCGAGTGCGGGCTGATCAAATTCTTTGAGTAGCGTTTCAACGTTATGCACCGCAGCTCGTAACGTACCGTACAAACCTGTTTTAGGTGTTAAGCCAATCTCTTGTTGTAGCTGCACCACTTCAGAAAAAGCGGCTTGATACTGATTTAAATTACGGTCAAAACTTTCAAGTGAGGCAGTCGATACCCCATATTCTTTAAAGACTTTCTCTAACTCAGGGACAATACTGTCGATTGCCATGTGGCTTTGCTTATGCAGCTCGACATATTTCAAATCCTTGCGAGCGAAAAAGTCCTTTTCATTTTTACGCAAAATTAAGACGTCGCGCTCTAAATCAAGCACACTTTGAGCCGCGTTAGAAAGTTCCGATTTCACCGAATTTGAATAGAGTTGTAATCCAAACATGGCAATTAGTGCCGAAATAGACACTGCAGCACTGAGTAACAACTTTGAGCGGATTAGCATAGAAAGTCCCCGAATATATAATCTATCTTAAAAAGATAGCTGGAAATTAAGCCTTTAACAGCGCAAACATAGCAATACATTAAAAGTTCACATCAAATACTTTGATAGCTTGTCGATTTAAGCTCCCATACTGTGAGTACCGCATTATTTTTAACTTAGTTCTTCAGGGTGATACCCTACCGTTACTACAAAGTATTTCGTTTTAATTACGTTAAATATACCGTCTCAAAGCAGATGTAAGTGTCATAATATCAATTGATATAAAATGAATTACTTCATTAGCTTAGCAGTACTTTTTCGGGCGAATTCTACTACAAATTACAAAAATGTTACGCTGGATAATTGATCTAAATAAAATATATTTTTTAAGGTTCCAAACCTTTTGTAGCGCCCACTGCGTCAAAACTACAACACTCAATCATTATGGCAGGAAATTACAGTGACAGCAGGGATCCTCCCACTCAATGGCTCAATGTCTGACTTTGAACTGGTCACCTTAGCGAGCCAAGGAGACAGAACTGCCTTCAAGTTGCTGTATCAAAGCCATTACCAACGTATTTACGCCCTATCACTGCGCCTTTGCGGCCATAGCGCTATGGCTGAAGAAATTACCCAAGAGTGTTTTATTTTAGTGTGGCAGAAGTTGCCACAATTTAGAGGTGAGAGTCAGTTTTCCACTTGGTTACACAGTATTTGTGTCAATCAGGCATTGAGCAGCATTCGTAAACAAAAGTCCTTTTGGTCACGATTTATTCCGCTGGAACAAGAAACTGAACCCTTAAGCTCTGATAGCAGCTATAGCGGATTAGATAAGTTAATTTTCAAACTGCCAGAACGCGCTCGCATGGTTTTCGTACTCTGTGCAATCGAAGGTTATCAACATGATGAAATCGCTGACTTACTTGGCATTGCCGTCGGCACCAGTAAGACCCAATACCATAGAGCTAAGCAACTACTACAGGAGATGCTGTAATGACGTTAACGCCGCTTTCCCGTGAACAACAGCTTGAGCAATTGATTAATAGCGCGCCCAAAGAGATGTCGCCTACACATGATCTGTGGCAAGGCATTGAAAAACGCATGGATAAAACGCTGATACCCCAAACGTACAAATCCCAGAAGAGTCACGCTTGGGCGATAGCGGCTTCGTTTATTATTCTAGCGGCATTGGGATATACCCAATTGCCCTATTTCAACTCATTCATAATGCAGCAGACAGAGCTTGCCCAGAACCAAGCTATGCCAGAGCAACCAGAGGATGTGGCCTTACATTTATTACTCACCCAAATTGCAACATTACACCAAGCGCAAGTGGACAACCTAGAACAGGCGCCAAATGCGCTAATGTGGCAAACGAGCATCTTCAGCGCACCCGTTGAGCAAGGTTTAACTGAGCTAAGGCTCGCTGCAACACAGATTTACCAAGCTTTACAAGCGAATCCAACCGATAAACAACTTTGGCAACTGTGGCTTTGGGTGCAGCAGCGTGAGCTCGACCTATTACAACAGGGCCAAAAATTACCCATTAGAAACTCGACACAAGGAAACACCCTATGAGTAACCTCAATCTCACTAAAGCTAGCCTATTGGTTTCGACACTCTATTTAGGCTTAATGGGCAATGTGTTAGCAGCACAAAGCGTTGATAAACAGTTAAGTGTCAGCAGCGACACTCAACTGCAGATCAAAGTCCAACGCGGTGATGTGACCATTCAAACATGGGATAAGAGTGAAGTGAGTGTCACTGGCACATTAGATGAATTGAGCGAAGGCTTTGTGTTTGAGCAACAGGGAAATAGTCTCAATATCGAAGACAAGATGCCTCGCCACTATAATGGCAATAATGACAAAGGATCACAGCTCACCATTAAAGTCCCAAAAACGGTTAAACTCAGTGCAGATACCATATCTGCCAATCTGCAAGTTGCCGAAACTCAAGGTGAACTAGATTTGAATACGGTAAGCGGCAATATCAACGCCAACAACTTAAGTGGTAAACCTGAGTTACATACAGTCTCTGGTGATATCACGACCAAAGCACTTGATGGAAAAATCAAATTAGAAACCGTATCCGGCACGATTCAGGACACTGACAGTAAAGGAGAAATGAATTATCGCCTCGTTAGCGGTGACTTAAAAAGCCACACTCAAGCAGAAAAAGTCACGATTGAACAAGTCTCAGGTGAAGTGAATGCTAACTTTAGCGTCACCAAGGAAATCGAGCTCAGAACCGTCAGCGGAGATTCACAAGTATCACTCGCTAAAAACTTCAACAAAGCAAATTTTGAAAGTGTGAGTGGCGATATTACCGTGATCTTTAATGATGTTCCCGATGCAAGCTTCAACTTAGATGGGGGTCCTGGTGGAAAAATCAACAACGGTTTAACCCAAGATGTACCGCAAAAACAAAAATATGTACCAAGCACAGAGTTATCATTCCAAACAGGCTCTGGCGCTGCCAACGTGAAGATGAATACCATCAGCGGTCATCTGATTTTAAAGAAACAGTAATAAAAGCTATTTAGCACAAATAAAAATGCCGCCCAAGCAAAACTCAGGCGGCATTTTTTATCTCAAACTCGTTAGACTGAAGCTATCTCTTCAGGAGTCAAATATCGCCATTCACCCAGTGCTAAGGAGGGGTCTAATTCAATTTGCCCAACACTTTCACGGTGCAACCCTTGCACATGATTGCCCACAGCGGCAAACATACGCTTCACTTGATGATACTTACCTTCGGTGATGGTTAATCGCACTAATTGTGGATCAATAATCTCCAGTAACGCCGGCTTAGTTAGACCATCTTCACCGCGCAATTCAACGCCAGCGGCAAATATCGCAATCAAACTAGCATCCACAGGCTCAGCGAGTTGCACTAAATAGCGTTTGCCACACTCTTTCTTCGGTGAGGTAATCTTATGCGACCATTGGCCATCACTGGTAATCAACACGAGCCCTGTAGTATCGGCATCTAAACGACCAGCAATGTGAAGAGTTTCTGGCTTAGGCACATCCACTAAGCTCAATACCGAAGGGTAGGTTTCATCTATCGTCGAGCAAATAGTGTCTACCGGTTTGTTAAGCATTAAATAACGCTCGCCCACTAAGACAATCGGCTCGCCTTCAAGGCAAACACACATACCTTCAGTCACTTTAAAACCCGAGTCTTTAACGACTAAGCCATCACAAGTAATATCACCGCGATGCAGGGCTTTTTTCGCTAATGAGCGAGTCAGTGAGGTACTCTCACAGATAAATTTGTCTAAACGCACGTTAATACTCAACTTCAATAAAGAAAACTGCCGTATTATGAAGCCGACCAGTTCAAAGGGCAAAGAATTGCTGCTCAACGCGAGCTGTGTTTCTATATTAGCCCTTACGCATTGACAGTAATCACCATAGGGAAAGATGCTATGACTGAATTCCAAAAGATGATCACAGGCCAAGAATATGATTGTCTTGACAGCGAACTCTTAAGTTTAAGAACACAACAGCAGCGACTGAATCGACAATTAAATCAAACGATTGCTCAAAATAGCACTGAGTACACCCAACTCTGCCAACAACTTCTGCCCCTTAAATCGCCAGTCGCAACTATCTCCACGCCGATTTTTATCAGTTATGGCATCAATCTCACTCTTGCTGACAGAGTGTTCATCAATGTCAATGTCACCTTGCAGGATAATGCCCCCATTTTTATTGATGAACAGACTATGGTCGGCCCCAATGTACAGTTTTATACCTCAAGTCACCCACTTGATGCCGAGCTACGTTGCTCAGGTTTGGAAACCGCTAAAGCGATTCACATCGGTAAACGGGTATGGATTGGCGGCGGCGCAATCATAATGCCAGGAATCAATATTGGTGATGATGCCGTCATCGGTGCTGGCGCCGTAGTGACTAAAAATGTCGCAGCCAAAACAGTGGTTGCAGGTAACCCTGCAAAACTAATTAGGCAACTGAATTAACCCTATTTTAAAATGATAAATCGAAGTGCTCACTTACCTGAAAAGGCCTGCATACGGTAACTTTGCAGCTACTGACTTAAATATGCTCACTGGTAACCTTTAGTTACATATCACTCAAGATAAATCCACGATAAACAGTGTAATGACCTTGTTTCGATTCCTAGTAAGGCATTAACATAGTTCATTGCGCCTGAAGCAATCCCATTTTGCCAAAATAACAGCCCCAATAATGGGCACAATAATAAACTCGAAGGAAACAACATGAGAAAAGTACTCATTGGGGGACTGTGTGCCTCACTTATCGCAGGCCTGACTGCCTGTAATGACAAGGCTGCCGAAGTTAAAGCACCTGAAACTGCTAAAACAGCCACCGCAGCGGCAGTGACTCAAGCACTAGGTTCTGGAATTGAATTTGCTAATTTTGATAAAGCGATTCGTCCACAAGACGATTTCTATAAATACGTTAACGGCACTTGGCTAAAAAACACTGAGATCCCATCCGATCGCACTAGCATTGGCGCTTTCTACGATTTACGTGAAAAATCACGTGACGACGTAAAAGCCATTATCGAAGAAGTGGCTGCAACGCCCAATCTCGCCGCAGGTACAGACGAGCAAAAAGTGGCCGATTTATATCGTTCATTTATGGATACAGAGACACTCAACAAACTGGGAGTCACACCAATCCAAGGCGAATTCGATACTATTAATGCCTTAAAAGATAAGAATGAATTAGTGAAATACTTCGCCCACAGCCAAATCGCTGGCGCGGGTACCCCAATAGCATTTTATATTGATATCGATGCGAAAAACTCTAGCCGTTACGCAACGCATCTCTATCAATATGGCCTAAGCCTGCCAGAGAAAGACTACTACTTTAACGAATCAGAACGCTTCGTTAATATCCGTAAGGCATATGTCGCCCATATCGAAAAAATGTTTACCCTTGCGGGTCTTGCTAACCCTAAAGCCAGTGCTGAAGCTATTTTAGCCTTAGAAACGGCCATTGCTGCCAAGCACTGGGATGTGGTTGAAAACCGCGACAGCACTAAGACCTACAATCTATATCAAGTCAAAGATCTGCCAACACTGGCACCGGATATCGATTGGGCAGGCTACTTAGCCGCTCTTGGCGCTGACAAGCAAACCGATATCATAGTTAACCAACCTAGCTATATCCAAGGGTTAAACGAAGTTTTAAAAACGACTGAGTTAGCCACTTGGAAAACCTATATGCAATGGCAAGTGCTGACGCACGCGGCGAGCAATCTAAGTGAAGCGTTAGACAATGAAAACTTCGCTTTCTTCTCTAAAACCTTAAATGGTCAAGAAGAACAAGAACCTCGTTGGAAGCGTGGCGTTGCAGCCGTCAATGGCGTTCTTGGTGAAGTTGTGGGTAAAGTGTATGTCAAACGTCACTTCACTCCAGAAGCCAAAGACCGTATGCAAGCACTGGTTGAAAACCTGCGTGGTGCTTACGGCGACAGCATCAAAGAATTAACTTGGATGAGCGACAGCACTAAAGTGGCTGCTGCGGATAAATTAGCAAAATTCAACCCGAAAATCGGTTACCCGAACAAATGGGAAGATTACAGTAAGCTGACCATCAAGGCAGACGACTTAGTCGGTAACGCTATGCGTGCCAGCGAAGTTGAACATGCTAAATCATTAGCCAAACTGGGCGCGCCAATCGATAAAGACGAATGGCACATGACGCCACAAACGGTTAACGCTTACTACAACCCAACCATGAATGAAATCGTGTTCCCTGCAGCTATTCTGCAACCACCCTTCTTCAATTTGGCAGCTGACGATGCAGTCAACTACGGTGGTATTGGTGCGGTAATCGGCCACGAAATGGGCCATGGTTTTGACGATCAAGGCGCTAAATTCGACGGCGAAGGCAACATGCGTGATTGGTGGACAGAGCAAGACTTGAAAGAGTTCTCTGCTCGCGGCAAAGCACTAATCGCACAGTACGATGGTTATGCAGTGTTTGATGATCTGCATGTCAACGGCAGCTTAACCTTAGGCGAAAACATTGGTGACTTGTCAGGTGTGACTATCGCTTATCGTGCTTATAAGAAATCGCTTAACGGTAAAGATGCACCCGTTATCGATGGCTTAACGGGCGATCAACGTTTCTTCATCGGCTTCACGCAAATTTGGCGCGCAAAAGCCAAAGAAGAAGCCATGCGTAACCGCGTAGCGACCGATCCACACTCACCTGCGGAATTCCGCGCACTGGGTGCACTATCTAACATGCCTGAGTTCTACACTACGTATGATGTAAAACCTGGCGATGCCATGTATATCGCACCAGAGAAACGCGTAAAAATTTGGTAAGCCAAATTTAAATCACTGTTCAGCGGTATAAGCTGGCCAACAATGGCGCTCACTGTTACAGGGGCGCCATTTTTATTTCCTTAAACCACTGAGTTATGAATGTGAACCCATGCGCAAGATGAACAAGTCTTCATGGTTGGTTCAGCTTTAATTAAGCAATAGAAGCCTATGGTGGATGCGTGACCTGAATAACTCACCCATAAGGAAGTAGGCCGCATGACTAAGTTATTTCGTACCTTTTTTATTTTTCTACTCTTATTATCGAGCCGCGCTGGTGTAGCAAATCCTCTCGACATCAGTGACAGTAAAGCAGAACGTGGTAATTACAGTGCAAGACAGGCATCAAGCCATGACCTACAAGGTCTATATGCACTCAGCAGTCAGACCTTCGATGCGCCTCATCAATCCTCGAATGACTTATCAGTGCTCCATCACCAAGCCTATGATGCACAAGCTGAGCTCGCTCAATTACTCACCAATATTGCCCATTATTCACAGGCACAAGTGATTGTTCCGCCAGTAAAGAGTTACCAAAGAGCAGCCGATAAAGTAGCGACAAAATTTAACGGTGATGCCAGCCAAATTACCGACCTTGCAAGGGCAAGTATTGTGACCGACAGCATTCAAGATCTGATGCAGGCCTACCAAACTTTGAATGAGCACACCCAAGTTGTGAAACAAAAAAACCGCTTTGCTGAACCTAAAGCCTCCGGCTATCGCGATCTCAATCTACTGGTACGCTTACCCCAATCAGGCATGATTGCTGAAGTGCAATTACACCTACAGGATATCGCTGATATCAAAAATGGTCCTGAACACAAGGTATATGAAAAAGTACAGAGGATTGAGGCCAATGCTCGTAAACAACAACGTTCACTAAGTGAGTTTGAACTCGCGCAGATTGCCCAATTACGTCAAGAATCACATAAGTTGTACCACAAGGCATGGCTTAACTATAAACGGGTTGATGAAGCCAGTTTATTAAGAGCATCAGTCGCTTAACTAAAAAGCTTCCACTCTTGCGCTGGTTATCTGTAAAGGTACCAGCGCCTTTTTTTATATTTTACAACGCCTGAAACATCATCTTAATAAGGTGTAAAAAAGCACTCTCTCGCATCAAAGTGCCATTTGAGTATATAATCCCGCGCCATAGCCCTATCAGCAGGAAATGCCATGCACGACATTATTGAGCAACTCCAAGAACGCAGCGAAACTGTTCCTGTACCACTCGAATTACCTACATTTGAGCAGCTCGTCGAAGTCGAAGAGCAAATCCTGATTTCATTGCCAAGGGAGCTAAAAGAATACCTGCTGTATGCCAGTGATGTGATTTACGGCACGATAGAGCCAGTAACTGCATCGGATCCCTACTCGCACACCTACCTGCCCGAAGTGACTTGCTATGCTTGGTCCATCGGTATGCCAAGGGACATGATTGCCATTTGTCAGCAAGGTGACGCTTTTTACTGTATCGACCAAGATGGTCAAGTACATTTCTGGAAAAACGGCGACTTTACCGATATCTATTGGGAGTCGTTTTGGGAATGGGTTGAAGAAATCTGGTTAAAGATCAAATACTAATTTTACTTTTATTGCATCGAGAACACGATTATGTCTAAGAACATTGGCTTGAATGCCATCGAAATGAGCTACTTACGCCAGTCACTCAGCTTAAGCGCGGCTCAAGTTGGTGCTCTGACTAACCATAGCGAAGCCGATGTACTCGCCTGGGAAAGCGGTGAACAACTGGCACCTGAGCTGGCGCAAAAGAAACTGCTTGATATTGATGACATCATTGAGATGCAAGTGCTCAACACCTGCGATGGTATCGAAGAACTATTTAAGAAAGAACCTAAGCGTCACTTAGCCTTCGTGGTCTACCCCACTCAAGCGGTTTACACACAATACAACCCCGAATTCTTAAGTTCACTGCCTTTTACTGAGCTGTACAACACGGCCGCTTGGCGCATTAAGAAAGAGTGCAAACTGGTCCTAGAAGTCGACGTCAGCCTAGTGGCTCTCGACGTGGAGGCCTACAAAGCCTTCCGTGAACCAACCAAAATGAGTGAAAGCCGCGAAAGTCGCGCAAAGTGGGCAGCGACTCAGTTATAAACTCAACCGTCACAAGTTTAACCCTATAAAAATAAAGGCCAATATCATTATTGGCCTTTTTTATTAGAGATCACGCCACCCATCATAAATGACGCTAAGCGGTAGTTAGAAGTTCATCGTGAATTTAGTGTAAATGTAGCGGCCCATAGGATTATGTACTGAAATAACATAGCCGTAGAGATCCGTATCACCGTCACCGATAGCAAATGGTGGCTCTTCATCAAATACGTTGTTCACGCCTAGTGTCAGCTTGAACATTTCATTGAAGCGATAAGTACCAGACATGTCGACCAATAATTGAGAGTCGATCATACGAGACTTATTACTTTCAAAATCAAGTACACCATCGAAATTGATATCTGGGGTATCTTCAAATTCACCGATGTAACTCAAATTAATATTGGCGGCAAAATTATCCATAGTCCAGTTAGTGGTGAGTAACCAGCGATGTTGAGGAAACTTATACTCACCCGTGTAATCCAGACCATCTTTCTCAAAATTATGTAAGTAGCTGTACTCTAAGCCAAACTTCAAATCCCCATAGCTATCTAACTCAAAACCATAATGACTAGAGACATCCATCCCTTGTACATCTTGAGAGCTTAAGTTGATAAAGCTTGAATGGATAATACTGATCGGTCCTAAAGTTTGACCTAGCTGTGGCGTTAAGCGCTCGCACACAGTGCTATTTTGATCGTTACAATTTGCAGTATAGATATCGCCTAATGGCTGTTTATCAATTTTGTTGTCTTGCGTGATGCTAAAGATATCAAAACCCACATCAAACGTCTGACTCGGCGCCCAGATCATACCGACGTTCCAAGTTTCGGATTCTTCAGCATCCAGCTCAGAGTTACCTTCAAATTCAGTGTTGTAATCTAAGGCTTCACAGTCAACATTATCGGCAGCGCAACGGTAAGTATCGACAAAGAAACTACTTTCGCGAGATGGACCAAGACCGATTTGCGCTAACGAGGGTGCACGGAAGCCCGTAGACCAAGACGCGCGCGCCGTTAGCTCGTCAGTCACTCCCCATTGAAAGGCGACTTTAGGGTTAGTCGTTGAACCAAAATCGCTGTAATGATCATATCGACCAGCGAGTTGCAACTCGAAGTTATCCGTGACTGGAATAGATAATTCCATATAAGCGGCATATTGCTCACGGGATGCCGCCGCAGAGACAGCTTCAGTACCAAAAATCAATCCACGTTGGAATTGCTCATCGGGCACATCACTGACATCTTCTTCGCGATATTCAGCTCCCGCCGCCATCATGATGTCGCGACCAGCCAAGGTAAATGCTTGACCAGATATGTTAGCCGCATAAGATGTCATGTTTGACAAACCTTGGCGTACTAAACTGGTGGTAATAGCGTCAATGACCTCTTGTGAGTTCATCGTGCCGCCGAAAGGATTGTAACGACCCGCATCAATTTCACGTTGCAAATAATCTGTTCTTACCCAGCCTTGGCTGCGATCACCCGTTTGAGTCGACTCACTGCGACCTTTTTGAACAGAAGCTTCCCAATCCCACTCTTTTACTACACCGCGTAAACCAGCAACTAAACGTAAACTATCGGATTCAATATCCCAACGTCGCGCCCCCGCATCAACCGTACGGAAGCGACCAATTTCAATATCTTTCCCCCAAGGATTATTCGGGTGAGATCCAGGTACAGTTAAACCAGCATCCTCGTCAAGTGGTGTCGGTGCTCCACCTGCGATTGAGGTATTGTGCTGCGCCGCTAACTCTAAAAATGCTGTTAAATCATCATTAAAATGATAGTCAAATTGGCCAATAGCCCCTACGCGCTCCGCAGCCGGCGCAACAAAATTGTATGAGCCGTACTCAAATAAACAACTTCCACTCGCGGTTGCACTATCAGCAGGACAAGCAGGGTCGATAGTTTTAACACCATCAACATAGAAATACCCAGGAAAAC
Source organism: Shewanella sp. DW31 (assembly GCF_015767295.1). Lineage (NCBI taxonomy): Bacteria > Pseudomonadati > Pseudomonadota > Gammaproteobacteria > Alteromonadales > Shewanellaceae > Shewanella > Shewanella sp. DW31. Next base: position 231,904 of record NZ_JADWMP020000001.1, read on the forward strand.
CACGGGAAGAACGAAAATCTTCACCACCATAAGGTGATTGATTTGAAACACCAAAACGTCCTAAATCAGTCGCAGCTAAAGTATCATTTTTGAAATAGTCGAGGATAACCGATGCGCTACCCTTATCGGACTTCATCCCCCACACCATATTCGCTGTAGTTTCATCGTAGCCAGTGCCTGAAGCATCACCGTAGCCAAGATTGACCTCAATACCTTCAATATCTTTTTTCAGAACTATGTTAACCACACCCGCGATCGCATCAGAACCATAAATAGCCGATGCACCGTCCTTCAGTATGTCGATACGTTCAATAGCTGATACCGGAATATTATTGATATCAACAAAGGAATTAGTGATACCTTCGGCAAAAGCACTCGCCGCAACACGACGACCGTTAATTAACACTAAGGTCGCGTCTGGGCCTAAACCACGTAGACTGATAGATGCGCCGCCGTTGGCGGTTGAATCTTGGCTGTTTCCTCGGGTAGAAAACGCGCCAGCACCATTGGCAGGCATGCGTTCAAGTAATTGCTGCAGGTTATCAAATCCCATATTGGCAATATCGTCTTTACTGATCGATTGAATAGGGGAAGGGCCTTCAATATCGGTACGTTTAATACGGGAACCCGTTACTTCAATACGTTCAACTTTTTCTGCACCTTTATCGGCAGCATGGGCCACTGTTGGCGCATATGCCATAGCAATTGCGATTGCACAAGCACTGGGTAGAATCTGAGGTCTGTTCATACATTTCCCTTGTTTTATTTATCTCATTAAAATTATTTTAACAATAAGAAAACCCTAAATTAACAATACACAAGGTAATGAGTTACAAACCAAAGTCAATGGCAGAGAAATAAAAGTTAAGCTTTTGTTACATTTGAGGCAGTGTATTTTCCTCATACGAGAATCAAAGAAGGTCTAAGCACTAAAAATTCAACCTACAAGACAAGTCGCAGTATTTGAATATCAGAATTAAAGGAAGAAATATGGAAGACAAGATTATTTATCAAGCAGAGTTTGAAACCCATTTAGGTTGGTATTGGTTGCTTTCAGGGGCCGCCTATTTCAGCCTAAGCATAATAGGTATTCCCTTGTTATTACTTTGGTTTCCAATAGGGCTGTGGGGGACTCGCCGCTATATTAACAACATGAGTGCCGAGCTCACCAGCAATAAACTTATTGTCAGGAGGGGCATATTAACTCGTACTGAAAACACTGTGCCTTTGGACAAAATTACCGATATGGCATTGATCCAAGGCCCAATTATGCGCCTATTTGGTCTGCATAAACTCACGGTAGAAACCGCAGGGCAATCGGGCGCAGGCGCATTGATAAGCTTAGTCGGCATAGTCGATGCGCCTCGATTTAGAGCCCGCGTATTAGAACAAAAAGAACGGCTTACCCAGCCCTTGCACCCAATAAGCCCATCGGCACAGCCAGATAATACGCTGTTACAAATCGTAGTCGAAATGGCTGCAAGCTTAAAACGCATTGAAACTTTACTCAGTCAAAAATTAAACAGATAAATTGAATAAAACGACTTTTAGTTCAATCACTTTACCTTTAATGTTGAGCCACTCACTTAGCGTTAGCGCGGCTTTAACATGAGCGCAGCCTTAACATGAGGGAGTGTTCGATTCCCCAGATTAATTTTCAACAGGCATTTTTAATAACGACATGACAGAATCTTCAGTAACTTCTCCTTCATCCTCTTGGATGACACACCTAACTCTCGGCATTAAAGCCATGGGCCCAGGTGTTCTTATGGCCGCCGCGGCGATTGGCGCATCCCATTTAGTCGCCTCGACTCGGGCGGGCGCCGAATTTGGTTGGCAACTAGCTTGGGTTATTCTTGGGGTGAATTTACTTAAGTATCCCTTCTTTGCAGCTGGCGCACGCTACACAGCTGCCACAGGGGAGAGTCTACTGCACGGCTACCAAAAACAGGGCCGAGGTTACTTACTGCTGTTTACTGGGCTCAATGTGATCGCCGCCATTGCCAGTACTGCAGGGGTATGCATGTTAACCGCCGCTATGTTGACCCAATTTATTCCGCTGCCCATCGATTGGTTAGCCCTGCTGGTATTGCTAAGTTCATTGGCTTTACTGATTTTAGGCCATTATCAACTCCTTGATAGACTCACTAAGATCATCATGTTCGCCCTAACCTTAACCACCTTAATTGCCGTGGCCTTAGCTTGGGATCACACTCAACCATTAGCGAGCAATTTTGCCTCTCCTTCACCTTGGCAATGGGCCCATGTGGGATTTCTGGTCGCCATGATGGGTTGGATGCCAGCCCCGATTGAAGTCAGCGCTTGGAATTCTCTCTGGTTGCTCGAAAAACAAAAAAGCCAGACAGTGACGAAAGCGCAGGCGCTGCTCGACTTTAACTTAGGCTATATCATCACTGCGATCCTCGCGATCGTGTTTTTGTCCTTGGGCGCTTTAGTGATGCATGGCAGTGGCGAACACTTTTCAGATTCCGGCGCGCAGTTTGCTAATCAATTGATTAATCTTTACAGCCAAGTGATGGGCGGCGAGAGTCGTTATCTTATTGGTATTGTGGCATTTCTGTGTATTTTCAGCACAACAGTTACAGTGATTGATGGCTATAGCCGTACCTTAGATATGGGCTGGCAGTTACTCACCTCAAAGACCAGTTCAGACAAACGCCTCACAGGGATCATGCTCGCCATCAGTGCCTTTGGCTTATTACTGATCCTCTTCTTTAAAGGTGCACTCTTACCGTTACTCGAGTTTGTGATGATCTTGGCCTTCATGACCACAGTCATTTTTGCTTGGTTAAATTACCGCTTAATGACCAGCAAACAGCTCCCCGAGGCCGATAGATACGGCACTAAGATGAAACTCCTCTCTTGGTTTGGCCTGATTTATCTACTGATTTTCGCAGCACTGTTTATCTATTGGTACAACATCATTAAAGGTTAATTGCCAGAATGTTTATGCCGGAGCAATAAATGGCCTTAACTAACTGCCATTAAATTCCCGCTGAATTCTGCAATTAAGGTGGTTTGGGTATATAATGCGGGCTCTTAAACCAGATAGCGCAGCCGCGCCAAGAGATGACCATGATTAATAATGATATTTTGCGCCGTTTGCGCTTCGTGTTTGATTTTAGCAATGCAAAAATGATTAAAATTTTTGCTAAAGCTGGAAGAGAAGTGCCTGTCGAAGAGATGATTGATCTTCTACGTAAAGAAGAGGAAGAAGGTTATAAAGCTTGTAACGACACGACCTTATGTCAGTTTTTAGATGGTCTTATCATAGAGAAGCGCGGTCTACGTGAAGGTGCAGAAATTCCAGCGCCCGTTTCACGTTTAAACAACAACCTCATCTTTAAAAAGCTGAGAGTTGCCCTCGAAATGCGTGAAGAAGACATAGTAGCAGCTTTGGCTTTAGCCGAAGTGCAAATGTCAAAATCAGAGCTAAGCGCCCTGTTCCGCAATCCAGACCACAAGAATTTTAAAGAGTGTGGCGATCAAATACTGCGTAACTTTATCCGCGGCTTATCACTTAAGTATCGCGGCGTATAACGCTAAACTTATGACATAAAACGCAGCTTAGGCTGCGTTTTTTTATATCCGTTTTTATCTACACCTGAGCTTGTTTGGATATAAACAAGACCTTAACAATTCCATCTCAACAACCTCAGAAATCCTGTTTAAAACAGCTGACTTTTTTACTGCTGCAAAAAAAACCACAAATACCTCGTTCCACGGACAACAAAGATCACATTTCATGATAACCTTACGTGACTTACAGCACGTATTGACCACTTAAACAATAACTCAAAAGGTTACCCATGGACGATAATAAACGCCCCCTCTATCTTCCGTTTGCAGGACCTGCCATTCTTGAAGCCCCACTGATTAACAAGGGCAGTGCATTTTCTGAAGAAGAGCGTATTTTCTTTAACCTCGAAGGCTTAGTCCCCTATGCCATTGAAACGATTGAGGAGCAGGCTTCTCGCGCCTACGATCAATTTAGAAGTTTCAATAACGACTTAGATAAGCACATTTACCTACGTAATATCCAAGACACAAACGAGACCTTATTTTATCGTTTAGTGCAAAATAACATCAGCGAGATGATGCCCATCATCTATACGCCGACTGTAGGTTTAGCTTGTGAACGTTTCTCGAAAAACTATCGCCGCAACCGTGGTTTGTTTATCTCCTATCCGAACAAAGATAGGATCGATGACATCCTCAATAACTCGACTCGTCAAAAAGTTAAAATTATCGTAGTCACTGATGGTGAACGTATTTTAGGTCTTGGCGATCAAGGTATTGGCGGCATGGGGATCCCTATCGGTAAGCTGTCACTCTACACTAGCTGTGGCGGTATCAGTCCAGCTTATACCCTGCCTATCACCTTAGACGTAGGCACAGATAATCCGCAGTTGTTAGAAGATCCTATGTATATGGGCTGGCGCCATCCGCGTATCGGTGGCGAAGAATACGCCGAGTTTATCGAAGCCTTTATGCAAGCCGTCCACGTGCGTTGGCCGGATACTTTGATCCAGTTCGAAGACTTTGCCCAAAAGAATGCCATGCCGATCCTAGAGCGTTATAAGGATCGCTATTGCTGCTTTAACGATGATATTCAAGGTACTGCTGCGGTTGCCGTTGGTTGCTTGCTCGCCGCGTGTAAGGCTGCGGGCACTGAATTGAATCAACAACGTATCGCCTTCCTTGGTGCTGGTAGTGCCGGTTGCGGTATTGCCGAAGCTATCGTGGCACAAATGGTGTCTGAAGGGATCAGCGACGAGCAAGCTCGCACTCAAGTGTGTATGGTTGACCGTTGGGGCTTATTGCTCGACAACATGCCTAACCTGTTGCCATTCCAGCAAAAATTGGCGCAGAAATGCACCAACATCCAAAATTGGAGCAATTTCAGCGACAATATTTCACTGCTCGATGTGGTTAACAACGCCAAGCCGACAGTGCTGATTGGGGTATCTGGCGTTCCAGGACTCTTCACCGAAGAAATCATCCGTGCTATGCACAGCCATTGTGCTCGGCCGATTATTTTCCCTATGTCGAACCCCACCAGTCGCGTAGAAGCGACACCGAAGGACATTTTGCATTGGACCTCAGGTCAAGCACTCGTCGCTACGGGCAGCCCATTCGAACCTGTGGTTGTCGATGGTGAAACCTATGAAATAGCCCAGTGCAACAACAGCTTTATCTTCCCAGGTATTGGCTTAGGCGTATTAGCTTCAGGCGCACGCCACGTATCCGATGCCATGTTGATGGCTTCAAGTCGCGCACTTGCCGAATGTTCGCCACTGGCAATCGATGGTACAGGTCCACTACTGCCTAAACTCGAAGATATCCATGCGGTGAGTAAGCATATTGCTTTCGCCGTAGGTAAAGTCGCAGTTGAACAAGGGTTAACGCTGCCAATGAGCGATGAGATCTTACAGCAGTCGATTGAAGGCAATTTCTGGAATCCAGAATATCGCCGCTACAAACGCACTTCGTTCTAAGCATAGCGTTGCAAAGCAGCTTTAGCTAAGCGTTTGTGCCAACAAAAAGCCCGTCACTGCAAAGTGACGGGCTTTTTGATTTTCAGACTCAGCGCTTATTTCAATAAAAACTAAGGCGCCATTACCTGTTTAAAGCTATTAAGCAAAGCGCGATCGGTACGTGCTTTTTTCAATTTGCGTAGACTTTCTTTGAGCGATTCATCGGCTAAGCGCGTAAAAATGCCATTATATTCTTGCTCTTGGATTGCACTATCGGTATCGGCTTGCTCAGAAATTTCTTGGGCGACACGACTCAATTGTAACCAAGCATTAGCAATATAGAAACCGTGGAATGCGGCTTGTTCCATTAGATTACGCGCACTGGCAGGTAAAGATGTCCAAGCTTGGCTAAATTTACCTTCCCTGTCTTCCAATAGTTCGGCACACAAACCTTGGTACGCTGCTAATAAGTCACCCGGTAATTTCGCCATTGGTAACACTTTATTCGCAACATTGTAAGAAATCTGCTCGGCAGTTTCGCGGTAAACAGCTGATAATTCGCTCATAAAAATCTCGATTCGCATCCCAAAAATAGTCTTAAAACTGACCACTCACATATAAACCATAAACGCCGTTACCCGCAATCGGCGTAACTGTAATCCCCTCATAGGGTTGAGTAAAATACCAACCCGCCAGCGCTCCAATCGCCGCGCCAGCTAACACATCCTCGAGGTAATGCTGGTCGCTCGCCACTCGGGTATAGCCCACATAAGATGCGGCAACATAGGCAGGTAAACCATATTGCCAACCATAGCGCTGCTGAATAAACGTCGCCGCCATAAAGCTGTCTGAGGTATGACCCGATGGAAACGAATCATCGCCACTATCGTCTGGCCTGTCTTTACTCACACCATACTTAAGACCTTCAACAATTAACCGACTCGACACCGCTGCCTGAATTAACTGCCAACTACCATCATAACCCTCTTCATAAAACAAGGTCGCACCCATCGCAGTAGCGGGTAATAATAAATGCAATACATCGCCAGAGGTTTCTAAATCTGAGCCTGCCCAACTAGTGCCACTCATCATGAATAATGCAGCACAGAGTAATTTCTTCAAGGGTGATTCCTTTGTGGGATAATAACCAAGGCGGAGTTTATACCTTGATCATTAACCGAATGCAAAATTGCTATACATCTATATTAAAAATGAGCAAACAAGTTATGCTAAGCTAATAATTAGCTATTGATTTTAATTCGAACAGGAATCTTTTTTGCTACATCAACTTAGGTATTTATCATTCTCCTTATTGCTGCTTCTACTGCCGCTCAGCAACGCTATGGCAGAAGAAAAGACTCAGGTTGATAAAATATTTGCAAGATTTGAAAGCGGCGTCCCTATGACCCGTGAAGAAATCGAAAGCAATCTAGTGTTATTAAGCAAACTAATTTCGACTGACGATGTCACCCGTCATGAAAAGCTGCAACTGCTTAAATGCTGGGATCAGAATACAGAAAACGACACCGCTATTGCACTGGCACTTAAAAATACTAACCAAACACTGAGCAATATTCCGCCAACCGCCTCTCCCCATTTCATTACCGACCTTACGCTCTGCCGCTCTTGGTTTCTGCAATTAAGTGGTGACATGGATGGCGCGATGGAAGGCTATAATCTCAGTGTTAAACGTGCCTATGAGCATGAAGACCTTAAGCTAATCGCCGACTCGCGCAGCATTCGCGGCGCACTTTACTCTTATATTGGCGATTTTTCTGCGGCATTAGACGATCTCGTCACAGCGCAAGATCTCTATGAATCACTCAATTTAAGCGGTTGGGCTAACATTAACCTTGCCGATGTTGCTACCAGTTTTAGACGTTATGGCGATCCCCAAAGTGCAATCCGCTATTACACCAAACTCAAAGCTCTCTATCTAAAAAACAATAACCAAGAACAGGCAATGTATGTCAACTCAGACATTGGCCTTGCCTTAGATGAACTCGGTGAACATCAACAGGCCGTAGATAATTTCTTAGTAAGTTATCAATACTTCAAGGAACATCAGCAGGAAAAAGTGGTAGCAACTATGGCAACGAATATTGCCTACAGCTTAATAAAACTCAATCGTCTAACCGAAGCCGAAAAGTATTTAATCGAAGCCGATACTGTTATTAATGAAAAAGATCTGACCGATTACAGCTTCATGAAGCTATTTATGGCCGATATAAAGTTTCAACAAGCTCGCTATAAAGAGGCGCTTACCGAACTGGAGCAAGGGGAAAAAGCCTTTCGCACTCTGCAGAATAATCGGGGACTCACTCAACTGCTGCAGCTTAAAAGTAACATATATGTGGCTATGAATGATTTATCTGCCGCCTACGGAGCACTGCAAGAATTTGTTACCCTAACAAAAAAAGTCGATGGCAATTCTCTCTCCCATCATACGACAGAATTAAAGGTCAAGTTTGATACCAGTCGGATTGAATCTGAAAATCAACGCTTGATTGAAAACCAAAACCTTAAAGAACAAGAGCTCGCGCTACTCGAAAAGAACAAATCACTGCAACACATTATCCTATTACTAGCGGGCTTTATCCTGACGATAGTGTCTATATTCGCTTATAAACAAGTACATAGAAATCGCCAACTGCAAGTTATTGCCCTCACGGATTACCTTACCAAACTCCCTAATCGTCGGCATATTTATGCCCAAGCCGCGAAATATTTTCAGCAAGCCTTAAAACATCAAAGCCCTTTTTCAGTGATTATTTTTGATGCGGATCACTTCAAAAAAATCAACGATAACTTCGGCCATGAATTAGGCGATCGCGCCCTTATGACCATTGCAAATGCAGGCCGAACCTTATCGGGTAATAAAGACCTCGTTGGCCGCATCGGTGGTGAAGAGTTTTTAATCCTATTGCCTAACACAGATGCCACAGGTGCGTTAGCGCTGGCGCATCAATTGCAGAACCATATTAGCCGCCTTAGCGCACAGAATTTACCAGCAGAACTCAAATTGACCGTTAGCGCTGGTGTCGCCACTTTAGAACCACAAAATAATACGGAAGATGCATATCAAGATAAAGATTTTGCCACCTTGCTAAAGCGGGCCGACAATGCTCTTTATGAGGCTAAAAATGCGGGCAGAAATTGTGTGAAATCAGCCAAGAATGAGGCTTTAAGAGAGGTTTAAACGGCCTTATGCCAAAACACTTGATGTTGTAATGGCGGTGGCAAAGTGCCAAACCATGTCTGATACAAACGACTAAATTCACCTGAATCTTTCATTTTCTCAAGCTCTGTTTGCCAACTGATAACGGTTGCCGCCGACGTCCCTTTAGAAAAAGCTAAATAGAGATTAATCTCCGATACTACAAACACTTGGCGGATATCTGTCTCACTCGCACCCACTTCTTCGAGTATCTGCTTTACCGCAAGATCCGCCTGGCACCAAAAACGAATTCGAGAAAACAGCAACTGTTTCGCCGATTGCTGCGGAAAACTCGCCACCAGCAAATTATCCACGCCCGCTTGTTGTAGCAACTGCGCACCCGCCGATTCCCGATAAACCCCCACAATATCTGTCGATTGAAGTTCAGCAAGTTGATCGAGAGCGATAGGATCTGCCGCCCTTGCGTACAATGCAATTTTGCTGGTCGCAATAGGACCGATAAAATCAAACTGCTCAGCTCGCTCATCATTAATTGACGTAGCAAAAAGTAAAACGTTCGCAGAGGTATTGGCAATCGAATACGCCCGAGCCCAAGGTAGCACATCGATTTTTTCACTCTGACCCAGTCTCGATTGCAAGGTATTGACTAAGTCCACCGCAAAACCTTGCGGCACACCATTTTGCTCGTAACTCATGGGAGGCCAAGCTTCGGTCACCAATTTCAACTTGTCAGGCGCCGCAAAAACAAGATTAGGCATCAGGCCTAATAAGCTCATCGCAAGAAAACACGCCCTAAGGGGAAACGCACTCAGCATACGAATACCAAACGATAAACATTAGACCTAATCATAGACTCAATCCCAACAGCAAATAAACAAATACCCCAAAGAAAATATCGCCTCACGCCCCCTTCTGAGTAAACTCGTCCTCAATAAGTGAAAACTGCTATCATATTGCCACCTAGCCAAGAGCCTCGCTGCCATCAATTCATGTCAACTTTAGCCAATCAAACCCCAAGCCAATCCTATGCCAGCATGCTGTCGCGGCTCGCTCTGCAAATTAAAACGTGGGGAAAAGCACTCGGATTTGCGCAGGTTGGCATTTGCGATACGGATTTAACCGCTGAAGAAGCCAAACTCCAAGCATGGCTAGACAAAGGTTTTCATGGCGAAATGGCCTATATGGCTACCCATGGCATGATGCGCGCTCGCCCGCAAGAACTGCATCCGGGCACAGTGCGGGTGATCTCCGTACGGATGGACTATTTACCACCCGAAGCTGGCTTTGCAACGAATCTCACCGATCCCAACTTAGGTTATATTTCCCGTTATGCCGGAGGTCGCGACTATCACAAGTTGATCCGCGCTCGACTTAAAAAGCTGGGAGATCAAATCAGTGCAGAGTTAGTTTCTCTCGGTTTCGATGCTGCTGACTTTCGCCCCTTTGTTGACTCAGCCCCTGTACTTGAGCGCCCCCTAGCCGAAAAAGCCGGTATAGGCTGGACAGGTAAACACTCACTCATACTCAACCATGAGGCTGGCAGTTGGTTCTTTTTAGGTGAGCTACTGATCAATTTGCCTCTACCTGTGGATATTCCCATTCAAGAAGGATGTAACACTTGTGTCGCCTGCATCACCTCCTGCCCAACGGGTGCAATCGTAGAACCTTATGTGGTCGATGGCAGACGCTGTATTTCCTATCTCACCATTGAACTGCAGGGCGCTATTCCTGAAGAATTTAGGCCACTCATGGGCAATCGCATCTATGGCTGCGATGATTGCCAACTCGCGTGTCCCATCAATCGCCAAGCGCCGCTGACTGAAGAAACTGACTTTCATATTCGTCCGCAGTTAAAGCAGCCTGACCTTCTCAGCCTTTTTGCTTGGAGCGAGGCCGAGTTTCTTAAACAAACTGAAGGCAGCGCCATTCGCCGCATTGGGCATAAACGTTGGCTACGTAATATTGCAGTAGCACTGGGTAACGCTCCCGCAAGCACAAGCATTATTGCCGCACTTAACGCCCGCAATCACAGCGAAGATATCGATGGGATAGTGCGTGAGCATATTGAATGGGCGCTTAATGCCCAGCAATCGCGCCTTGCTGAAAGCGCTGCAACTGAACAACAAAAAGCCCGCCGCAAAACTGAGCGCATGGTGCGCATTATCGAAAAAGGCTTACCGCGAGATGCTTAAGTTAGCCGGCAAGCAATAAACAACAACGGATGCATAAGCATCCGCTGTTACTAACTCAATAAACTCAGTAAAAAAATATTTCACTCAAGCATAATATTAACCAAGGCGGCGACGTAGTTCACGGGTAGCATCGACCATGTTTTTCAGTGCGGGTTCAACTTCATCCCAAGTACGGGTTTTTAGGCCACAATCTGGGTTGACCCACAGCTGACGTACGGGCACTTTTTGCGCCGCTTTCTCGATTAAGTGCACCATGGCCTCCACACTTGGGGTGTTTGGCGAATGAATGTCATACACACCGGGGCCAATTTCATTTGGATATTCAAAATCTTCGAAGGCATTGAGTAACTCCATCCGTGAACGCGAAGTCTCGATAGTGATCACATCGGCATCCATGGCGGCAATCGCAGCAATCGTGTCGTTAAACTCGCTGTAACACATGTGGGTGTGGATTTGAGTCTCATCAGTCACGCCAGCAGCGCTGAGTTTAAAGGCATTAACCGCCCAATCTAAATAGGTTTGCCACTCACTTTGTTTTAATGGCAGACCTTCACGGAAGGCGGGCTCATCGATTTGTATAATGCCAATACCGGCATTTTGTAAGTCCACCACTTCATCACGAATCGCCAGCGCCAGCTGAGTCGCAATCACATCGCGGCCGATATCTTCACGGGCGAATGACCAATGCAGAATCGTCACAGGGCCAGTCAGCATGCCTTTTACAGGCTTGTCGGTGAGACTTTGGGCAAACTCGGCCCAATCAACCGTCATCGCCTTTGGACGACTAACATCACCATAGATCAACGGTGGCTTAACACAGCGTGAACCATAACTTTGCACCCAACCATTTTTGGTAAAGCCAACGCCCGCAAGCTGCTCACCAAAGTATTCCACCATATCGTTGCGCTCGGCCTCACCATGAACCAGTACATCGATACCGAGTTTAAGCTGGCGGTCGATAGTATCGCGGGTGACTTGCTGCAATTGCTCTGTATATTGTGCATCACTCAGATCGCCCTTGCGCCAACGACTGCGTAGTCCACGGATTGCTGGTGTTTGTGGGAAGGAGCCAATGGTGGTGGTCGGCAACAGAGGTAAACGGTATTTCTGCTGCTGCACTGCTTGGCGTACGGTGAAATCACTGACGCGCTCATAATCGGCAGATGTCAACGCGGCAACGCGGGCAATCACTTGACTGTCGGCAGCCTGCGCTTTCGCCTCACGGCGTGCCAAACAGGTTTGCACAATCTCTTTTACCGCGGCCGATTCAGGTGCCAGTAGCAATTGGCGCACATTGGCCAGTTCGAGTAATTTTTGCTTCGCAAACGCGAGTTGTTGACGCAGCGCAGGCTCAAGTGTGGCTTCCACCTCTAAATCCACAGGGCTGTGCAGGAGTGAGCAAGAAGTACCGATCCACAAGCGATCTCCGAGATCACGGGCAACCGCGCCTATGCGTTCGGCAATTAAATCCGCCTCTGCCGCCCACACGTTGCGGCCATTGACCACACCCACCGACAAAATTTGATCTTGACCAAGCGCATTGGCAAAGACTGCCAATTGATCCGGCGCTGTGACTAAATCGACATGCAAACCCGCGACCGGCAAGGCCGATACCAGCGCTTGATGGTGTGCGATACCGCCGTAATAACTGGTAAGAAGGATCTTCACCTTCGTAATGCTGAGGGCTTGATACGCCTCAGTGATCGCCGCTTGCCATTCGCCATCCAATTCCAATGCGAGAATGGGCTCATCGAGCTGTACCCATTGCACTCCCTGAGCAGCAAAACGCGCCAAAATGTCAGCATAAGCAGTTAATAAATTGGGTAATAAGCTTAACTTATCAAACTCTTGGCCCACAGTTTTAGCTAGGTACAAGTAGCTAACAGGACCGAGTAGCACAGGTTTGGCTTTATAGCCTAGTGCTTGCGCTTCGCTGACTTCATCAAAAAACTGCTCATAGGCAATCGAAAACTCTTGGTTTTGGCTGAGCTCAGGTACCAGATAGTGATAGTTAGTATTGAAATACTTGGTCATTTCAGAGGCTGGCGCATCTTGGCCCGTTGGCGCTCTGCCGCGGGCAACACGGAATAAAGTATCGAGATCGATTGCCCCTTCACCACGATGACGATCAGGAATGGCATTTAAAGTCGCGCTTAAGGTCAGCACTTGATCATAAAAGGCAAAATCACCTACGGGAACTTGCTCAATGCCAGCAGCAGCTTGCCACTGCCAATGGGTGCGGCGAAGTTCACTCGCCACTTCACGTAATTCCGCCTGAGTGCTCTCACCACGCCAGTATTTTTCTAAGGCAAATTTCAATTCACGACGACGCCCAATACGGGGAAACCCAAGACTATTTAATTGCATACTCTATCTTCCTTTATTTGAGATAAGCCACATTCGGCACTTGCACCCACCAGATTGTTTTCTCTTAGCACTTTTCAGCACTTCAGCCTTGATAAATAACAATGGGCGTCTGGACGTCTAGAAGTTTATTGTGTTAGTCTCTATTCCAGCAACCGAATTGATTTCAAGCACAACATGAGCGAAATTCACTTGGAGTGAACATGATCGAACTAAGACACCTGCGAACCTTAATGGCCCTGAAAGAAAGCGGCAGTTTGGCGGGCGCAGCCAAAAAACGTTTTGTCACTCAATCCGCCCTCTCCCACCAGATTAAGGAGTTGGAGCAAAGGATTAACTCGCCCATTTTTGTGCGTAAGAGTAAGCCACTGTCATTCACCCAAGAAGGTGCACGCCTGCTGCATCTGGCCGAAGAGATTTTGCCTAAGGTGTTAGAAACCGAGACAGATTTGAAGAATGGGCTGGAAACCGAAACTAATCAGTTGCGTGTCGGCATTGAGTGTCATAGCTGTTTTCGCTGGTTAATGCCTGTAATGGAGCAATTTAGGCAAGATCATCCAACTGCCGAGTTAGACTTGTCGAGCCGCCACTTGTTCGACTCGCTCAATGCCTTAGAAATGGGTGAACTGGATATTGTATTAACCTCAGATCCTGTGCCTGGGCATTCACTCGCCTACCAGCATTTATTTGATTTTGAAGTGAAGTTAGTGGTTGCAAAAGATCATCCTCTAGCAAAAGAAGCCTATGTCACCCCTAAGCAATTAGCACACTTGCCTATTATCAGTTATCCAGTGCCATTGACGCGTTTAGACATTTATCGCCACTTTTTAGAACCTGCGGGCATAGAGGCGGGCGAGCAAAAAACCTGTGATTTAACCATGATGTTATTGCAACGCATCGCCTGTAAAGACGGCATAGCCGCACTGCCAAGTTGGTCGATTAATGAAGGACATGGACTGAGTCTCGCTACGGTGAAACTCGGCCAAGAAGGTCTAAAACGACCGCTATTTGGTGCCTATCGCCGCCACAGTGCTAACTCTGCATTGATCCAAAATTGGTTACAACTGGTGGCGAGGGAAGGTTTATCCCGCCAGCAGAAGACGAATTAATGCGGGTGACATAGAGTAAAAAGCCTGCGAATGCAGGCTTTTTATTGAGTCAAATGACTATTTCATAGCATCGACAAATTACAGCGGATTCATCAACAATCCACGCATAGACAAGACACGGCGCAGTATCAACCCTGATGAATTAGGATTACGGGTCTGACGCAAATTATGGGCGATCATAAATTCTTGACGCAGATCCTGATCGAGATCTAACGCCTCGAACGCTTCGATGGTTAAGGTCTGTTGTTGATTATCAATCAATGACTTAATCACACTTAAAGGAAATGACTGTTCGGCATTAGCATTTAAATAGGCAAATGCGGTCAGTGCGATAATTTGGCCGAACACACTGAATAGAGCTAAGGTTTGTACTTCGTCAGCATCAACCTCCACACCTTCCATATCCGCTAAGCTATCTACCGCATCCGTTGCAATATCTTCAGTCAGCTTCCAATAACCTTGGACCAACTTTTTATAGGGCTGTGGCAGTTCATCGAGGCGTTCTTTTAAATAGAACGTAAAGGCGTAGCGATAGATATTAACTTGACCTAAGCGGATCAAAGCTTCTTTCAACGAGCGAGTTTTGTGATTTTCCACTACAGCAGCCTGTGCGGAATTACTGCGCATAAGCATGTGCGCTGCCAATGCGGGATCGCTCGAGATAATGTCAATCACATTACGAATGTCGCCTTCAGCAAGGATCGCTTTTTTGAGTGGAATTAGAATCCCTCGGCGGCCAATCACTTGCTCTTCGTTCGCTATGATAGCTCTAACTTGAGTAAAAACCTGTTGCTCAAGATCAGTCATAAGACACTTTACACCTGTTTATTAACAATAAGATGATTCGGTTACAGCTCACATCATACCTAAAATACTAAGAATTTCAGCCATAAACAGCAGAGTAAAATATAAATTACTCCTATTTAGTAATGACTGCCCGCTAACACTATAGATAACGACAATTAAACCACTCTACTAAAACGATATTCAAGACTATACCTATTTTAAGATTTATTCTTTGAACTCAGCGTAAAAAATAAAAAGCCAGACTGAGTCTGGCTTTGTTATTAAATAGCTCATTAATATTTAGAAGCGGTAGCCCACAGTGAAACGAATATCACGGCCTCGACCAGAATAGTAACTATCCCCCCAATCGCCACCGTAATAACCTGCACTGACATAATCTTTATCGAATACATTATCGATACGCAGACTGGCAAGCCAAGCATCACGATTATAATTCAAGGCTAAATTACCAAGCACGTAACTTGCTAGCTTATCACCTTGATTAGCGTTATCGCCTTCGATAAAACGATCCCCCGTGTAGATAGCTTCGGCAAATACTTGGAAATGCTCAGCAAAATCCATGCTGACATAACCGCGTCCAGTGTGTTTTGCCACCCAAGAAAGCTCTTTGCCATCGTTAGCACCATCGGTAAATTCGGCGTCGGTATAGTTATATTCCAGCCCTAGCTGCAGCGCTTTAGTGATCTGCCAATCCCAATCGGCACCCGCGCCATAACGACGAGAAGCGTCGGCATTAACGTTTGCACCGTTGAAATTTCCACCTATGGGTTTAACTGCACTCGAGTCATAAACAATTTCATCCTCTAAATCGAGACGATATAGGCTGACTCGCAGGGTTTGACTAGCGACAGCCCAATCCCAACCCGCCTCATAGGAACGGCCTGTTTGCGGCTTTAAGCCAAATACGCCCGGCGATGTATAAGCTTGCTCATCCACTTTGGCAAAACGGAAGTTATCATCAGCGCGCACATAGAGTCTGTGCTCCGCAGTTGGGCGGTAATTTAAACCCAGTTCGAATGCGTGGGCATTTTCGTCTAAATCCATGCCATTAGGATAAACATTGCCATCGACTAACTCATCGGTCACCCGCGCATATCGTCCACCCACAACGTAACTTAAAGTATGGCTTAAAGGCACTGTAGCTTGTAGATAGGCGCTTTGCATTTGCTGCACATTACTGCGCGCCATAGTGTCAAAATCAGCCTTGCCACGGCTGATGTCTAAACCTGTGACTAGGTTTAGCTCGCCTTGACGCGTACTGTAATTCGCTAACGCTTTAGGGCTAAACATTAACAGTGAGCGTGTGTTATGGCTGTTCGCCCCCCAATTAAGAGAAGACACCAAGGTATCGCTGTAATCTAAATCCGCCGCCAGCGCCCAGTTTTGATTAAGCTGATGCTGGTAACCCGTTCGCGCCGCAGTGGTCATCTCGTGGGCATACTCTACCTTATTTGATGAAGCACGGGGATCGTCTTTAAATTGCTTTTCAGTAAGCGAGCCCGGATTTTCACGATCGTTATCGTAGTAGCTGGTTTCAACAAAGAACGAGTCTGTGGCTGTTTTATATTGAATGCGGCCAAGAATAGAGCCGGTTTCGTTGGCATTATGCTGGCGATAGTTGTCACCTTGGTTGTAACTACCGGTGAAAAAGTAACGCCAATCTTTGTTGATCGCGCCAGACACATCACCACGACCTTCATAGGTATCAAAGCTACCGCCAGATAACTGCACGCTGCCGCCAGTATTTTCAGGGGACTTAGTGACAATATTAATCACCCCGCCCACGGCTTGATCGCCATAAAGTACACCTGCACTACCCGATAAAATTTCAATACGATCCACTTGATTAAGCGGAATGGCATTAAGGCTAGGTGCGGCGATATCGATATTATTGAGACGACGACCATCAAGTAAAATCAGCGTGTTATTAACGGCAGTGCTGGCGCTAAAACCGCGCATCGCAAAGCTAGTGCCAATATTGTTATCCGAAATTTGAATACCGCTTTGACCACGTAAGACGTCGGTCAAATTAGTCGCGCCACTCATTTCTATCGCAGCGGCATCAATCACATTCACATTGGCGGCAATATTTAACGGGGTCTTATCAGAGCGGCCGATCACGACAAGATGCTCGTCAACTTTAGCTGTGCTGGTATCGTCAGCCGCCATAACGGGTGCGATAATTGAAAAACTGCATAGGCTGCCGATCAGTAGCGCGATTTTTGTTGGATTTGTTCCCATTTTACCTTTAACTCCTGCAAGGAAAACGGGGCATTGACGCCACGATACCGTTAATTCAGTCGTAAATACTGACGGTGATTATCGCATTTTGAGATCTGCCCACCGAAATCTCAAAAACACCTTTAGGGCCGGTCTCCGGACTTAGGCTATGTTAATCCATTAAAGTTAGATTAACGCGAGACTGACCTTTCACATTCTGACTTTCGGGTTCAGTCTTGAACACACCAATCAAACGCGGTCTTCTCTCACCTTTTACCGTTGCGGGGGCAGTGCCAGAATTTCACTGGCTTCCCGATTATCTCACGACACTATCATCGTAAGCACCACAGAAGGTTGACTCAAAATTAGGTTCAAAGGGCGTACAATCTGTTAACGCCCAACAAGGCTCAGGGCATATCAGACCTGAGCGCGCGCATTATAGACGTCTATACGGATGAAAGTCCATTAATCTCAAGTGAGCGAGAAAACTCACATGAGCTAGAAAACACCATCCCAGTTTTTTGCCGCAGGTTTTGGTCTGTCTTTGCTCAAAATCGCCTGACGCTGCTCAGGGGTTTCGCATTGGGCAACGGGGGTAAAATCCAGCGGTTTAATCACTAACGAGTCAGCAGGTTGCACTGGCGACTTGTCGAACATGGGTAAATTCATCGACCAAGAGACCAGCTCCCCCTTTTCACTGATGCCAACATAACCGTCATTTGCGCCATCTAACCAAGTGAGACGTGGAATACGTGCAATCAACTTCTCCACATTTTCACGGTTGGCGCGATAACCAACAGGCACCACTTTGCCATCGGGACGCGTAAACACAAAGGAGGCAGGCCCTCGAGTAATGACGCTGCCTTCCTGCCAATATTTATCAAGAATCTCTTGGGCATAGTGAAACCCAAACATATGAGCGTAATCAGTATCGTCGGCCACTATTTGCGGCACGGCCTTATCCCGCAGTAATAAAAAGCCTGAGCCAATGCTGATAATCTCTTTTACCCCTGTGATATTGGTTTTTTTAATCCAATCGACACCACAGTTAATCCCGTCGCCCCAAAAATGCGCATCCCCCGTAGGGCTTAAAATCGCAAAGGCACAATTGTTTGCCGTCATACTCGCCACATCCTTTAAGGCGCTGCGGATCGAGTAAGCATCACTGCGCCAGCCCCAACTCACCACAGTGCCGTCCTTTTTCAAGGCGGCATAGGTGTGTTGAAAATATTCGATCTTCGCTACCTCCGTAAGCTGCGGGAGTAACTTTTTCATATTGGTCGACTCTTCAACCTGCCCCCAAATCACAGCACTGCCCTCTTTTTTGAGGGCGACAAAACTGCGACCTCTGGCAAAGATATCGACAACATCAACTAATTGATCCTGCACATGTAAGCTACTGCCGCCGTAGGGGCCATAACCCCAAGTGTGTACCTTGCCATTGGCATCAAGGGCCGCAATGGCCTCTTGATTAGCGAACAACTTGGTAATATTGGTCATGCGGTTTTGCAGGGCTTTGTCGAGGCTATATTTCCCCGCATTGCCCCAGTACACCACAGTGCCATCTTGACGTAGCGCGGCAAACCCGTCCTTAACTGGGACGATTTGCTTAACTTGCTTAAGCTGCTCCGTTACTTCCCGGCTATCACCACCAGCATAACTGTCGCCCCAAGTGATCACCTCACCAGATTGTGTTAACGCCGCAAAGGCCGAACTGTTGGTGACTACAGTCTCGACTGCGGATAAATCACAGGGAATATGGCGATACTGTGGACTCGGATTTTCCTTAAGTTGGAGCAATTTGCCGTTATCAAACTGCAATAAGGATTCCTTATCATTTTCGAACACGGTTAAGGGTTTCGGCTGACTACAAGCCGTTAATTGCAGGGCGATTAAAACTGACACGAATGCCAAAGGGCGAGGAATTGAATAAGACTGCATAACTTATTTCCTTGTCGTTGCTGAAAACGTGAGTTGCTGAATATGTTGCGCTACTTTATCCGATAATGACTCGATTATCGGCCTCAATGCGCGCTGAAAACCATGATTCATATCTAACCGAGACAATAGTGCTTGTGCATGTTTATCAGTGGTCTGCGCGCTATCAAGGCTGAGGGTTTGAAGCGCCATCGTCTGGCCAAATGCCGCTAAAATCACCGCTTGCACAGGGCTAACACTTGGCTCCGGCGCGCTACGCGTATCATCGAGCACCCATTTAACTAACCAAAGTAAATATTCGATACGGGCTGCAAGGTCGACACTGCATTTTTTTTCATCCTCCAAGCCAAAACTGAGCTCCTTGGCATAACAAAGTGCCTCCAATGCCTTGAGCTTTTCTGCCGATAATGTCAGTGCAAAAGGGAGCTGCGCAGTGCGAGTCATCAGCACAAAGGTTGCCAAGGTTCTTGCTGTTAAGGCTTGATTGCAACGGGCTAACATCGCGAGCGCTAAGTCGTGAAACCCTAATGAAATCAAGCGACAAAAGCTAATCATCACAATAGTTTCATCTATCGATTCCAGCTGTTTTTTGCTTGGTGCAGATTGCATTTGGGCAAATAAGGCAACAAAACTTGGGTATAACTCAGGGCAATGGCCAATATGGTCGGCCGCTTCCCATACCAGAATATTAGCGGCTGGGTGGCGCCTGTAGGTTTCAAGCAAATTGATAATTCCAACGTAATCTTGCTGATCCCCTAAACGCTTGAGTATTGGGATATAACGAGACTCAGCCCAGCAAATTCTTAAAGGAGTCGAACAGAAATAGCCCACCAGCAAACCCAATAATAAGCTTGCAGTACCAAAGGCAAAGTCCCACTTGGCGAGATCGCGGGTTAATTTAAGGTCTGCACTTGCACGGGTTGGTGCATCAGGAAGGTAGCTCACAGCACTTTGCGCATAATGGGGCCCTAATGCCCACGGCGTATCACCCTGCGGCGGAGCTAATTGATAAGTCGCACGGCAATCAACACCATCAAGCCCCCACTGACGAATCACCTCGCCCTCGGCGGTGTGATATTCCACTAAGCAAACCAATCTTTGGCGAGAAATGCCGTTCGAACCTCGTTCACTCCGATACTCAGTTTCAATCACCCGGCCAATGGCAACATCGCCACGCACTTCAAGCTGATTGACCAAATACCACTTTTGCCATCCTTCAGTGATAAAAAAGGCCGCAAGACTCAAGATTAAAATGGGAGGTAAGGTAAACAAGAGTACTTCGAGCCCCCCCCAACCTCGCTCGGGTGCGCTAGAGGTTAACTTACTGCGATTAATCAACACGCCAAAACGTCCTTATCATTCCATGATGCTTAAGCATTAAATGAATTTTGTTTGTGCCTACAGCGGGGCGCAATTTTAGCAGCTTATTGATAAAAATCAGAAAAAGCTCACAGTTTACTGTAAAGACACCATCACACTCATCGCCCCCCCGCTTGAACATGCTATTCTAAGCCCCCATCACCGCTGTTTAAAGGAGTAACAGTATGACTCGCCCTATTATTCTGGATTGCGATCCCGGCCATGACGACGCTATTGCGCTCATTTTAGCTCTCGCCCATCCAGAGCTGGTTCCACTGGCCGTCACCACCAGCGCCGGTAACCAAACGCCGGATAAAACGCTCAATAATGCCCTGCGGATCTTAACCTTATTAAATCGCAGTGATATTCCTGTCGCTGGCGGTGCAGTCAAGCCATTAGCTCGCGAATTAATCATTGCCGACAATGTCCATGGTGAAACCGGACTCGACGGCCCTGCATTGCCTAATCCAAGTTTTAGTCCTCAAGCCATTACCGCAGTTGAATTAATGGCGCAGCAAATTCGCCAAAGTCATCAGCCAGTAACCTTAATTCCCACAGGACCACTCACCAATATCGCGCTTTTGCTCGCCAGCCACCGCGAATTACACGCCAAGATCGAACGCATAGTGCTAATGGGCGGTGCAGCCGGTGTCGGCAATTGGACACCAGCCGCCGAGTTTAATATTTTTGTCGACCCGGAAGCTGCCGATATCGTCTTTAAATCCGGTATTCCCATCACTATGTGTGGGCTCGATGTGACTCATCAGGCGCAAATCATGGATGAAGACATAGAACGCATTCGCGCGATTCAGAATCCAATTGCTCAGTGCGTCGCCGAATTATTGGATTTCTTTATGATTTACCACAGAGATCCTAAATGGGGCTTTATTGGTGCGCCATTGCACGACCCCTGCACTATCGCTTGGTTGCTTAAACCTGAGCTATTTGAGGCGCAAGATTGCTGGGTAAGTATTGAAACCCAAAGTGAGTTGACCTTAGGCATGACAGTGGTCGATCGCTATCAGCTCACAGGTAAAGCCGCCAATGCGACTGTGCTGTTTGGGATCGATAGGCAAGGCTTTGTCGATTTACTGGTAGACAGTTTACGTATCTATGATGCAACTTATCTCAATCGCAGATAAAAATAACAGTGAGTCTTCTATGAGCCAGATACTCGTTATCGGCAGTGCAAATGCCGACCATGTGATGAAATTTGAGTACCTGCCCGCTGCAGGGCAAACCTTAATGAGCCGAGATTACCGCCTCGAACAGGGCGGCAAAGGGGCCAATCAAGCCGTCGCCTGCGCACGCTTAGCCAAATCAGGTTCACGCACTGATTTTATCTGCCATCTCGGCCAAGACAGTATCGGCGATAATATGCGTCAAAGCTGGATGAGAGATGGCATCAGTGTGGAAGGGATCCGCCAAATAGCCGGACTGAGCACAGGCACTGCCATGATTTTTATCGGTGATAACGGTGAGAATACGATTGGCGTTGCCGCAGGTGCCAACGCCAGCCTTTCACCCGATGACTTAGAAGCTCATTACGCCCTGTTTGCTAATGCGGAGTACTTGTTAACACAATTGGAAACGCCCGCTGCCACAGTGGCAAAGGCGCTGCAAATAGCCAAGAATCTTGGCGTGACGACTGTACTAAATCCTGCTCCAGCGACGGCACTTGGCCAAGATGTACTCAAGTGGGTAGATATTATTACCCCCAATGAAACCGAAGCAGAAGCCTTAACGGGAGTTGAGATCAACCATATTGATGATGCACACATGGCAGCGCAACTTCTCCACCAGCAGGGAGTAAAGATTGTGGTCATTACCTTAGGTAGCCGTGGCGCATTTATCAGCAGCCCAGGTTTTAATGGGCTAATACCTGCGTTTGAAGTGCAGGCCATAGACACTGTCGCCGCAGGAGATACCTTCAATGGCGCCTTAGTTGTGGGCTTAAGCGAGGGCATGTCAATTGCTGCAGCCGTTGGATTTGCCAATGCAGCCAGTGCCATTACTGTCACTCGCCCTGGTGCGCAACGTGCGATTCCCTATCGACAGGAGCTTTCGTACTAAAACGTAAGACGTTCTGAATTAGACGCCCTGCGTTAGAATCAATAAATTATCATTTATAAATCAAACACATAAATAATAATTCCTGAGTACTTAGTTCACTAAAGCTAAGTACTCACCTATGTTTACCGCTAACAATTTTGCCGCCAATAACGATGCAAGCTTTCAACCTAAAGTTGCATATACATAATTTACACGCTGATTTCATTCCCATTTAATGAAGATTGCTTATGCTGGCAGGTGCATGTCCGAGTCAAAACGGCTCGGCTACCCTTGTTCAAATAAGGAAGTACCAGATGAAAGCAAAAAGCACAGCTTTACGTAACGTGACCAGCACTAGCCTAATCGGCCTAGGATTATTATTCGCTAGCCAAGCGAGTGCCAACGAATGTGAACTGAAAATTGCCGCCACTGATGCAATGCAATTTGACACTAAAGAGCTGTCTGTACCTGCAAGCTGTAAAGAAGTGACCTTAACCTTAACCCACTCAGGCACCTTGCCAAAAGCAGCCATGGGCCATAACTGGGTATTAACTAAGGCAGCCGATATGTCAGCAGTAGCAACTGAAGGCATGAGTGCCGGTCCTGATGCAGCCTATGTCAAAGCCGGTGATACGCGCGTTATCGCACACACAGATTTAGTGGGCGGTGGCGAATCAACGTCGATCACCTTTAGCACTGCCGGTATGAGCGCCACCGAAGCCTACCAATTCTTCTGCAGCTTCCCAGGTCACTGGGCGATTATGCAAGGCAGTTTCAAGTTAAAAGCTTAAAGGAATGGCTTAGCCTCACCTTAAGTTAGCCAATAAAAAGCGGATCTTAGGATCCGCTTTTACATTTCAGCCATTGCATTTAGCCGCACTAATCCATCATGGTCTTGGTTGGATGACTAATGGCGCAAAGCTCGTCATCGCATTACCGTTAACTCCGTTCAAGTTAGGATATTCAACCCCTTCCTGTAAGGTGTAATACACATCGACAAAGTCATCGTCATTGGTGAACCAAGCATCCGGCATTACACTTAAAATACCATTGGTGATTTGCGGGATCAGCGCATAACCCTGAGCTTCAGGATCGGGGATCGACTTTAAGATCTGCTCCGCCGCTTCCAACAGCTTAGTGGCCAACACTTTATAGTTAGTACCATCGTCATGCTCCATTAAGATCATGTCCGCAGCCGCACAACGATAACGCTCCCAATGTATGATGATTTGATTCGGATAATAGGTCGTATCCGCATAATCTAAATAGGGCATTTCGACGATATCGAGCACAGGCTCTTCACGGCTTGGATCAACCCCAGTCACTATGCCGTAAATTTCGGCACGACCAGAAATCCACGGCTCATGGTCATCCTTCAAGGATATCTGTTTGATCACTGTGGTTGAAATCGGCTTGTCTGCCACCGCCTGTGTTTGCGCACGGCTCAGTAGTGCGCCCTCTTTTTTCGCTGACTGCGCCTCGGCAAATGTCGCCCGCATCACCTCTAAGCCAGCCACAAAGGCTTTTTTACTATCGATACCGACCACAAATACCGGCTGTTGAGGTAGGTTATACACGTCTAATTGATGCACTTGCCCATGAATATCAAAGGCTTCAATGTAATCCCACTGACGCTCGTCACCATCGGGCTCATAGGCAAATAAAGGAGACTCACCTTGCTGCCATGAGGTCAGCATGGCTTCATCCGCTAGACGCACTTGCACCAGAGAATCCGCTTTGGCACTTAAGCCCTTCACTCGGCGAATTGATGCATCGGCTTTGGTGATCACATTATCATTGAGCCTATGCTGAGACAGAATGTCATCGGCATTTACTGCCAACTGATACTGGTTTATTTCAGTCTGTAAGATAGGCGCGAGCTGCGCATATTGATGGCTTAAATCTAACGCCAATGCCCGCTTTGTATTGGTTAACTGAGCTTGTGCATCCAAAGTCGAATCCTTTAGCGACGCTTGTAGTAAGCGTAACGCCTCTCCATCTAAGGCTTGGCCATAACTCAGGGTTGCCGAAGCCGACAAACACAGCAATAAACTGGATTGAAGTAGTTTCATAGGAGTTCCCTTACCTTGATAAAGTTAAACGTGCGTTCGAATTACTTACATATGAGCACAGAGCAGCATCTAAGTAAATCAAATGATAATAGTTATCGTTAATTATTAATGGTATAGAGTACGTAATCTCGGCTAAATACGATAAAAACATGCTAATGACAGCATCAACAGATCAGTCCAGCCGAACAGTGTGTATGAAGATAAACGAGGAAATAGGATGAAATGAATTGATATGCACAGTTTCGCGAGCGACAAAAACACAAAAGGCAGATCTTAAGATCTGCCTTTTGCTGTTCATCGCCAGAGTGACGTTTCAGAACGCTTTGAACGCTCCCTTACGATCACACTGGCTTGATAAGACAAGGTTAAACGAATGAGTGTTACTCTTCGTCGAAATCATCTTCATCAAGATCTTCGGCATCAGTAGCCGCTTCAGCCGCTAATGCTGCGGCTAATTTTGCTTTAGCTTGTTTCTCTGAGCGACGTTTATTGCGCTCAGTTAACGTGCCTAAAAACACTTGTAATTCAGTTAAGCCCCAAGCTTGCGCTTCGGCTTCAGTCGCAAAGCCATCGTGGCTCTTAGACACAACTGTTTTAGTTGATGTCATGCGACGAGTGATTTCAGTTTTCCAACCGTTGTCGCCCTGTGTCACGCGAAAATCGTATTTTTTGCCCTTGCTCATTCTGCTCTATTTCCTAAATGATGCTTGTCACGTTTGTCTTATCAAGCGAACCAAACGCTCATCATAAAACAAAAGGAGCGCAGTGTACTTGATTTCGGCCCAGAAAGATCGCCCAGATGAAAATATTCATGCCAGTTTCATCGACTCGCTCAGTGGAGTCAATGCTCACATCTAAAGCAACACTGTGCATATATCCCGACCGCCCTCTGTCTAAGGCAGTTTATCGCAAGCTAGCGTGCCTTAGATAATCGTCGTGCAAACGGTATATATTCTTGTTTATGTCATACAAATAGGCTTTTTCAGTCACATTAACACTTTAGAGTTTCTGATTAATATTAATAATTTACATCATTACTCATAGGTAAATCTGATGAAACTACACCCTATTTCGTCGCTCTCACTCGGCCTGTTAATTGCCACGAGCGCTTTATTAGCCGGTTGCAATAATGACGATGATAACGCCGCAGTCACGCCATCCACCAGCAAACCCGTTCCAGCTCAAGTGGGAGAAAGACCCTTATTCCTCGTACGTCAGATGCAAGACAGCACACTTAAAACCCGCTTAGAACAATGCACCACTGACAATTTTTATCGCAGCGAATTTTCCATAGGTCACCGTGGCGCGCCAATGAAATTCCCTGAGCATACAAAGGAATCCTACCAAGCGGCTATCGATTCGGGCGCAGGCATAGTCGAATGTGATGTCACATTCACCGCCGATAAAGCTTTAGTTTGCCGCCACTCACAGTGCGATCTTGCTAGCACGACCAACATTTTAGCCATACCCGAACTTGCCAATAAATGTTCGAGCCCATTCACTCCTGCTGATGCCGCCAATGGCGTCAGCGCATCGGCAACCTGTTGCACTAGCGATATCACCCTCGCCGAATTTAAAACTCTCAAGGGTAAGATGGAAGGCAACAATCCGAAAGCGACCACTGCGGCCGAATTCATCAATGGTACCCCAAGCTGGCGCACCGATCTTTATGCTGGCAATGGCACCTTGATGACCCACGCTGAAAGTATTGAAATGTTTAAAAAAGCCGGTGTGAAGATGACGCCTGAGCTAAAAGCCGCCAGCGTATCTATGCCCTTCGATGGTTTTACTCAGCAGGATTACGCGCAAAAAATGTTGGATGAATACACGGCGGCGGGCGTCGATGTTTCGCAAGTATTCCCCCAGTCATTTATTTTGGATGACATCAAATATTGGGTCGCCAACGCACCTGAATTTGCGAAGCAAGCTGTGTTTCTCGATGACAGATACGATTATAACAGCGCCTTTGATCCGCAGAACTCTGCCACTTGGTCGCCATCAATGGCGGATTTAAAGACCCAAGGCGTCGAAATTATTGCGCCGCCACTCTGGGTATTAGTCGCCTTAGATGCGGACAAAAAGATCATTCCTTCGGAATACGCTAAGGCCGCCAAAGGCGCAGGGCTTAAGATCATCACTTGGTCGCTGGAGCGATCTGGTTTATTAAAAAATGGCGGCGGCTTTTACTATCAAAGCATTACCGAAGCGATAGATAACGAAGGCGATACCTTTGAATTACTTGATGTACTGGCGAAAGATGTTGGCGTGATTGGAGTGTTCTCCGACTGGCCCGCCACAGTGACTTACTATGCTAACTGTATGGATTTATAAGTTTTAAAACAGAAAAAAAAATGCGTTAACGATTCATCGTTAACGCGTTTTTTTATTGCGAAAATAGTCTTTGTCTCGCCGCGAGCAAGCTATTTAAACAGGTGCTGAATATTCTTTAAATCGCCCTTACCTTCGGCAATTTCTTCAGGCGTTAAACCTGTGACTTCGTGCGGGAAAACTAACCAGTCTTCAGAGGCATGAATGTAATAGTCGGGTTTTAAAGGCACTGCGGTATTTTTTGGCTTGTAATAAGGGCAAGCGATACGGATATCGGTTGGCATATTTAGGCGCATCAGTTGGCTGAGTTTTTCTTTTAATGCATGAATACTACGGCCAGAGTCAAACACGTCATCCACAATCAACAAACCGTCACTCGCGTTCGCATTTTCAACGATGTAATGCAGGCCATGAACTTTGATTTCTTTGCTTTGTTTGTCGGTGCCAATCCCATAATAAGAAGAGGTACGCACGGCAATGTGATCAGTTTCAACTTGTTTAAAATCGAAAAACTCCTGTACCGCGATCCCGATTGGAGCACCGCCACGCCAAATACCCACGATAAATTGCGGACGAAAGCCACTCTCATACACTTGCGAAGCTAATAAAAATGAATCTTCCAGCAATTGCTGCGCGGTAACAAAATACTTTTCTGACATGACACAGTCCCCATCACATTGATTTTATTCTTAGGTCGTTAAAGCTTATGACCCCTGTAAGGTCTGTTCGGCGGGTAAAGGTTCCCAAAACACTAGAACAGCTTTGCCTTAGCAAGTGTAGGCAGCCGCCGAATTTTGGGAGCGAATTTTATACCAAAAAAATGCGATGTGCTGCAGTAATAGTAAGAACTTGCGTGACAACAGACATTTATTTTGCCTTTTAAAGCCAAAAGCAACAAAAAGGCCACCCTAAGGTGGCCGATAAACAAGCGAACAATACCGCATTAAACGATAGGCGTAATCACATGCTCGCCTACTTTTGTCTTAGCACTATAACCACGGGCCGTTGCGACTTGGAAATCCTTCGACAAAATGGTATCCACATAATGCCAGTCGCTGCGCACCTCATCAGCGGTAAAGGTGAGCGTCATAAAGCCTCGGTCTTTTAAGTTAGCGTACTTAAGATCTGGCACTAACTCGACGATTGCCGCCTCGGTCGCGGGGATCTGTTCCGCTGGCAGATTCAAGTAATATTCAAGGCCTGGCGATGATACTGAGCTAGTCGCAAACTCAACACCCACTGTATCGCCTTGCACGTCTTTAAGCTCGTTTGCCCATGCATTATGGGTGTCACCCGCGATCACAACTAGGTTGAGATTTTTCGATTTAGCCGTACCTAAAATCACTTCACGCTCATAGGCATAACCATCCCAAGCATCTAAGTTGTATGGAATGGCAGGTAATTGCAGCAGTCCGATAACTTCTGGCGTGAGTAAGGCTTGATTGGCTTGAAGATATTGCAGCTCTTGGGCAGTAAGCGTGGGATCATTTGCCGCCGCACGGGCCGCTAACTTAGCTAAAGCCCCTAACATGGCAAATTGAGGAATGCTCATCTGCTGAGTGGCAATCGCCGCAGGCAATGACATCTTACCCATTAATACCTGCTGTCCCAGTACTTGCCACTTGCCTGTCGACTGTAGCAATGTGCCCTGCAGCCATAATAATTGCGTCAGCCCCAGCATAGTGCGAGTGGTCGAAGTGACATCGGCAAGGAAACGCTCTCCCGCAAACGAACCCGTGGTAGGATCCATATAATCGGCATAATCGAGCTGTTTATCACGGGCTAATACGCGAGTATCCAACATATGCAGATCGACGAGATTGCCGTAACTGAAGCTGCGGTAAATCTCTTCATGGTTCCCTTCACGCCATGGGCGAATCGGTAACCACTCGAAATAAGCTTGTAGTGCCGCTTCTTTACGAACGGCAAAATCCCCTTCGCCTTCGTTGTGATTCTCGGCACTATCACGCCAAGTATCATTGGCCACTTCATGATCATCCCACACTGTGATAAAAGGCACTTTCGCGTGTAACTTTTGCAGACTCGCATCGGTATGGTACTGACCATGGCGAGTGCGGTAATCACTCAACGTCAGCAACTCATTGGCGGGTAACACTTCACGCCCCAATTCGGCAGCATGCTCACTGGCATAACCACCGCGGGCATATTCATAGATGTAATCGCCTAAATGCACCACAGCATCTAAATCATCCTGCGCCGCCGCTAACTCATAGACGTTAAAATAACCGGCAGGAAAGTTAGCACAGGACATCACGGCTAATTTGACTGAGCTTACGTCACCCTCAGGCAGAGTGCGGGTTTTACCCACAACAGAGGTTTTATCACCCGTCATAAAGCGATAAAAGTAGGTTTGCCCGGCACGTAAACCACGGGCATCAATCTTAACCGTGTAGTCACGGCTCGCATTAGTGACAGTCTCACCTGTGGTCACTAATTGACTAAAGGCCGAATCACTTGCCACTTGCCAACTCACTTTTACATCGCCCTCAGACTCAGGCGTGACACGGGTCCAGAGGATCACGGCATCGACTGCCGGATCGCCACTGGCAATTCCATGTAAAAATTGAGCGGGTACAGAATTATCATCATTACTATCACTACAGCCCATCAAGCCGTAAGAGATCACAGCAACACCAACACCTTTGGCCGACATAGCCAAAAAATCACGACGAGTTACGGTACGATTCATTATTATTCCTTGTTAGAAAAGGCTTCACTGGTATGAGGTCTAATAAGACCACGATTGTGAGATATCACTGTTACATATTTGTGACATCTTTGTCAGCCTTTTATGATATCTATCAATTCAAACACTTATACTGGATAGCGTACTTTATTTGTGCAGGACTGGCGTAGGTTACAGAGAAGCTGCTAACATCGGTGCAGGCTAACGCAGCGTGTGAAATGCACGCCAGAGAATGGCAAGAAAAGGAATTTATATAATGAAAGTCAGCGATATTATGAGTGATCAAGTCATCTGCATCAGCGATGGCGCCAGTTTGAAAGATGCCCACCATCTGATGCAAACCCGTGGCGTACGCCACTTACCCGTGATTTCTGAAATTGATGGCACCCTCGTTGGCGTACTCACCCATAAAAAAATGATCGCCAGCGTGATGTCTATGCTAAACAAATACGGCCAAGGCGCACTCGAACGTAAAGAGCGATACACGCCAATCACAACCGTGATGGACCAAGACTTTCAGCATCTTACCGCCGACGAGCCCTTAACTGTGGTGGTGGAATATTTTATTGAAAACAAACTCGGCTGCTTGCCCGTCGTCGATGTCGATAAAAAGGTACTCGGTATCGTCACTTCATCGGACTTTATTAAGCTGTGCCGTACCCTACTGCAACAGCAAGCGTAACGTTTTACGCTCCCTTTCTGCCATGTCAGCCTTTTGCTACGCAAGGCTGACACTGTCTTTTTTATAAACTGTGTTTTCTATAAAAAGAAAGGATTCCCTTGGCTAAATTACTCTCACAAGAACAATTTATTCGCGCCTATGAATGCGCAGAATTAGGCTGTATTGCCAATCAACAACTACTCGCCAAATTACTCGCCGATCCCGATTATGACGCTTTACATGAATACAGCGCCTACTTTGGCAAAGCAGCGACGCAAATCACCTGTATCAGTGACTTACAAAGTATGGAGGAATTGCATTTTGTCGCGGGGAACTTGAATTGGGACGATCATGACCCAAACATGGTCAGGGCGATTATTGAACATCCACTCTGCGACGCAGGTACCGCCTTATTACTCTACTGGTACGGACAAGGCTTTTATTACTCCACGCCAGAGACGCTCGACACGCCTTTTGGACAGCTATTCAAAACCATAACCGATAGATTTGTTGAGCGCGGCTATGCCAGTTATAAAATCCATTTTGACCCGATTAAAGAATGTTTTATGCCCTCATTAGAAGACGTTCTTACTAGAGGATGCCAAATTCCTGGGGCTATTTTTGCCCCTTATAGCACTATGGAAATCGAAACCGATGAAGGGCACCCAAGGTATCTACAATTTAAAAATGAACTACTGAAATCGGGCAAATGGGGCAACCAATAAGCGTTGACCTTTTGATATCAGAACAGTTTAAGCTGGGGTTACTGGCGGAATACGCGTAAAACGCTGCCAGCGACCCGAGCGCCAACGCTGCACCATAATCAATCCACGCACCCACTCATCTGCCGCAACGGCAAGCCAAGCAGCCAACACGCCATAACCTAAACGCAAGCCAAAGAACCAAGCAAAAAATACCCCAATACCCCACATGCTAAAAAGACCTATACGCACGGGGAATGCCACATCACCCGCGCCCTTGAGCGCCGAGATAATCACCAGATTAAACACCCGCCCCGTTTCGAGCGCGATTGAACCTGCCAGTAATAACGCCGTCAGTTGGATAACTTCTTCGTTTTCACTCAACCAGCCGACAATAACGAATCGCTGCCAGTAGAAGACTAATACTATGGTCAGTGAAGCGACAAAGCCCACCAAACAGTAACGCTGCACCCGAGTGGTGATTTCATCGAACCATTGTTTACCCACATAATATCCAGTCTGGATTTGCGTCGCCTGCCCGAGTGCGACTGCAAAACAATAGATAAAACGGCTAATGTTCAAGCCATAGGTGTAGGCCGTGAGCGATAAAGTGCCCATCTGGCTGATAAAGTAGATGATGGTCATCTGAGCCACATTGTAAGACAGCATCTCGCCAGCATTGAGCAGGCCAATACGCATCACACTCCAATAAGTGCTACGCGGTAAAAGCTTAAGTCGTTGCAGTGGCAGCGGGATTTGCTTATGCCGGATCACCATCAGCATGATAAACGCACCGATGATCTGGCTGGTCACTGTCGATATCGCCACTCCTGTTACCCCATAAACAGGTAAACCAAAGGGTGAATACAGGGCAATATAATTACCGATCACGTTCATTAAGCCCGTGCTCGAGGTCACTAACATGGCCGAGCGGGTAAAACCGTAACTACGCAAAATAGCGGCGAAGGCAATGTTCATCACTAGCCCTATGCTCAAGCTGCCGCAAATCACCAAATAGTCATATCCAAAACCAGCCACATCGTGCTCAAGTGCAAATAAGCCGATAATGCCCTTAGCACCAAAGAACATAGATGCACCCATGACCAAGGCTAATACCAAACTCAATACGACACTCGCCACCCCGATATCGACAGCCTGCTGCGGTTGGCCTGCCCCATTGCTTTGGCTAATCAAAATACTCGCGCCCGTACTCACCATCATGGACATGACCATCATGAAGAACATCAGCTGAGTCGTGAGTCCCACTGCGGCAACCGCATTATCGGAATAATGGCTCAGCATAAAGATATCGCTGATCCCAAGCAGAGATTGCAGCAAGGTCTCGATAAAAATCGGCCACGTCAGGGCAACTATGCCCATGCGCTGTTGCAATGTTTTGGGTGCTTTGGCCACGAAAGATTCCTGCAAATAGAGAACGAATAACGAGTGTGATCGCTGGCTCAATGTGTCGCTCAAACAGCATCTTGGCAACCTATATTTTAGCCAAGAGACTGAAACCCACTTTCACAAATAGACATCAAAGTGCTATCGAACGCACAATCAGGCGGACATTTAAGCGCATTAAGCCTGACAGTCAATTAAGTTGGTAATTTTCTTACAAGACACCCTACAACTCAATCTGTAATAGTGAAAAAGATGCCGACTGCAACCGTATTCATTACTAAGTTAATACCAAAGTTAATTTCCGCAATCATGATAGAGCTCATGGCTGAGTGTGAATCTAGGCTACCAATTCAATTAAGCTGCCGATAAACTCAGCCCATTGCAGAACAGCCGAGCGCACTAAAAATTGAGGGAGTATTAAATGAGCCAACTCTATTTAGAAGAGGGAATTAAACAATTGGTTAGCGAGTTTATCGCGGCGGGCTGCCCATCGGTGCGAGAGCAAAGTATTGAGCAACGTAGACAAGGTTATATTGCCAGCACTGTACTCGCGGGTGAGCCTGAAGAGGTGTTCGAGGTTAGATCTATTTCCATCGATGGCGCAGAATTAACTCTGTTCAAACCCTCGGCGGCAAACAATTTACCTATCGTCATTTACTACCATGGTGGCTGTTTTGTCAGTGGCGGCGTTGAAACCCATAATCAACAACTGCGAAAACTCGCCAATGATTCTGGCGCACTGGTGATCGCCGTTCGCTATCGCCTCGCCCCAGAACATGTTTATCCCGCTGCCCACGACGATGCCTGCCATGCCGCAGAAGTCATCTATCAACATTGTCACCAATGGGGCGGTGATAACACTAAGATCACCCTAATGGGCGACAGCGCCGGCGGCCATTTAGCCCTAGTCACTTGCCTGCGTTTAAAAGCCAAAGGGCAATGGTTGCCACAGAAACAAGTGCTTATCTATCCTATGCTCGATGCCACCGCGAAGAGCCAAAGCTATAGCGACAATGGCGAGAAATACATCATCACCCGCGACACCTTGCTAACAGGTTTCGATCTGTATTTAGATTGGCACCCCAGAACCGATGCCGAAGCCAGTCCACTACGCCGTGATGACTTAGCAGGCTTACCCGAAACCCATATCATCACCGCCGAATTCGATCCACTCGTCGATGAAGGTGAACAGCTATTTAAGAATCTATTAGAGGCTGGCGTCAATGCCCACTGCCGTCGTTATCTTGGCGTCATCCATGGCTTCTTCCAACTCTCGGGCGTGAGCCGTTCCGCTCGGGATGCCATGGTGCAGGTGACTAATATAGTGAAGACAGCCTAACGTCATCCTTGATGATTAATTCATTCATAAAAAAGGCTTTCTATCTAGATAGAAAGCCTTTTTTAACCGTTTGATATTCAGATTTAAACGGTTTTCTTTCGATACGCCAAGAACAACAAAACTATACCTACGGCTAAAAACGGTAAGCTCAGAAGTTGTCCCGCACTTAAGAAAGTTTCAGAGTAAGCCGCTTGGCTAACTTTAATCGACTCAATCGCAATTCGCGCACTAAACACCGATACCAGAAACAGGCCGAAAATAGCCCCATGTCTTTGTTTAATCTGCGTGTATTGATACAAAGCATACAGACCAATAAAGATAGCTAAATAAGCGAAAGCCTCATAGAGCTGTGCTGGATGTCTTGGCAACATGTCGACACGGGCAAATATAATGCCCCAAGGTTGAGTCGTAGGATCGCCTAAAATTTCTGAGTTGGCGAAGTTTGCCATACGCACAAAAAAGCCAAAAATGGCGGTGGCGATCGCGAGTCTGTCCAACAAAAACAGAAATGGTAGCTTCACTTTACGTTGGTAATAATACAAGGCCAGAATCGCGCCTAAACCACCACCGTGGCTGGCGAGTCCGCCTTCCCAAATCGCCAAGATCTTAAGCGGATGAGCAAAGTAATAAGTCGGATCGTAGAACATACAATGGGCCAAACGCGCACCCACAATAATGCCAACCACACAATAAATCAGTAAATTATCAAGGGACTCAAGATCGAGATTTTCCTTGATATAAATCCGCTTCATCACCTGAAAACCAGCAGTAATAGCAACAGCAAACAGGACTCCATACCAATGTATTTTTAGTCCCATAAACGAGATTAATACAGGATCGAGCTCCCACACTAAGTGTTCCAAATTCAATTACTCCATAACACTTGGTACATAGAGGTACGCCAAAAAGCATGTTTTACGTGGTTAAACGCCAATAGACAAGCCTTGTCGCGGGGATATCTTACTATTGAGTCAAATTTAATGACTCAGAGCGACCTTGGTTTAGCCGAATGAGGCAATGTCAACCAAGTTACCATTTAACAAATCAACTAGCTAAATTTAACTGACTTTGGCGCTTCCCTAACGGCTCAGACGTTGGATGATGTCACTATGCTGTGGATATTGAGCTAACAAAGTTTGTTGGCTAAACAGCTCAAAATCATCAAAGGTAAAACCGGGCGATACCATGCAGCCCACTAATGAAAAACCATCTTGATTGATGGCTGAACCAAAGACACAGCCCTTAGGGACTAAAAACTGTGGCCGCTCGCCCGCAGCTAAATTAAGCCCTAATTGCGCCGTCGTTAGCACCCCATCAGGATCAATCATGTAAATCGTCAGTGATTGCCCCGCATGGAAATACCACATTTCATCAGCTGTCAGACGATGGAAATGGGAAACCTCTCCCGTACGCAGCAAAAAATAGATACTGCTCCATAATGCCCGAGTCTGATCAAATGCCGTTTCTGAACGATAGGATGAGCGGTAATAACCGCCTTCAACATGCTGCTCTAGCGCTAAATGTTCAATAAAATCATCTGCAGTATGCATTATAAATCCCTTTGTAAAATTAAAACCACAATTAAGGCCCTAGATTCTACTCGAAAATTATCTGTCCACTAAACACCGCAATGAAGCTTTTTGAACATAAGCACAAACGCTAAAGTTCAAGACATCACGACTGACTCGATACGATTGCAAGGCTTAGGTTTTAAGCCTCAACAGGGATACAACTCTGCGCCATCGAACGCTCTGATGCCTTGGTAAAATCGCGACGACAAATAAATTGTACGGCATATTGTTATGGTTTGTTGTTACCCACAAAAGCGGCTAAATTGTAATGAGTTCGCAGGATGCATTCGCGGCTAAAGCGCCAAAGAGTAGTTTATCTATGATAACTTGGACACGCGGACTTAAGGTTGGGTGATTTTCCACAGGGATTTTAATCGATGATCAAAATAGAAGAAATGGCTTTAGTCCTTGATGCACTTCCTGATCCTACTTTTGTTCTGTCAAAAAGTGGTAAATACATTGCCGTCTTCGGTGGTAAAGATGACCGTTATTACCACGATGGTAGTGGCCTAATCGGCTTGTATCTTAGCGATGTGTTAAAGACTGATAAACTCAAATACTTTTTACAGGTTATCGAAAGTGCATTAACCAGCCGAAAATTACTGATCGAAGAATATGAATTGAGCAATAAAGATGTCAAAGGCTTACCCGATATAGGCCCTGAACAACCCATTTGGTTTGAGGGACGCATTCAAGCACTAGACTTTCTGGTTGATGATGAGCCTGTGGTGCTTTGGGTCGCCAGTAATATTTCCAAGCGGCATGAGCTTGAACTGCAACTTCGTCAACTAAGCGATACCGATCAACTGACAGGGTTGTATAACCGTCGCCGTTTAGAACGTGATTTAACCTTTCAATTCGATATATTTCAGCGCCACCGTATTCCCACCTCAATCTTGATCCTCGATTTAGACCACTTAAAGTCCATCAATGATCAGTTGGGTCACTATGCTGGCGATCAAATCATCATCGCAGTTGCTGAAACCTGCCGAACTCAATTTAGAAAAACCGATAGCGCGTATCGTTTTGGTGGCGATGAATTTGTGATTGCCCTACCTGGGGTAGAGCATTCGCAAGCGGTTGAATTTGCAGAATACCTCTGCGATTGCTTTTACACTGAGCTGCAAAAATATGCGGTCAATGGCTTGTTTGCCACCGTAAGCATTGGAGTCGCTTCTATCGAACCATTGGATAAGTCATATGAAGAAACGCTTAAGCGGGCCGATGCCGCCTTGTATCAAGCTAAACGTAACGGCAAAAATCGAGTTATATCAAATACAGCCTAAGCGGGCTGAACATTTCAAACCACACATAGCAATAACAAGCGCCCTTAATAAGTGATAGCCACAAGTGCTCATAAGAAGCGCGAATCAAAAGAGCAACAAACAAAAAAGCGAACCAAAAGGTTCGCTTTTAAACACATTAAGCTAATGCCAAATAACAGAATTAATTCAGGTCTTTCGCAGCTTTACGGGCTTGATGCAACTTCTTATAGCTTTCAATCAATCTTAAATGCGGCTCAATACCTTCGAGCTGCATGCTGGTCTTAGTTAAGCCATAAAAACGCACTTTTCCTGTGACTGAGCCAACGACGTTGTCCATCACTTCTTTACCGAACATACGGTTGAAGTTATGGATAAAATCATCAAGTTCTAACTCTTCATCTAAGGTCACTTCCAGCACAGCATTCATGGCTTGGTAGAACAGGCCACGTTTAACGGTATTGTCGTTAAACTGCAGGAACTCACCCACGAGCTCAATTGCGTCTTCGTGTGCACCGAGTGCCAAATAAATCAGGATCTTAAGCTCAATAATCGTCAGTTTTCCCCACACAGTATTTTCATCAAATACAATGCCGATTAAGGTGCGAATATCCGTGTAGTTATCGAGTTGGCTTTCTTCTAAACGGTTGACCAAATTAGCCAATTGCTTAGTGCTTAACGAATGTAGATTTAAGATATCTTCACGGTACGCCAGCGCCTTGTTGGTGTTATCCCAAATCAAGTCATCAACTGGATAAATCTCAGAATAATCAGGAACTAAAATACGACACGCCGATGCGCCTAAATCGGTAAACTCGGCGATATACACCTCTTTACCTAACGCTTCTAAGATCCCAAACAGGCCGCTGGCTTCTTCTTCGCTGGTGCCAGAAAAATCCCATTCGCAAAATTCATAATCAAATTTACTGCTAAAGAAGCGCCATGAAATCACTCCTGTTGAATCAATAAAGTGTTCAACAAAGTTTTCTGGCTCGCTGACCGCCATGCTGTTAAAGGTCGGTTTTGGCACATCGTTTAAGCCTTCGAAGCTACGACCTTGCAGTAATTCAGTTAGGCTGCGCTCTAATGCCACTTCAAAGCTTGGGTGCGCGCCAAAGGAGGCGAATACTCCGCCGGTTTTCGGGTTCATCAGGGTGACGCACATCACTGGGAACTGGCCGCCGAGTGAGGCATCTTTAACCACAACTGGGAAACCTTGCTCTTCTAAGCCGTTAATGCCCGCGAGGATGCTTGGGTACTTTTCTAGTACAGACATAGGCACATCGGGCAGGACAATTTCTTGCTCAATGATTTGGCGTTTTACAGCACGCTCAAAAATCTCTGACAAGCACTGCACATGGGCTTCTTGCAGGTTATTACCCGCACTCATACCATTGCTTAAGAACAGGTTTTCAATCAGGTTCGACGGGAAGTAAACCGTTTCACCGTCAGATTTACGGGTGTAAGGAATCGCACAGATACCGCGCTTAATATTCCCTGAGTTAGTATCAATCAAGTGCGAGCCGCACAGCTCGTCGTCTGGGTTATAAATCTCTAGACAATAGTCATCGAGAATACCCGCTGGCAGCGCATCATCTTCCTCTAACGCAAACCACTTTTCATTGGGATAATGCACAAATTCGCTATTGGCGATTTCAGTCCCGAAGAATTGATCATTATAAAAAAAGTTGTTATTCAGACGCTCAATAAACTCGCCGAGTGCCGAGCACAGCGCGCTTTCTTTGGTCGCGCCTTTACCATTGGTGAAACACATTGGCGAAGCCGCATCACGAATGTGCAGTGACCACACGTTCGGCACGATATTGCGCCATGATGAGATCTCAATCTTCATTCCAAGATCGGCGAGCATGCCCGTCATATTGGCAATAGTCTGCTCCAGCGGCAGATCTTTACCCAGAATAAAGGTGCTCGATGCGCCATTAGGCTGACCCATTAACATGGCATTGGCGTCTGAATCTAGGTTCTCAACGGTTTCAATTTTAAATTCTGGGCCAGTTTGCACCACTTTTTTAACCGTACAACGGTCAATCGAGCGCAAAATACCTTCGCGATCTTTCTCCGAAATATCTTCGGGTAACTCAACTTGAATTTGGAAAATCTGATTGTAGCGATCTTCTGGATCAACAATATTATTCTGCGACAGTCTAATGTTATCCGTTGGAATATCACGGGCTTTGCAATATACCTTCACGAAATAGGCCGCACACAGAGCTGACGACGCTAAGAAATAGTCAAACGGACTAGGGGCAGAACCATCCCCTTTGTAGCGGATTGGCTGATCGGCGGTCACGGTAAAATCATCAAACTTGGCTTCAAGTCTAAGATTGTCGAGAAAATTAACTTTGATTTCCATTGAATATGATTTCCACTAAATATGCGAGTCTGTAGCAGCCCATCGACCAAGTCGCGTCATTGGTAATGAGTCATTAAGGGGGAATTATCGGTGTTTTTGGCCCATTAGTCTTGGGTTAATTATGTTAAAAACCATAATCAGGCCATTTGCGGCTGAGCTTGGTGGGTTGAATAGCAGGGTTAAGCGAGTACTTAGATTGAGTATCAAGAAGGCGAGGAAACCAATGAGTCGCAGAGTAACACTCTGTGCAAAAACACATTATGGATGTTTTTCAGTTTCACGCTTAACCAACAGAAAGGTTAAATACATCTTAGTCGGTAATGACAACGCCATGCCAAAGGCGACACACATAGCGCTGATAATAATCCCCTGCACACCCATCGCTTCAACAGTTTCATTAAAGTTATGCAAGTAGATGCCCAGCGCAATAAGACAAATACCCACACTAATGCAGATTTTCAGCGTTAGGATCAACTTTTCATTTGTCACAACCCAGCCCTTACTGTTCGCCACTACTTGCACCAGCCTGCACCAGCTCTAGCTAATTTTGCATCAATTTTAGCTAATATAGTGAACGCATTGGGCCCATATAGTGTTGATAAAGATCAAAAGAAAGGCCTAGATTCACAGCATAGTTAACGATTTTGGAATAAATCAACAGCGCGCATTTTATCGATTTCCATTACATTTTTGTTAACTTAAACACTTAAGAATGCGGGAAATTAGCTATACTGCCCTGCAATAAAAGAGATGTTCATCATGGAGTCGTCAAGCATGTCTAATTTCAGCCTACGTAATAAATTACTGCTGTTGTCGTTATTCCCTTTAATTTTTACTTTGTTCGTACTCATGACAGTTTCTTACTATGTCGAAAAAGACGCCCTTGCAGATGAAGTGACGACCTTTAGAACTAAGCTCATCGGTGAACGTAAAACACAAATAAAAGAAGCCACCGAAATTGCCGCAGGAATAGTGCAGTATCAGTTGTCTTTAAAAGAAAATGGCAATGTAAACCAAGCGCTACGTGATATCCGTTTTGGCAGTTCTGGTTACTTCTTTATTTACGACTCCCAAGGTAAAAACCTGTTCCATGCCGTCATGCCCAACCTCGAAGGGCAAAATAAAATTGATATGACAGATCCCCGCGGCACTAAAATCATTGTCGGTTTACTCGATGCCGCTAAAAAAGGGGACGGTAACTTCTCGTTCTACTTTCAAAAACCCAATACCAATGAGCAAATTGAAAAAATCGGTTACTCCATGATGATCCCTGGCACAGACTGGATGCTAGGCACGGGAGTCTATATCGATGATATCGACACTGTCGTTGAGGATTATCGTGCGACGGTCACTGAGCAGATGATCGAAAAATCCTATGCCATTCTGTTAATTGCGCTGTTACTCGCCGCGATTACTACCGTTGTTATTCTGATCACTGCCCAACGTATGGTCGCGCCAATTAAAAATATGGCGGACAACTTAAACGATATCGCCAAAGGCGAAGGCGATTTAACTAAACGCCTCACAGTGAAAGGTGAAGATGAAATTGCACAACTAGGTCAATCCTTTAATCTGTTTGTCGATAAACTCCAAACCATCATAGGCGATGTGGCAAACGCGACGGCTAAAGTTAAAACCGCCGCCAACGCGATTCACGATCAAACCAAAGTCATGTCGAGCCAACTCATCAGTCATAACAATGAAACTGATCAAGTGGTTACCGCCATCACTGAAATGTCAGCCACCGCCAGCGAAGTAGCGCAAAATACCACGCAAGTGGCTGAAGCGACTCACGCTGCCACTGGCGATGTAGCCAATGCCCAGCGCTGCGTCGATGCTTCTTTAGAAGAAATTTCGGCACTCATGGCGCAAATCAACAATGCGGCGGGCAGTATTCAATCCTTGAGCGAACAGTCTAAAAAAATCAACAACGTGCTATCAGTGATTGGCGGTATTGCTGAGCAAACTAACCTATTAGCATTAAATGCCGCCATCGAAGCGGCCCGCGCCGGAGAACAGGGCCGAGGCTTTGCCGTGGTGGCCGATGAAGTGCGTAACTTAGCGAGCAGAACGCAATCAAGCACTTTGGAAATCAATGAGATGCTAACTGAACTGCACAAGCTTGTCGCACTGGCAGTAAAAACGATGGAAGAAAGTCAGCAAAGCTGCGTGCGCTCGGTAGACTCTTCCCGTGCAATTTCTGAAAGCCTAGGCTCAGTGACATCGGCGGTCACGGCAATTAACGACATGAGCACCCAAATTGCGACGGCGGCCACGGAACAAAGCTCTGTGACCGAAGAAATCAACCGTAATGTGTTCGCCATCCAAGAGATTGTGAATGAGTTACTCCATTCCAGCGAAGATGCTGCCAGAGTCAGCCAAACCGTGTCGCAGGAAGGAATTAACTTAGGTAAGCTCGTCGGTCAGTTTAAGATTTAAAATATTTTCAATGGGTTGTAAGCTAAATAAGACATAGCAACCCATTAGTTTGCTGCAAATGTAAGATAAGGTCTCAGCCTTGCTGAGGCCGATGGCAGTGGAATTGAAGGATTGTGAGATTGTGGGATTTTTAATTTCAAAAAGTAAAACTTAAATCCCATTGCCTACGTATATAAGTCCAAATACCAAATCCAATAGAAATGGCCATGTTCTCAATATTTAAGAAAAATCCCTTAAAAAAATTAACTCAGCAATATAACGCCAAGCTTGAACAAGCTATGCATGCCCAGAGAAAAGGCGATATTAGATCCTACTCAATGCTGACCGCTGAAGCCGAGCAAATTGAAAATCAAATAAAAGTGTTAGAAACAACAAACCATAAATAAACCTTCAAAGCAAAAACACTCAGCAGACAAACTACCAAGAGTCAGCTTGAAAACGTGCCAATCTGGCCTCTGTGACTGTGCATTGAGTCAATTGCATCAACTCACCTAAGGTAATCGCAGGATTGTCTGTGATAAGCCGAATCAGCTTAGCGTCTAATGGTTCAAGTTTGTCTGCATGCTGTAGCAAAGCTGACTCAAGTTTTTGAATAATATAACGAAATTTTCCATCGTTCATCAGTAGCTGCTCGGCTTGTAAACGAGCGGTGCAGGATTGGATCTTGATCGCCGCGCCAACAATGCACCAATTTCTCGAACGGCGCACACGCTTAAGCTCGCAATCATATTGGATTGCAATCGCTTGAGCTTGTTTAACCGCCTCCCGCCCAATTCGATGAATCAGCGAGGGCAGCGAGATACTAATGTCGTCGTTCATAACGCTTGGTTCATCGCCGCTCTTTTATGCCTGCATGGGTAAAAGCATGCTCGACTTTACATTCAAATACAAAAATTCAATGCGCGGCAGTGTACTCTGCCTCACTTTATTCTAAAAGCTCCGCCCTCCGCCGGATAAGATTTGATGCGATTACGCTTTGATACCAATCGTATTAAATATCTGTTCATTCAGCGGGAGTTCAACGCGCTTTAGACAAGGCGAAGGCTTGAAGGCATAGTGGTGCTCTGTCGAAAGCCTTAAACGCAGTATAAAGCGTGTTGAAACCCGCCCTTCGGGAGCCTCACAGGCATCCCACTCCCGTGTTGCATTGACTTAAAAGGGAATGACCA
The DNA here is from genome assembly GCF_015767295.1 of Shewanella sp. DW31. NCBI lineage: Bacteria > Pseudomonadati > Pseudomonadota > Gammaproteobacteria > Alteromonadales > Shewanellaceae > Shewanella > Shewanella sp. DW31. The sequence goes on from NZ_JADWMP020000001.1 coordinate 274,648, forward strand.
TTTCTGCGTCAATGCGCCTTGGATTGAAATGCCTGTGAGGCTCTGAACTGATTAGATATTTAATGTGATTGGTATGACTCATTAACCCACATATTTTGAGTGAATTTCGCACCAAGTTTGTAGCTTATGTTGTAAATCGCGCAGCTTCTTTGGGTAATGGCTCTGCTTGGCATAAACCATATACAACTCATGTGGATAGCATAGCCATTGGGGAACGAGCAAAGTGAGTTTGTGCTGAACGATATCCTCCTCTACCAAATAATAAGGCAGGCTAGCGATACCTATACCACTCAAAGTAAGCAAATGCGTAGTGGCATAGTTTGAACTGCACAGTGCAGGCTCAAAAGTGAGTGTGAGACTGTCCCCTGCGAGCGGTTCAAACACCCACTGAGTTTCGCCCGAAGACAATAGACGATAATGGCGTAAATCATCAGGGTGACGAACCTCTGCGGCTGCGGGATGTGCGGGCGAAACCACTAAAACATGGCGAATTCTGCCAAGATATTTGGCGATCAGATTATCGCTGTGCGCAATGCTTGTTCTTAAGGCGAGATCAAACTTGCCGAACTCAACATCTTGAATATTCTGCTCAAAACACAGTTCGAGTTTCACTTGAGGATACGTAGCAATAAACTGGAGCAGCATAGGACTCAGCAATTTTTTGCCCAGTTCCGTTGGGGCGGTAAATTTTAAAGTGCCACAGGAGTCCTGCGTTAAATCCTGCACTAAATGTCCAGCTTCATTGGCCAGCCTCTCGATTTCGCAGGCTTTACCATATAACGCTTGCCCTGCTTCGGTCATTGATACTCGCCGAGTGGTTCGGTGGAGTAATTGACAACCCATTTCATCTTCAAGGGATTTAACATGCCGCGACACTAAGCCTTTAGAAGCGCCGAGTTGTTCAGACGCAGCGCTAAAACTGTGCATTTTGGCAACCAGCATAAATGACTGCAGATGAGTGAGATTCATCAATTAAACCCATTAACGAGACAATGTGGTGATTATATGCGCTTTTTCTATTTAATTAACCAGACTATCCTTAATTCGTATTCAATTTAGGAGCATGTCATGAAAATAGTCGTAGTGGGTGCATCAGGCACAATCGGACAAGCCATAGTCCGCTTATTTCATTCAACTCAGCATGAAGTTATTCAGGTAGGGCGAACAACGGGGGATGTCCTGATAGACATTCGGAATGAACATTCACTCCATCAAGGGCTAGAAAAAATCGGTAAAGTCGATGCAATGATTTCGGCCATGGGTGATGTCGTGTTTAAACCCTTCAACGCTATGACCCAAGCAGACTGGTATACAGGGCTCCAAAGTAAGTTATTGGGGCAAATACAGTTAGTGCAAATAGGTAGCCAATACCTCAACGCTGGGGGGAGTTTTACACTGACCAGTGGCATTATTGCCGATGTCCCAGTAAAAGATGGCATCAGTGCCGCCACAATCAATGGCGCACTTGAGCATTTTGTTACCGCCGTCGCGGGAGAATTACCTGCGCAGCAGCGAATAAACATTGTCAGCCCAACGGTATTAAGCGAATCGTTAGCGAGCTATCTGGACTATTTTTCCGGTTTTAGTGCAATCAATGCCGACACATTAGCCAAGGTTTATTTGCGCTCAGTCATGGGCAGAGAAAACGGCCGAGTGCTGAAAGCCTTTTCCAGCTGCGGCACAGTGTCTTAACAGCAGTGTCCTAACAGCGGTGTCCTAACAGGACAACCTAACCTTGTAACGCAAGGCGCGTAATCAGTCACAGTTAAAGTCTTGAGCGTTGCGCTGGGATTGCCTACAATAGCGCACGCTTTTTCACTATAGACAACGACAGATCACGACCATGACCGACACAACATCATTACCTGCTTTACCGGATCGCCTTTCCGTTAACCCACGCAGCCCACACCATGTGGCAGAAATTTTCGAGCACGATATCGGTATTAAGCTCAACGGCAAAGAGCGTTTTGATGTCGAAGAATATTGCATCAGTGAAGGTTGGGTAAAAGTGCCAAGCAAATCCTTAGACCGTCGCGGCCAACCTCTTTTGCTCACAGTAAAAGGCACAGTGGAAGCCTTTTATCGTTAAGCTTTAGTGCAAAGAGCTGGATCATAAAAACGGCCAATCTAATTGGCCGTTTTTGTTTGCCCAGCAGCAAATGATACTAATTCAATACTACTTGCTGAAACTGCACCAGTGCAGTGAACGACTATTCGGAACAGCTATCTAGTCGGTTTTTGGCGAAATGGATTAAATCAAATAGCATTATGCATGCCTACTTATTTGAATATCATTAAGTTTATTTGGGGATTCGCTAGAGAAAAGCGTTAGAGAGAGAGGAGAAATAGTTGATGTCTCGGTAACTCCAATATATAAAGGTCCTTCCAGAATACCGGCAGGTATAACAGTGAATGCTCAAGGTAGTGGTGGTTTCTTTGAAAACATTACTCTTCTTAATCCTCGTGGAATGTAGATCATGACCCTATCTGTATTAAATAGCATTTTAGTTCCCCCTAACTTCCCTAATGAATCTGGGATTGGTAACGTTTGGCCTTCTATAGATGAAGGTCTTAGTTTTCCCCGGGATTACATTGCGTTTATTAATCGTTATGGCACAGGAAGAATTGCCGATTTTATAGCGATATTCAATCCATTTACTACGAATTGTGACCTTGATTTTTTTGAGCAGAAGAAATCAATCATTGAGGATTTCAATTACCTTAATAATGAAGACCCAGAGTATTTTAAATATAACCTCTATCCAGAAATTAATGGCCTTTTACCAATAGGCGTAACGGATAATGGTGATTGCATATTTTGGGTTGTTTCCGATCTAAAAGACAGTGAGACATGGGGCACTGCAATAATCGCATCTAGATCGCCAGATGTAGAATATTTTGATGAAAATATAACCTCTCTATTGACTGGTTTATTGTTAAGAAAAATAAGATCAGGATCATTACCTAATAGTTTCCCTCCTAAAAATGTTACCTTTGAAAAAATTTAAACAAAAAATAAATGGTCATCCGCAATAAATCATGGACCGCCACGGCCAACCACTGCTACTCGCAGTAAAAGGCACAGTTGAAGCCTTTTATCGTTAAGCTTTAGCGCAAAGAGCGGGATCATAAAATGAGTAAAGGCTAGCCGTGGGAACCCTAGCTAGCCTTAGATAACAAACACAGTCTTCCTTACGTTATAGCTTGCATTCTAGTTTATCCGCGAGGTAGTCAGCTAATTCAAAAAGAGGGATGTGTGTCATCACACCGTCTTTGCGGCACTTAACTGAAACCCTATTTTCAGCCTCCTCCTTATCCCCAACCGTTAAGATATAAGGCACTTTTTGCTTGTGAAAACGTTTCATTTTGCGGGCAACTGAGTGTTGACTGATATCAATCAACACTCGCATGTCTCGTGCTAAACATAGTGCGGCTAACTGACGGACAAATTGGCTGTTTGACTCATTCACTGAAGCGATAGCAACAGGCACGGGATGCAACCAATCCGGCAGGTTACCCTGTGAGACTTCCAAGAGAATCCCCAACCAACGCTCGATAGAACCATACATAGCTTGGTGCATAATCACTGGCCGTTCGAATTCACCTTGCTCATTTGTGTAGTGAACATCGAATCTTTCAGGCAAATTGAAATCAAACTGGATAGTTCCACACTGCCAGCGTCTTCCCATAGAATCTGTCAGTGACAATTCAATTTTGGGACCATAAAAAGCCCCTTCGCCAGCTTGATACTCGGCATCAAAGCCCTCAATCTGACAGGCTGAATCCAGTAGCTTTTGTGCTCGGCACCATTGTTCATCGCTGCCTAATGCCTTCTCAGGTTTAGTCGATATTTTTACGTCTAAATTATGGTAGCCGTAATCACCATAAACCTGCTTTGCACGCTGGAGAAAACCACGTATCTCCTCCTCTGCCTGAGACCAACAGCAAAAAACATGGGCATCATCCTGAGTGAACTGGCGTGCGCGCAGGCAACCATTTAACGAGCCTGAGGATTCATTACGGTGCACTAAGCCAAACTCAAATAGTCGCAGTGGCAAATCTCTATGGCTATGTACCCCGCGCTTAAACAGCAAAATATGGGCAGGACAAGACATGGGTTTTAACACATATTCATCCATGTTTTCCTTTCCGCCACCGAAAAACATGTTCTCTGCAAACATGTCCATATGCCCAGACGTTTGCCATAACTCCTTCTTCATAAAAACAGGCGTGTTCACTTCCTCAAAACCATTTCGGCGATACACGCGCCTCATGTGCTCTTGAATGTCTCGGAATAACGCCCAGCCATTCGGGTGCCAAAAAATCATACCCGGCGCCTGTGGTTCAGAGTGAAATAGGTCAAGTTGTTCTGCAATTTCGCGATGTGTTTTCATCATTCTCTCCTAAGTAAAATCTGAGCGAAATACAAAACCAAGGTATAAAAAAACCCTCTGGCGATTTCGCTCAGAGGGTTTTTTTAAAGACGCAAAAAACTACCCCCCGAGAATTCTCGTGGTGGTAGTGGTGGTGTTAATTGCGCTTACGTATATTTTTTTCATGCGCCAGTAATAACAAATCATCCCTATCGCAGCAAGCATTTTGTTTATAAAAAAAATAAATGGCAGACAAAATAAAAACAAAATAAATGGCCATCCATAATGAATTATTAGACCGTCGCGGCCAACCTCTTTTGCTCACAGTAAAAGGCACAGTTGAAGCCTTTTATCGTTAAGCTTTAGCGCAAAGAGCTGGATCATAAAAACGGCCAATTAATATTGGCCGTTTTTGTTTGCCTATTCTACTTCTGCGGCTAAACCATAGGCCTGGTAAATCTGTTTTACACGGCCCGATGCAGCCATATCAAGCAGCGCCCGATTAAGTTCATCGAAAATAGCAGCATGGGTAGAGTTACGGGACATACCAAAATAATGTTCGATCCGATTTGACTGACGGTAATCGGCATAGCTAAAACGATCGTAACCGAGCTGCTTGAAGGCATTCTCAATGGCGGCACGATCGAGCACCACCATAGTGTCAAAACGCCCCATGATAAACATGCGAGCCATGTTTTCATCATCGGTAGACTCAATTTTACGTAGCGCGGGATCTGTATTAAAACGCTCAAAATAAACTGTGCCCCGTTTAACCCCTACAGTAACCTGATACAAATCCTCATAGGACTTAATCCGTCCTTCCTCGCCGGCTTTTACGAGAAACAAAATATCGCGAGTCTGAGTGCCGATAGGACCAAGAAACCGTACAAATGCCTCTCGCTCTTAGTCTCGTATCGTGCGCGGCACAATGTCGACCGTGCCTACCCGCAACTCATGAATGCTGCGAGCAAAAGGACGCGCGCTCCATTCGACGCGATAACCGACCTTAGCCGCCGCTTCCTCAAGAATATCCTTTAACGGACTCGTCATAGTATTAGTTCGCTCATCAAGCACCATCTCAGGAGGACGATGCCGAAAATCGGCACGCAACACGTTAGAAAAAGTAGCCGATTGCAGCTCAGCGGCGACAATGATGCCCGCGAAGATGCCCGCGAAAAAACCACAACCAAGCACACACAAAATTGCGTAGACAGAAGGCAACGAAACAAGGATACTTTTAAAATACATAGAGATACCCGCAAATTTATATGTTGCATTTAGCATAACTCAAAAAATCGAAAACTAAAGTGCATAAAACATTAAAATAAATGGCCATCAATAATGAATCTTAGACCGTCGCGGCCAACCTCTTTTACTCGCAGTAAAAGGCACAGTTGAAGCGTTTTATCGTTAAGACGTATGCGTACTGATAATATCGGTACGACTGTTGATGTAGTGGCTAACAAGATGTAATCACTACACTCAAAGACTCATTATTTTTGGCATAAAAATACTAGTAACTAACGGATATGTACTTAGCAAGTTACAATGACAATACTAAACAAGGATGTAATGATGAATTCGAATCAATTAATACTTATCGGGCTGGGTTTGGCGATTATCATTTTCGTGCCGCTACTCTTACGCATTTTCACTAATCTGCTTATCCCATCTTCAGATAATAACTATCGCTACCGTAAACAAGATGCCCTATTTTCCAGTGCTGAACGCTCCTTTCTCGGGATATTAGATCAAGCTGTAGGCGAACAATACCGAGTTCTGGGCAAAGTGCGTATCGCCGACGTTATCACCCCAGAAAAAGGCATGAACCGCAAACACTGGCAAATTGCCTTTAATAGAATTTCAGCCAAGCACTTCGATTACTTACTCTGCGACAAAAATACACTTGAAGTTATCGCCGCCATCGAACTCGACGATAAAAGCCATAAGCAAACACGTACTCAGCAACGCGACCTCCTCATCGAGCAAGCCTGCGAAAACGCCAAACTGCCATTAATCCGCTTCGATGCCAAACGCAGCTATCAGCTAGAGCTTATTCGCAGCACTATACATGCAGCCTTACCTGCAAAAACTCACGCTGCTGAAGAGTCGCCAATCATACTGACCGCGGACTAAACATAAACTAAATCCATGAACACTACACATCCTGAGTTTAAGGATGTTAAGCTTGAGTCGATTTTTTACCCTTATGCTGCTTTTTGAATTCATGTACATCATGTAAGCGAGCAGCGCTTACTCGTCTAACAGCGCTTGAGATTTAAAGCGGCCTTCCCCAAACGCACCTTTAATACTTGTCTTCACGATTGGCCGTGCGAGCAATTTCTTCAATAAAACAAAGCATAAGCTAGCTAATACTACTTAGCAGCTCATTCTACTCGGCGAGCAACACGTCAAGTAACATGATTTCACCACTGTTCAAAGTATCAGCATTATTCGGGCAATTTAACAGCGGTGCTAAAAAATACAAAAAGATGTGGCTTTACTGGCTTAAATTATAACTGACTCAATTGACTCATGGAGGTAAAGCAGCTTTGACTGGCTTACCTCCATATTATTGATTATTTAGAGATATATTTAACCAAAATATCTTACTCACCGACTATTCTTCTGTTAATGACGATTAAAAAAACCTGTTTCAATAATCTTATCCGCAAAAACTTTATGCACGGCAGTCGTTGGATGAGTGATCCCCCAAAACAGATACTTATCAGAGCCATAGTAGGCGCAATCTTTTGTTAAGCTGTGTGACAACAAATAATCCTTACTACTATCTCTATTGATATCTAAGCAAGCATCTGTGACATTAACAAAACCATACTCTTTAGGGTTTTGAATAATTTCATCGAAGATAGAATGAGCATCAAACAACACTAGATCTATACCTTTTGCTTGATACAACAGAGCCTGCTGTTTAATAAAACCATTGAACTCTTCAATTTTTGATTTTATTTTTACAATGTTTTCTTGAGTAGAATACTTGAACTGTGGTGCGCGCGTAGCATCGGGCAATGTGAATAAAATAATATGCTGAGCCCCGCCTTCATCAACTAAACGCTTTAACCCATCACTTAAGTTCTGACTCACATCTTTAACCTCACGATCATAATTCATGAAATCATTAAGGCCAATTTCAAGTGTAAATAACGTATTTGCAGGCTGGTAATTTTCAGCCTTTTTTAAATAATGAAAATAGGATTGTATTTGATGACCTAAACCGGGAATAATCTTATATTCATCAATACCTGCGGCCCCGCCAACAGACCAATTATACAGAGGAATATTCTGCGATTTAGCTAAATATTCCGGCCATACAAATCCATTAGAAAAATGCCCTAAAAACCAAGAGTTAGGATTTGGAAATCGCCACTCAGAACCATTAAATAGATTTCCCGTATCAGACAAACTATCACCAAATGCGATAATTTTGTTAATTTTATTCCCTTGTTCCGCCTTATCTTGCGTCCAGACAGTCTGATTAAATGACAATTTTTCATTAGCAGCAAAGAAGGTAATGTCTGCGACTTCGTTGCTTGAAACCCCTAATGTATCGACACACCGTTGCATGATTTCATCTTGTGACGTCTCTGTATAAAACATATTTTTACCCGAAAGCTTATGTCTCCAAGCGCCTTGAATAGAATAATATTCATCACTGTCCTTTTGCTTTGCCCATCTATGTTCAGTTGCAGGATTATTATGCGTTTGATCTAATCTATACCAACAACGAATATAAGTATGACTGTGACCAGCTTCCAAATGGTTATCTGGACCATCTGTCTCATCTATATCATCTATCTCATCGATATCCGCAGTTCTAAGCGTTTCCAATATGCTAGTTTGGCTCTCCATATCATCCCTAAACGTTTCATTAGCAGCCCAAGCAGCTGAAAAAGGTAGGGTTAATGAAAAAAATAATAAAGCCTTATTCATACATTTCCTTAACAAAAATAAAATCAACACATATAAATTGGCCATAAAATTAAAATTGAGAAACCTAGTAATTCAATAGACTAATAAGTTTTTTCACAGCCAATATCAGAATAAATATTAAGTATGGGAGAATAATGATAAAAAACTCAAAAAAATATTATAATTAGTATGTTGACGCTTAAAACTGGTCCGATGAGGCAATATAAAATATCCTTACTACGGGTAGTTATTTACATGAAGTGCTTAATCTTGTTTAACACTTGTGTAGATCGGCAAGTTTAGTAAGGAAAAATATCAGAATCTAAAAACGCGACGCGACAAATGATACCTATCAGATCTTTTCCCCAGAGTAACTTGTATACAAGTTGTTATTTAAAATACATTTTTGTGATAAAGCGCATTGATTAAACCGTATTGAGCGGGTTAAAGTGTGACCACAAAGTAAAAAGTGTGACCACTCAGGAAAATGCAGGGCAAACTCGAACTCAATCATCGAGCACGCCATTTAGGGAAGAAGAAGCAAATCAGTTATCTGCCTCACCCCTCTTAACAGCCACCTCTGTCACCCAGCTAAATCAGCACAGGGGAAGCCTGTGTAAGTAATGGAATTAATGCTAAACCTTTTGATTTCAAGGATGTAAATGGCAGATTTTACTAACAATTTTTTATCGGTAGTGATCATCCTCTCCAGCATGTTTGTCACTATTGGAGTGATGTGCGCGCAGAACAAACACGGGCGATTAAACTTCCCCTCGTGGACAGAAACCAAACCCATAGAACAAGCGCAGCGCCAAGCACTCTTGTTAAGAGAACGGGTCAGCCAATGGTTAACCAAGGCCACAGGCTCCCCCGTCGCCGCCACCCCAGCCCTAGTATTCCCCGGCTGGTATGTCACAAGTCAATCAAAACCACCGTTCCCACATCTTTGTTATAAAGAGCTGAACCACAAACAATTAGTCGGCACTATCCCAACACTTAAAACCCAAGCCCTTACCCAGCAAAAGGTCGACACCATCATCTACCAAGTCGCCCAAAGGTGCCTAAGTAAAAGCGAGGTTGGGAAATGATGGGAAATTAAAGTTATTTAGCTAACTGAATTACATGAACTACATCGAGGAAATTGAATAAAAGAAATAAGGATTCTGTTATGAAAAATTACCTACCTATAAATCACTCACTCACAGAAGTAGTCTTAAATAACTTAGTACATAAAGAGGGCGATAACTATTCAATTAGCGATGTACAGTTTGCAGCACTTGAAGCTGGTGTGGGTGGTGGAGAAAGCATTTTAGTTGTTTCACCAACATCAACAGGTAAAACCCAAATCGCAACATGGGGACTAGCAAATGGCATTCAAGCTGGCTGCACAACTGTATATCTTGTCACTCATAGAGCGTTAGCTAAGCAAAAATTTGCAGATTTCAAAGTTCAATTACTTCCAACCCTCTTAGAGAATGATCAAAGCTCACTCGTTATTGCGACTGGGGATCTCATTGAAGATGCAAATAATGAATTACCAAGTGATCCTCTAAACTCGAGGCTCCTAGTTGCTACTTACGAAAAGTACCTAGCTATGTTATCTGCATCAGGCATTCCTAAAGATATGAGCAACACAGTTATAGTCTGTGATGAAATACAATTAATTGGAGACAAGTATCGAGGTCAAAGTGTTGAGGTTCTCCTAACGTTATTAAAAACTGCAGGCTGGCGTCAATTTGTTGGACTTTCTGCGGTACTCCAAAGTAGTGACGCTGAAATGCTAGCTAATTGGCTTGGGATTAAATTAGTTAAACAGGTTATACGAGAAAAACACCTTAACTACGAATGTTGGGGGCAAAACTCTATTGCTTCATGCAGCACAGCATTACCTGATGAGATTGTGGAAAACAGGCCTTTACCACCAAATACTGAATCAAATGCACTTTCAATCGTTTCACATTTACTAAAACATGAATCCCCTCCTACACCAATTATTGTTTTTTGTATGAAAAAGCAAGATACATATGATTTAGCAAAACTATTTGTTGAAAAATATATATCACCTTCAAGTCCACAGCTTTCCCTGGCTTTTGAGGAGTTACCTGAGACAAGTGCAAATCAGTTTCTATCAGGAATAATTGAACATAGAATAGGTTCACATAGTGCTGATTTGACAGATGAAGAGCGAAATATTATAGAGACTCAACTAATAGAAAATAAATTAGATGTCGTCTTTGCTACATCTACACTTGGTGCAGGTGTTAACTTTCCACTCGGTGCTGCAGTATTCTCTTCTTGGAAACGCTGGGATGGTGATAAAAGACAGCATATTCCAATTGATGCTGCGGAATTCCATAACATGTCAGGCCGCGTTGGCCGAATGGGTTTTGAACATGAAGTAGGTAGGGTAATTTTTACGGCTATTACTCCAATTGACAAAATGTTGGCTGGACATTACTTGAATTTATCGACACTACCAGCACTGCAAAGTAGAGTTTATCCCTCTGGTTTCGAGCAACTTTCACTTCAACTAATTGCATCTGGCTTATGCAATTCTGTAGCAACAATTTCAGATTTAATTTGTGGCACTTTAAGCGGCTTAAGGGAAGCTGATAATAATTTAAATAATTTTAAAAATTGGCCATCTTGTATCCAAACAGCTGTAGATCAACTAGCTACAAAAGGAATGCTTATAAAAACTGGTTCAGGTTTATTAATAACAACAGAAATAGGTAAAGCGACAGCGTTTAGTGGCCTTCAACCTAATACTGGTATTAACTTATTAGAATATTGTACAAAAAAGATTGATGTTTTTATTGACTGCCTGAATAATAGAGATGAAAAAACTTTGGCTTTCCTTATTTTCTCAGCATGTTTTTCAAGTCAAGAGTTTACAGCCCAAGATGGTAAACAGCCTACTAGATTTCTACCATACCCATTGGGAACGTATTTATTCGATCCATCTAACCATGCCCCAAATCTATATGAGCCAGTATGGCAAGCAAATATTCCAGCAATAAATGGAGCTAAAATTTCATTAGATTGGATTTCAGGGTTTGAAATTAGAGCACTAGAGCAATATTTACCTAATCTAACAGCTGGAATGCTAAGTGAAATGTTTAGAAATCTTATATGGGTCATGCAAGGACTATCTACAATTATAATGTCTGCTGTTGATACAAGAGTTCCGATTTCTAGTAGGCCTTCTTTTTTACAAAATAATGATGATTTATTGAAAAAGCTTAGGAAGTTACCAAGGACAATTAGACGTTTAAGTTACAGACTAAACGAGGGACTTCCCGATGATGTTCTCTGGATGACTGCAATATCTAAAGTAAAAAGCACTCAAAATTTTAAAATCAATAGAAATGAAATATTAAAGTTTAAAGAGTTAAACATAACTTCCTCTGAAATATTATGTTTAGGAAGCTCAGAATTAGACGCAATTAGATTATCTGTTTTCAACAAAATTAAACCTTCTCCTCACCAGAAAGCAAACTGGCTAAGGGATGCATGCAGACAATGGAAAACATTACAAAGAAAAGACGCTGCAACTCGCCATATAAATAAGGCTAAACAGTGTGGTTTAGGCTTACTATTTGAAAGTTACTATTCTTCTCTAGGTGATAATTTTGAAGTTTCATTAGAAAACCTTTTAAAAGCTTTAGGTATATTATTCGAAAAAATTGATGATAAACAAAAAACAGGTGCACCTGATTATTTGTTAAAAATAAAAAACTCTCCAAAATTAGTTTTAGAATTAAAATCTAAAAAAGGAGATAAACTTGTTGATTATAATGGTGCTACCGAAGTTCTTGCAGCTTCAGAAATTCATGGGCATGGAGATGCATTCTGCTGCACCTTATGCCATCCAGGAGTTGATCCGAGCGTTGCTCCTGTCATAACAAACTGCGGGCGATTAAGCGTTGTCGAAAGCCATGATCTTGGAGAGGCATTACTTCGTTTAGCAATAGGAGTAATAACACAGGAACAGCTTTGGCATTGGCTTGCAACACCTGGGCAAGCTCTAATGGATGACCTCCCATATCGTGATAATACTGTTTAACCTATCAAAAGTTAGCAAATGTTAACAACATGCTAAGGTATATATGGTCACCTCGGGGTTGGAAACAAATGTCACGACAGGCATAACTCTTCACTCAATGGTTACACCAGAACTGGCATTGTTGCACCAGTGACCTTCTAAAACATGGATGTTTTAGTAGAGCCTACAAGGATGTATCTACGGCGAGTCACTGGTGTAACAGTGCGAAAGCCTGCGGCAGGCAATTGGGAAATGCCTTTGCCAAAAGCCATGATAAAGCTATTTCGCACCACTGAACTCAGCAGAAATAAAATTCAAACCATTAATCACAGATATAAAAAAGCGAACAACCATTTAAGATGGTGGCACAATTTAACCCTTCTAAAGTAGAAAGTTGTGATTGGGGTGATAAGATACTGGGTGATGCTCTTTCTATTCTAAGAGGTAAAAGATTTTGAAAATGAGATATCAAGAAGGTGATATTTTTATTATTCCTACAGAGGGTAAATTTGTCATCTGCCAAATTGTTTTTGCTCCGAAAGGGAAGTTTAAGCAAGTAATAGGTTTCTGCGTCCTATTTATACAGGATAATAAAGTTTTTAAAAGTGATGACGTACTTCGCCCTCTTCCTATCATGGATATGGGGAAAGAGATGAAAGTTATATTTACTGGAAATCAAAATGTAAAAAATGGTTCTTGGGAGATAATTGGACATGCAGACCTGACCGAAGATAAAGACGAGTTAAGGATCTTTAATTACGCAGGAGGACTATATAAGGGAGAGGAAGAAATTAAACGAATCCCTGTCTCTGAGTATAATAACTATACCTCAATGGAGGTGTATGGTTTCGAGCTTGTTAATAGCTTATTGGCAAGCTTGTAACACCTCTGTTTTATCAGCCAGCGTCTCGTATTTGGGGAATGTCAGAACAAGCATAACTCTGTACTAAACCGTTGCACCAGTGACCTTCTAACACATGGGAGCCTACAAGGACGCTAATATTTAAATCTTAGGCGGCGTGTCACAGGTGTAGCTCATACAAGAGCGTCAAGAGCATGCAGAATCCTGCGGCAGGCAATAAAAAAGCGACCTTTCGGTCGCTTTTTCCTGCTTCAAATTCGCTGAAGCCAACTACACCATAATTGCGTTGCTGGCGAAGCTAATGCAAGGCGGATTGAAAGCTTTCGCGCGGAGTTGACTCCTGTCAATGAGCACGAAAGCTGAGATTCAGCGCCGCAGTAGCTAGCCTAAGCAGCAATTATTACTCGTAGTCTGATAATGGTGCACACGAACACATTAGGTTCCGGTCGCCGTAAACATCATCGATACGATTCACGGTTGGCCAGAACTTGTTAGTGCGTACTGCTGCACTTGGGAACACGGCCACTTCGCGGCTGTATGGACGCGTATCGAACTCTGGGTCCATGATATCGGCCATAGTGTGCGGTGCGTTGTGCAGCGGGTTGTTGTCCGCTGGCCATTCACCCGATTCCACTTTGGCGATTTCAGCGCGGATTGACACCATAGCGTCGATGAAACGATCGAGTTCCACCTTAGACTCAGATTCCGTAGGCTCAATCATCAGAGTTCCCGCAACAGGGAAGCTCATGGTTGGCGCGTGGAAACCGTAGTCATTCAAACGCTTAGCGATATCCATTTCGGTCACGCCTGAGGCTTCTTTCAGTGGGCGTAGGTCGATAATACATTCGTGCGCGACGCGATCGTTACGGCCACGGAACAATACTGGGTAGTGTTCAGACAGCTTCTTCATCACGTAGTTAGCGTTTAACAGCGCAGTTTGGGTAGACTTTTTCAGGCCTTTTGAACCAAGCAGCTTAATGTACATCCAGCTGATCGGCAGAATGCCTGCGCTACCGTAAGGTGCGGCTGATACGGCGCCATTGTTGTCGCTCACGCGGCCCGGTTTAACCACAACGTGACCCGCAACAAATGGGGCTAAGTGTGATTTCACGCCGATTGGGCCCATACCTGGACCACCACCGCCGTGTGGAATCGCGAAGGTTTTGTGCAGGTTAAGGTGTGATACGTCGGCACCGATAAAGCCAGGAGACGTTAAGCCGACCTGAGCGTTCATGTTGGCGCCATCTAAGTACACTTGACCGCCGTGCTGATGCACTATGTTGCAGATTTCGCGGATAGATTCTTCATACACACCGTGGGTCGATGGGTAAGTGATCATGATGCAAGACAGGTTTTCAGCCACTTCGGCAGCTTTAGTCTTCAGATCTTCTAAATCGACGTTACCTTGCTTATCACACGCCGTCACCACCACTTGCATACCAGCTAATTGTGCCGATGCTGGGTTAGTACCGTGGGCAGATTGCGGGATCAAACAGATGTTTCTGTGCGCATCGCCGCGTGACTCATGGTATTTCTTGATGGCTAACAAGCCAGCGTATTCACCTTGAGCGCCAGAGTTAGGTTGGATGCACACAGCGTCGTAGCCTGTGATGTTCACTAACCAGGTCGACAACTCTTCAATCAACTGAGTAAAGCCTTTGGCTTGATCCAGTGGGCTGAATGGGTGCATGTTGGCAAATTCAGGCCAGCTCACAGGGAGCATTTCAACCGCTGCGTTTAACTTCATGGTGCATGAGCCCAGTGAAATCATCGAGTAGTTAAGAGCTAAATCTTTGCTTTCGAGACGTTTGATATAACGCATCATCTCGGTTTCGCTTTGATAGCGATTGAAGGTTGGGTGGCTTAAAATCGCATCTTGGCGCACGAGTGCCGCCGGAATCGATTGGCTACCTTGGCTAACTATTTGCGCGTCTAACGCGGCAACATCTAAACCATGGCCAGCACCTAAGATCACATCGAACAAGGCGTCGATATCTGTGCGCAACGTAGTTTCGTCTAAGCTCACGCCCACAATACCATCGGCATCGAAACGTAGATTCATTTCAGCAGCCAGTGCGCGTGCATTGACGGCAGCAACATCTAAGCCTTTGATGCTAACTGTATCAAACCAAGTGCTGTTGACTAAGTTCACGCCCTTCGCTTTTAAGCCTGCCGCTAAAATGTCGGCGAAACGGTGAATGCGTGACGCGATAGTTTTCAGGCCATCTGGGCCGTGGAATACGGCGTAGAAAGACGCCATATTCGCTAGCAGAATTTGTGCAGTACAAATGTTTGAGTTGGCTTTTTCGCGACGGATATGTTGCTCACGAGTTTGCATTGCCATACGCAGTGCGCGGTTACCACGGGCGTCTTTTGACACACCAATGATACGGCCAGGCATAGAACGTTTGTGCTCGTCACGGGCAACGAAGAAGGCCGCGTGTGGGCCACCAAAGCCCATTGGCACGCCAAAACGCTGCGCACTACCGAATACCACATCGGCACCCATAGCGCCCGGTGATTTCAGTAATACCAAGGACATAATGTCGGCGGCGACAGTCACAACCACATTCTTCGCACGCAGAGTTGCGAATAATTCGCTGAAGTCAGTGATTTGACCGAAACGGTTAGTATATTGGAACAAAGCACCAAACAGCTCATGGTTAACGGCCTCAGATGCTGGGCCAACCACCACTTCAAAACCAAAACACTCAGCGCGGGTTTTCACTACGTCTAAGGTTTGCGGGAACACATCATCGGCAACGAAGAAGATATTGGCTTTTTTCGCTTTAGAAACGCGCTTTGCCAGCGCCATCGCTTCGGCAGCAGCAGTTGCTTCATCTAACAAAGAAGCAGAAGCCAAATCTAAACCCGTTAAGTCCATCGACACTTGTTGGAAGTTTAGAATGGCTTCTAAACGGCCTTGGGCGATTTCTGGCTGATATGGCGTATAAGCCGTGTACCAACCTGGGTTTTCAAATACGTTACGCAGGATCACGTTTGGCACTTGAGTGCCGTAGTAACCCATGCCGATATAGCTCTTAAATACTTGGTTTTGTTTCGCTAAACCACGAATGTAAGCAATGCCTTCGGCTTCGCCGCAGGAATCACCAATGCTCAGATCTTGGCTTAAACGGATCGACTCAGGCACAATTTGCGCGGTCAGATCGTCCAGAGACTCAGCACCAACATAGTTCAGCATGGCTTGCTGTTGGCTGCTATCTGGGCCGATATGACGACGTAGGAATAAATCGTGCTGTTCTAACTGAGTGAGGGTTTGCTTGGTCATGATAAACCTTGTTCCAGATTTGCCGAAATTCAGAACTGTAGGGTACTGATTAACGGACTGTTGTTATGTCAATCTTGCGCTAAAACAAACGAAGCCCCTTAGGGCTTCGTTAGCGTCGACGATTATTCTTCGTCGATGACAGCTTGGTAGCCTTCAGCATCCAGCAGAGCGTCGACTTCTGATTCGTCAGAAGGCATTACGCGGAAGAACCAGCCTTCGCCGTAAGCACTGCTGTTAACGAGTTCTGGCGAATCTTCCAGCGCTTCGTTCACGGCAATCACTTCGCCAGAAATAGGGGCATAAATGTCAGACGCCGCTTTTACTGATTCAGCTACAGCACAGTCTTCACCCGCAGTCACAGTGTCGCCAACTTCTGGGAGTTCAACGAAAACCATGTCACCTAACAGCTCTTGGGCGTGCTCAGTGATACCTACTGTGTAGCTACCGTCTTCTTCCTTGCGGATCCATTCGTGTGAAGAGGCGTATTTCAGTTCTGTCGGAATATTGCTCATTGTTCTTGTTCCTTGTTCCGTTTTTTTAAAATGCTTGTTTACCGTTGCGCACAAAGTTTGGCGCCACTACTCTAACAGCCACACGTTTTTTACGCATTTCGACTTCCGCAGTATCCCCAATCGAGCTAGGAACACGTGCCATCGCAATAGAATAGCCCAATGTTGGCGAGAAAGTCCCGCTGGTGATCACGCCTTGTTGCTCTACACCGGCTGCGTCAGTGAAAAATACTGGCATATCATGGCGTAACACGCCCTTTTCTTCCATCACTAGACCAACAAGTTTGCTGGTTCCGGCATCGCGAAGTGTTTCGAGGGCTTTACGGCCGATGAAGTCACGGTCGCTTGGTTCCCATGCAATAGTCCAGCCCATGTTGGCGGCCAATGGGTTGATGGTTTCGTCCATGTCTAAGCCGTAAAGGTTCATACCAGCTTCGAGACGCAGCGTGTCACGGGCACCGAGACCACAAGGTTTAACCCCTTGATCTAACAATGCTTGCCACAAGGCTTGGGCTTCATCTTCTGGGACGATAATTTCGTAGCCCGCTTCGCCTGTGTAACCCGTAGTCGCAATAAACAGTGAGCCTGCTTGCTTACCGAAGAAAGGTTTCATGCCTTCGATGGCGGTGTTTTGCTCGGCACTGAACACAGCAGCGGCTTTCGCTTTTGCGTTAGGACCTTGAACGGCAATCATCGCCAGCTCAGGACGCTCAGTCACAGTGACATCAAAACCTTGGGATTGCTTGGCGATCCAAGCGAGATCTTTTTCGCGGGTCGCTGAGTTCACTACCACGCGGTAGTTAGTGTCAGTGAGGTAATAAGTGATAAGGTCGTCGATGATACCGGCATTGTCATCTAACATACCGCTGTATAAGGCTTTACCTGGCACTTTAAGTCTAGCCACATCGTTCGCCAGCAACTTACGTAGAAATGCACCAGCGTCGCTACCTATCACATCAACCACAGTCATGTGGGATACGTCGAACATACCCGCGTCTTGACGCACAGCGTTGTGTTCTTCGATTTGTGAACCATAGTTGAGGGGCATATCCCAACCGTGGAAGTCGACCATCTTAGCGTTTGATTCTAAGTGCTTGTTAAACAGAATAGTTTTGTTAGCCATTGTTATCCCTTTTTGCGGCCTTTTTCAGGTCTCTGCCTAGTGTAGGGTGTAGATACTAGGGTCTAAAATGCGGCGAAATTATACCTTGCGTCACAAATTTGTATACAGGAGATTTTTCTAATCCGAAGCCATTGTCATTAGATTTTCTCATCTTCAACATGTAATTTTTTTACATGCGAAGGCCAGATTTGCGCAGCTTGCAGCCAAACTGCTGATATTGTCAGCAATTCTGATCACATTAGCGCAACCTAGGCTAACGGCACAACTTAGGCAGTGCCGACTTATTGCCCATGGCCTGTTGTATGAACACTGTTTTCAGCCCAGCGACATTATCAACCAGATTTAATCCCAGATCGCGAATCGCCTTTTTGACTGGGTTTGAACCTTCGAATAGGCGTTTAAAGCCCTCCATCGCCGCGATCATCTCCATTGCATCGGCTTTGCGCCAACGTTCAAGTGCACGCAGCTGCGCATAATCGCCGATATCTTTACCCGCTTGCTGTAATTCGCTGATCACTTCGATAATGCTGGCCGCATCTAAAAAGCCGAGATTCACCCCTTGGCCAGCCAGCGGATGAATAGTATGGGCTGCATCACCTGCTAACACTAAACGGTGGCGGGCAAAATGACGGGCGTAGCGCATCCGTAATGGAAAGGCTTGGCGCTCGCTTTCCAGCTTGCAAATCCCTAAACGACCGTCGAAAGCCGCGGTTAAGTTGCGCTCGAATTGCACTTTGTCCATCGCCAGTAATTCAGTGGCGCGCTCAGGCGGCACCGACCAGACGATAGAGCAGAGATTGTCTTCATACAGAGGTAAAAATGCTAGCGGGCCGTCCTGCAAAAACACTTGGCGGGCGGTGGCAAGGTGTGGCATTTCGGTGCGAATAGTTGCGACGATTGCGTGGTGGCCGTAATCCCAAAAGGTCAGCGGGATCTTGCACTGCTCGCGCACCCAAGAGTTGGCGCCATCAGCGGCTATCACAAGTGCAGCACTGACACTTTCTATTTCAGAATCGGCGCCATTGGCAAGGGTCAACCAAGCTTCGCGCTCACCAAAAGCAATGCGCTCTAAGCGTTGGTTTTGAATATGGGTGATATTGTCAAACTCACTGGCGCGTTTGGCGAGGGCAAAGCTAATGGCATCGTTTTCGATAATCGCGCCGAGACTGGTTTCGCTGATGCTGTTGGCATCAAAGGCAATTTTACCGAAACCGTCTTTATCCCACACCGCCATTTTTTGATAAGGCGTGGCGCGGGAAGTGTCTAAATAACTCCATGCCCCTAAGTTTTCTAACAAGCGTTGGCTCGCCTTATTGATGGCGCTCACCCGTAAACGCGGCTCGCCGCTCACGGCCTCAGTGTGGCCCGCATCGATAACGACGACATTCAGATCGGCCTGCGCCAATCCAATCGCGGTGGCGAGTCCCACCATGCCGCCACCCACAATGGCGATGTCATAGGCTTGTGAACTTAACATGGGTACATCCTTTTCGCGTTGCGATACAAGTAAATTACTGAGTTATTTCCAGCCCATTGCCTTTTGAGCGACGGGGGTTTTCAGTGGCGGAAACCAAGACAAGAGCCGTAATCCTAAGTTACGCCCCAGCGCCATGGGCCAATATTGGTTTGAAAAGCCACGGACTAAAAATTCGATATTTAGGATAGTGCTGTTTCTGTCGTGCTCGCGGGCATTAAGGTACGCATGGGTCACAGCGGCGGAGCCGATATCTTCGCCCTGCGCGAGCGCCGTTTGGATCACCTCGAGCAAGCTCACCACATCCCGCAGCCCTAGGTTAAATCCTTGCCCCGCAATCGGATGCAGTGTCTGCGCCGCATTGCCGATAAACACACATCTGTGATGAATTGGCCTTGGCATATAAGACAAATTAAGCGGATACGCATGGCGCGCGCTGACATCGATAAACGTGCCCGCACGATAACCAAAGGCCTGTTGCAGCGCCGCTAAAAACTCAGCCTTAGGCGCGTCTTGCATCTGTTTAGCCCGCGCATCATTGAGCGCCCACACGAGAGAAAAGCGAGGTTGACCTTGGCTATCAGCCATAGGCAATAACGCTAAGGGACCCGTTTGGGTAAAGCGCTCATAGGCCCAATGTTTGTGAGGCCTATTGGTTGGCAAATCGGCGGTTTGAATATTGGCAATAATGGCCGTTTGCTCAAAGGCCACTTGGGTCACAGGCAAATTAAAACTGCTGCGCACTTTGGATTGCAAACCATCAGCGGCAACCACAAGTTTGGCTTTAATTCGCTCGCCCGTATCGAGCACTAAGGTGTGACCTTCAACGGCGGGTTCTACTTGGGCAAGCTTGGCGGGGCAATAGAGTTTGACATTACTCTTATTCAACTCGTTAAACAGCACTTGGCCAACTCGTTCAAGCTCAACCACTTGGCCTAGGGCATCTAAATGAAACTGCGCCGCATTGAGTTCTGTCATGCCAAAGTGGCCGCGATCCGACACATGGATATTTTCAATCGCAGTGCCCAAATGGGCGAGCTTTTGCCATAAACCTAAACGGGATAATTCGAAAATCGAACCATGGGCGATAGCAATAGAGCGGGCATCGAACCCTGGGTGTTGCTTATCGGGAAGGTGCGCTTCGATTAAGGCGATAGAAAGTGGCCGAGCTGCGGATAAAGAAAGACGCGCGAGAGCTAACGCTAGGGTCGCCCCCGCCATGGCACCGCCTACAATCGCGATGTCGACGTGTTGAACTGAAGTATCCATGTGATTTGTGGCCGTCATGGGGATCTCATTCAAGCTTTGGCATAACACTAAGGCATGTAAACATAAAAGATGTAAACATCAATGCTATGCACTCAAAAACACCAGTGCTGTGGACTCAAAGGCAGGTTTGCCCACCTTTGACATCTAATGAAACCACTACTGTGTTAACTTATTGAACATTAAAAAACTGCGGTAAATTAATGCACCACCGCAGTATCGTCAGCCTCACCATGGGGAAGCTCAGGACCAAATTCCGAGTAACACATGATGGCTGCAATACGTACAAACTCGAGTAATTCAGTGTAAGCGGCTTCGGATTCCTCATCGTCGGCAACATCAAATTCCACTTGGGCAATTTCCGCCAAGTCTTTGATCACTTCACGTACCTCTGCCGAGGCTTGATTCAGTTTCGGCTGAATAATCGCCATGCCAGTCAAAAAACTCTGGGTCCACAGGGACAAGGCTTCAACACGTTGGCTGAGCGGCTCTTCTTCTTCAGGCAACAGCGGCATGAAACCAAATTCAAAATCCACTAAACGCGTCACTGAATCGTTAAACAAATCACACACTAATTGGTGCAACTGCGCTGGCAAAGGTTGACCATCGTTCATCAGGTCGAATAAAGGCTTGATCCAAGTGTCGCCAGTTTGCTCTACACCACCGCAGATTAAACCGACTAAAGCACCGTGAACTTCTACCGGATGCTGGCCGATTTCAGCCGCATCTAAGGCGAGTTTTAAGCTGTCGATACGTAACGAAGGAGGGGTTGCCATATCAGATCCCAATAAGATTTTTCCAGCAGCAATGCTAGCAGAGATAAAGACTTGAACCAATACTGAATCCCAATAATGGCAAAATCGGCCACGCCCTGATAAAAAACTATCCAACTGCTCACACAAACAGCAAACAAAACCGTCAAAGACCAATCCATTTGCAGCTTACCTTGCACTTTTAAGATCAGCCCTATATAGTCCGCCCTAAGAGGCTAACGAAAGGATCACCCGCGACATGAGTAACAGTGCTGTTGAAATTACCCTACTTGGGCGCACCTACTCTATCGCTTGCCCGAAAGGTCAAGAGGATGCCTTACGTACGGTAGCGTTAGGAGTTGAACAACAACTCAGTGCGTTAAAAAACCGAACCAATAGCCTAAGCCGTGAAGAAATTGCGATCATGGCGGCGCTGAATATTGGACACGAGTTGTTCCAAGAAAAGCAAAAAAATAAGCACTACATGCAACAGATGGACGACAGGATCAGCTTGCTGCAGTCGACCCTCGAAAGTGCCTTAGTTGAGCGTTCAACTAAATAGATTTAAACTGTGCACCTTAGTGATTTAACACCAATTGAGTTAAACCAACTGACGCACAGTGAATGGCTAAACTGGCTTATTTAAATAAACCAATGCTTTAGCGATTCAATACCGTTTTGCTCCCTGGGATGCATGCCAACTGGTAATGTCCCTGTGCCGATAATTTTTATCTCAGGGTGAATGCTTTACTGACATTGTGCATGCTCGGCTTGTACCGAGAAGCCTTAGGAGGTAATCATTTACCCGCCTTGAACCTACGGTTCAAGGGCTACATCGGTAGCGGCATTCTGGGGAGCATCTTAATTCTATGTCTACATCTTCCAAACTTTCTCATTTGAATACCCAAAGCGACACGGCGCACCTTGCCGTAGAAGTCGCTGATGCCGTAGATGTCGCAAGCTATGCGGCAAATATCGCACTCCATACAAAAGAAAGCCGCAATCAGTTACGCAAAACCATTCGCACCGCCCGTAAATCTCTCTCCGAAATAGAACAAACCCAAGCAAGTTTAAACGCCTGCCAGCGAATGCTCGATGCATTGCAGGCCAACAAAGCGCAACATGTGGCGTTATATCTCACCCATGATGGCGAACTCGCCACGCCACCGCTGATCGCTGTGCTATGGCAAATGGGCATAAACACCTATCTGCCTAGGTTACATCCCTTCAATGCCGGACAATTATTATTCCTGCATTACACCGCAGATACCCCTATGCAACCCAATCAATTCGGCATCTTAGAACCTAAATTAGATGTGCGCGCCATTATCCCAGTGACAGAGTTAGATGTTGTTATCACACCATTAGTGGCTTTTGATTTAATGGGAAATCGTATGGGCATGGGCGGAGGCTATTACGATAGGACGCTGGCAAACTGGCAGCTTAAAGGTAAACCTTTGCCTATGGGTTACGCCCACGACTGTCAGCAAGTTGTGAGTTTACCCTGCGAGCATTGGGATGTGCCTTTGCCATTTATCATCACCCCAAGTCGGGTACTGACGTTTTGAAAAAGAAGGATCTAGAAGCTAGGGCGCTTCGCTGCTAGAAAAAGCAGAGCGTCGCTCCATAACGACTTCTTCTTGAATCTAGATTCTAGAGCCATGCAATGGCGCTCTAGAGGCCGCAGGCCGTTCTATATTCGTCTTTATTTCAAATGCCGGCCACCATCGACATTATGGCAGCGACCACTGACGTAGCGGCTATTCAGCAGATATTCCACTAAGTCGATAATTTCCTCATTCCCCGCCTCTTTCGGCAACAGCGCTTTGGCTAAGGTTTTTTGCTGATAGGCAGCGTCATCACCCGCATTAAATAGGATCATCGCAGGCGCAATCGAATTCACTTTGACCTCGGGCGCAAATTTGGCGGCAAAGGATAGCGTCATATTGTGCAGCGCGGCTTTACTGGCGGCATAGGCGATATGCTTCTGACTGCCCTTCTCTGCCACATAGTCAGTAATATGAATCACATCACTGCCGCCGATTTCATCGCCAGCAGCCGCACGTAGCTGCGCCTCTAAGGCCAAGTTCAACTGATAGGGTACGCTCACATGCACTTGCATCATGCGCTGCAGCACTTGGCTCGGCGCAAAAGTGGTACTCTTTAAAGATTCATTCTTTGTAAGCACAGGATCAGGCAGCCAGTCAGAGGCATTGTGAATAATGGCGCGAATTTGCGGCAATTTAGCTAACTCAGCAATTAAGGTTCGCACTTGGGCATCGTCATAAAAATCGCAGGGATACAGGGTCGCACCTAAGGTGGTAAGCTCATCAATGCTAGCGTAATGGCTGCGATAAGTACCAATCACGCGCTGACCTTGGGCGAGAAAATGTTTGGCTAAGGCGTAACCTATGCGTTTACCTACGCCTGTGATTATGATGGGAGATGTCATACCTATCCTTTTGAGTCGTTATTTGTCAGGCTTTACCTTGTTCACTTAAAAATCAGCAATCAAGTTAAACTGATGAATAACCAAGATGTTACTGCACTCATTTGAATTTAACCTAACAAAAAGCCAAATGAGGGGCTGATCCGTTCTACAATCGCTTCGATCTAAAACCCTTTCTTCTGCGTATAGGGTAGAAGAAAACCAAGCTTGAGTACTCACTTCAAGTATTGTGATCAAGTCATCAGAGGTAATACCGATGGAACTGCGGATTTTTTACGATGGGAATTGTCCATTATGTAGCGCCGAAATGCGTCAACTGAAAGCGCGCGATCCGAAGAACTTGATTGCGCTTGAGGATTTAAATGCGCCAGACTTTAGTGAGCGCTTCAGCCATATCAATAAAGACTACGCCAATACGATTCTACATGGCGAAACCGCAACGGGCGAAGTGTTACTCGGGTTAGATGTCACTTGTAAAGCGTGGGCACTGACAGGGACGCGCGCCTGGATCCAACTATTACGCCTGCCCGTGATTAAAACTGTCGCCGATTGGTGCTATCTCAGATTCGCAAAACACAGATATCGCATCTCTTATTTACTGACGGGCAAAGCCCGCTGCGATGATAACTGCCAAATTCCCACTAAGCGCCGCTGAATGAGCTTTAGAAAGAGTAAAACGCAGGCATAAAAAAACGGAGCTCAATGGCTCCGTTTTTAATTCGTCATAATCTAAAAAGATTATCCGAAAGATTATTTAACGAAATCAACGCCTAGTTTGATATCGCCTTTCAGCGTATCTAACATAGAATCACGAGCGTTAGCTTCGAATGCACTCACTTCACCGTAAGGCAGTACTTTTTCAATACCGTTTTTGCCTAACAACACAGGTTGTGCGAAGAATTCAGCATGCTCGCTGCCGCCGTCAACATAGGCGCATTCAACGATGTTAGCTTCGCCTTGCAGACCACGAACCAGAGACAGACCGAAACGGCAAGCCGCTTGACCCATAGACAGAGTCGCGCTTCCGCCACCGGCTTTAGCTTCAACCACTTCGGTACCCGCGTTTTGGATGCGAGTCGTCAAACTTGCCACTTCTTCGTCAGTGAAAGTCGCGCCTTCAACTTGAGACAGTAATGGCAGAATGGTCACGCCGCTGTGGCCGCCGATCACATTGACTTTAACGTCAGCAACGTTCAGGCCTTTTAATTCGGCGATGAAAGTTTCAGAGCGAATCACGTCTAGAGTCGTGATACCGAACAGACGGTTTTTATCGTAAACACCCGCTTTTTTCATCACTTCGGCAGCGATAGCTACGGTCGTGTTAACTGGGTTAGTGATAATACCAATCAAAGCGGTAGGGCAAGTTGCCGCTACTTTTTCGATCAGGTTGCGAACGATACCGGCATTGATATTGAACAGATCGGAACGATCCATACCAGGCTTACGCGCAACACCAGCAGAAATTAGAACAACGTCAGCACCCACTAGGGCAGGCGTTGGATCTTCACCAGCAAAACCTTTGATTTCAACAGCAGTTGGAATGTGGCTCAAGTCAACCGCAACACCCGGAGTTACCGGTGCGATATCATATAGAGACAATTGTGAACCCGCAGGCAATTGAGTTTTTAACAGTAGGGCAAGAGCCTGGCCGATACCACCAGCAGCACCAAGTACAGCAACTTTCATAGTTATCTCCGTTATTTCTCGGATATGTGTGACATGGATCTAATTTGCGTTGGCGTCACATTACTGGAATGTCACAACAATTTCAATTATCCCTTAGTCGTGGGACAAAAGAATTCCGGAATAACGTAGAAGCAATGTAGAACAATTACTCAAATTGGGATTTTTACGCCCCCTACAAACGCTTAACCACTGGGACTTAGTGAATTTTTATTCAACCAATCTGGTTATTTGTTGACAATTTTTCTAAAAATATTCAAAATGGGCCTGTTTTTTTGAATAACGAATAATAATATTATGCAAACGACCAAGAATCAGGATGACCTTGTTAGAATTTTTAAGTCGATTTTAAAAGAAGAGCGCTTTGGCTCTCAGAGTGAAATCGTCACCGCCTTGCAAGCTGAAGGCTTTGGTAATATTAACCAATCAAAAGTGTCACGCATGCTCAGCAAGTTCGGCGCAGTGCGGACTCGCAACGCTAAGCAAGAGATGGTGTATTGCTTACCAGCCGAATTAGGCGTACCCACCGCGGGTAGCCCACTGAAGAATTTGGTACTCGACGTCGATCACAACCAAGCTATGATCGTCGTGCGAACTAGCCCTGGTGCCGCGCAGCTTATTGCCCGCTTGTTGGATTCTATCGGTAAACCAGAAGGCATTTTGGGTACGATTGCCGGTGACGACACTATCTTTATTTGCCCATCGAGCATCCAAGATATCGCCGATACCTTAGAAACCATCAAATCTTTATTCAATTACGCAGAATAAAAAAACAGGTCAGTGAGCTGACCTGTTCTATTTCATCTGTACCCATTTCTGTCCAATTTTGCGCTGATTATTTGGTCGTTGTCCCGATTACGTTACAGATTACAGCACAATATCTAACTCACCATATCTAACTCAACTGTAGCGATATCAGTAAGCCACACTGATGCGCTGATTTGCGTGAGTGCCCTGTTCGGCTTCGTCTAACATGGCTTTTGCGTAATCGGTTACAGAGATACGGCTTTGACCATTAGCATCGGTAAAGAAGCTGTCGCCACCAAGACGGTACGGGCCTTCACTCTCACCGGGATAAATCTCAGCCGCTGGGCTCACAAACGTCCAATTGATTGCCGTTTGCGCCGCACGGAATACCTTCAAGGCTTCACCCTGAGCTAACGCCTCATCTTTATATGCTGCGGGGAAATCTGGGCTAGAGACCAGCGTCACACCCGGCGTCACTTCTAAACTCCCAGCACCACCGACCCACAATAAACGTGGCACGTTAGCGTTAGGCAGCACATCCAGTAAACGCTGAACCGTACTCGCCACTAGACCATGATTTTGTTGGGCGCGGCCACCAACGGCGGCAATCACGACATCTACGCCAGCAAAGGTATCGGCGACCAATGGCTGCTCTAAATCCACGGCACGTACTGCCACATCAGCTACGGATAACTTGCTTGGATCACGCACTAACGCTGTCACTTGATGTCCACGACTCTGTGCTTCTTTTAAAATTGCACCACCGATCCAACCCGTTGCACCTAAAATTGCGATTTTCATTTCATTGTCTCACTCAGATGATTTACATTGGATCCAGTTTACTTGCAGTTTTTCACCTAATAAACATCAATAATTGAGCATGATTGTTTCAATATAGGATACTAATGTGGATAAAATTGCCGCAATACGCAGTTTCGTCGAAGTCGCAAACTGTGGCAGCTTTACCAAAGCTGCCGAACATTTAGACCTCAGCCGCCTGCAGGTTTCCCGTCATATTCAAGAAGTGGAGCAGTGGTTGAGTTTACGCTTATTACACCGCACCACGCGCAGCGCCAGCTTGACTTTGCAGGGTGAGGAAGCGCTACAATTTTGCCAGCGGATCTTAAGTGAAGTTGCGGCCATGGAGAGCCGTGCCCACAGCCATAACAGTGAACTGGTAGGCAGTATTCGTATCGCTACGCCTATTGGCCTAGGGCAGCACAGTCTGTTTGATGTCGTCGATCGCTTTATTAAAATTCATCCTAAGGTCAACATTCAACTGGTGATGTCGGACAGTTTTGCGCAATTGGTAGATGAGCGAGTCGACGTGGCGCTACGTTATACCGAGCAACCCGATGAGAATCTCATAGCTCGGCGTTTGATGACCATAGATGCGGTACTTTGCGCGGCGCCGAGCTATCTTGATAGCGCAACGCCACTCCTCGAACCCATTGATCTACTGGCCCACAACTGCCTCATACACTCAGCGCAACAAAACTGGCCTTTTCTAAAAGAACTGCAAGCCGAGCACGTCAAAGTTACAGGGAATCTTAGGGCTAACGATATGGGAGTGTTGGTCAGTGCGGCGCTACGTGGACATGGCATAGTGCGTTTACCCTGTGACTTGGCTAACCAATACCTTGCCAGTGGTCAGCTCAAAGAAGTCTTACCCGAATTTACGACACCAGGCCAAACCCTGTGGGCGGTATATTTGTCCCGCAGTTATCAGCAAAATCTAGTGCGCGCCTTTATCGATTTCACCGCCCTGCAATGGCAGCTCGATATCAAAAAATGGGTTCCCGCGCATTAGCATAAAAAAACGCACTTAGGCGTTAGCTTAAGTGCGTCTCGATTGATGCTAATTCGGCTTGATTATAGAAAGCTTATTCGTCGAACTGCAGCATAAAATCCAGTGCGGGGGCAAAGAAAGATGAACCTGTCATCGCCTTAGTAAAATGCATCAAGTGATCATGATTGCCTGCGCCATCACCAAACATCATGCTATGCAGCATCTTTTCAAAATGTTCTGGCGTGCGGCAGTTAGAGATAAACATTAATCCCTGCTCCTTCAGCGAACCATAGGGCATACTCTGACGCAGGATCTCCATTGATTTACCATCGGCATCTTTAAGATTAACGCGCTTGATATGGCTGGTCAGTGGCTTATCTTCAGATTCATACTCGATATTATCTTGCTTAGTACGGCCGATAATATCCTCTTGTTTTTTAACTGGTAATCTATGCCACTTACTCAAGTTATGGGCATATTTTTGCACATGGATATAGCTGCCACCCTTAAACTCAGGATCCTCATCACCCACAAGTGCCACTTCCTGGCGGTGACGCCCCTTAGGGTTTTCGGTACCATCGACAAAACCAGTCAAATCACGGCTATCCATAAATCTAAAGCCACGCTCTTCTTCAACTAACTCCACTAAATCTTCAAACATTTGGCTGATTTCATTAGCCACTAAATGCAGAATATCGTAACGATCACTGCGAATATGCACGAATAAATCATATTCAATTGCAGGTGCTTCACGACTGCCCACTTGCATCGCAGGGAAAGGTTTAAGCAGTTCTGGGCGAGCAGTAGGATAGAGGCTATCCCAATAATTAGCACCAATACCAACAAAACCATTGAATGCACTGTCGGAATATTGATCTGTCAGCTCATAAATATACTGCGCAACGTTGGCAAGACAGGGACGTAATTGCGACTCGACATTGTCATTGGCATTAAACATCAAATAGACACTGTGTAAGTTCCCCTCTGCACACACACCCAACTGTTCACGCGGCATATTTTGAATATCCATTTGGTTATCACCCTTTTTCTAAATTCATTTTCGGCAATATTATCCGCAACTTTACCTAAAAATGACATTAACTAACGCACAGTTTGCTCTGATCTGTTTATGATAATGCCAATAGCGGAGCATTATCCCACCCAAGACCCTTAAACATAAAAATTGACGAGACCATTAAAGTCTCGCCAATCAGTTAAATCGAATCCATGACGTCAGGTTCACTCAGTGTTAAGCTTACCTTAGCATTTATCTTAGTGTTAATAGCCTGCGGCGTGACCATCCTTGCGACTCTCAGAGGCCGCACGATATACGCCGGTTTCAGCATTGAATCCAATGGCTTGATAGCCACCAAACTCCCCAAGTCCATCACGCAGCACATGGCCTTTCTTAATCAACTCACGACGGGTTTCTACCGGAAAACCTGATTCCAGACTGACGTAGCCACCATCATTCATCACTTCGCCTGTGGGCTCGGTTGAACCCATATGCAAAATTCTGGGGGCATCGCCCGCTTCTTGCAAGTTCATTTTAAAATCAATCAGATTCATTACAATCTGCGCGTGCATTTGTGGCTGAGTCGCGCCGCCCATCACCCCAAAGCTCAGCCAAGGTTTACCGTCTTTGGTCACAAAAGCCGGAATAATGGTATGGAATGGACGCTTGCCCGGTGCGTAGGTATTAAAACGCCCTTCCGTTAAATCAAACATTTGCCCGCGGTCTTGCAGCACAAAGCCGAGATCCGGCGGTGTCATCCCTGACCCCATACCACGGTAATTACTCTGAATGAGTGACACCATGTTGCCATCTTTGTCGGCGGTAGTCAGGTAAACAGTATCACCATGTTGCAACGCTGGATTACCCGCATCGACACTCTTGGCGGCTTTTGTAGGGTCAATTAACTTAGCGCGATCATAGTTATATTTCTGTGAGATAAGCTCGGTAACGGGCACTTTATTAAAGGCCATGTCGGCATAAAACTTAGCTCTGTCAGCAAAGGCGAGTTTCTTTGCTTCGACAAATAAATGGACATATTCAGGACTATTAAAGCCCATGGCAGCCACATTAAAGGGTTCCATGGTTTTTAAGATTTGTAGCGCCGCAATGCCTTGACCATTAGGTGGCAGTTCCCACACATCGTAACCACGGTAGTTCACCGAAACGGGATCTATCCAGTCGCTAGTATGGCTCGCTAAGTCATCATAACTTAAATAACCACCTTGGGATTTCATGTACTTATCGATACTTCTGGTAATATCACCTTTATAGAAAGCATCGCGGCCACCCTTGGCAATTTTCTCATAAGTGTTAGCAAGCGCGGGATTTTTAAAGATTTCCCCTACAGTAGGCATCTTACCATTAGGCATATAGGTTTCTTTAAAACCTGGGAATTTAGCCAGTTTTTTACCACTGCCATCAAGGTAATAGGCAATCAACTCTGACACAGGGAAACCATCACGGGCGTAATGAATTGCAGGCGCGAGGTTATCGGCCATAGCTAATTTACCAAACTTATTATGCAGCTCGTACCAACCGTCAACAGTACCCGGTACAGAAACTGGCAAAGGTCCAAGCGGCGGTAAATAGTCTAATCCGAGGGATTTAAGCTTTTCTAAACTTAAGGATTTGGGACTGCGCCCCGATGCATTAAGACCATAGAGGCGTTTATCTTTTGCGCTCCAGACGATAGCAAATAAGTCCCCACCGACACCCGAGCCCGTTGGCTCGACTAACCCTAACATGGCGTTAGCGGCAATCGCTGCATCGACCGCACTGCCGCCCTGTTTGAGTATATCAATAGCGACTTGTGTAGCTAAAGGCTGACTGGTCGCCGCCATCCCTTGGGTTGCATACACTTCTGATCGCGTTGCGAAGGCTTTACCTGTGATCCTATCCATGGCCATCACTCCTGAAGACGATATTGCCGTTGCTACAATAACGAGGGTGCAAATTGAATTTATTGTTTTTATCATAATTCCTCCAAAACCGGAGGATAAAAGTAGCAAGGATGGTCGAAAATATCACCAACCAATACCGCATAGACCCAAGTTTAACGTAAGCAAAAATGTCGTACTTTAGTTGGCTATGCTATATCAGCATTGAATAAATACTCATCGCTTAGATTGGGTCCCCACAGTTTGAATATGCTGAAGATTCAAACAACACAAGCGAATGCGGCTCAGTCGTTACCCCAACCTTTTGACCAATACTTAGCTGCATCATTTGGCTACGCACCTCCACATAATAAGCATGGGAAGCGGCCTCGATTTTGACCCAATAATGACAAAAGGCGCCTAAGAAACGTCGCTCAGTGATAGTACCAACGCCCTGTTCATCGGCGCTGAGCGTCAATTGCTGTGGTCGCAAGAATACTGTTCCGCTGAACTCGCTCGGCAAATTTAATGGCGTGAGGCTGGTTAAATGACCTATAGGAGTGACAACACTGTGCCCATCAAACACTGCTGCAGGTAAGTAATTACCGCTACCTAAAAAGTCCGCCACATAGCGGCTGTTTGGGGCGGCATATAAAGCTTCGGCACTACCATGCTGCACTATGATGCCTTGATTAAAGATGGCTAAAGTATCTGCAAATACAAAGGCTTCATCCTTGCTATGAGTAACAAACACCGCGCTGACATTACGCTGTTTTAAGATGCTGCGAATTTCCGCCATCATCTCATAGCGCACTTGGGCATCAATATTAGAAAAAGGCTCATCGAGCAGCAATAACTGCGGCTCATAAGCAAGTGCCCGCGCAATCGAAACTCGCTGCTGCTGACCGCCAGATAATTCATGGGGATAACGCTGTGCCAACCCTTCAAGTTTGACCAAAGCTAGCATTTCATCCAAACGTGCCTGACGTTCTGCGCCCGACAATCTAGCCACCCCAAAGAGGATATTTTCCGCCACAGTCAAATGAGGGAAAAGCGCATAGTCTTGAAAAATCATGCCGATGCCGCGCTGCTCGCTAGGTACAAACTGGCTATCGCCACTCACTATGCGGCCATTAATCTGGATTTCACCTTGGCTTATGGCCTGTAATCCAGCAACCGCACGTAATAAGGTCGTCTTGCCACAACCGCTTGGGCCTAACAACGCCAGGATTTCCCCTTGGGCGAGCGTTAAACTCAAACCTTTAAGTACTTGCTGGCCCTGATAATCGCTATGAATTTGCTTAAGCTTGAGCGTACTTGTCATCAGCTGTGATGCTCCAATGAACGGTTTAAATAAATAAGCGGCACTAAACCCACCAGTACAATCACAATAGCAGCTAATGCGCCGTGCTCGAGTTTTTCATCGGACGCAAACTGGAATACATAAGTTGCAAGATTCTCAAAGCCGATAGGCCGCAGCAATAACGCAGCGGGCAGTTCCTTCATGCTTTCGATAAACACCAATAAAGCGCCCGCAAATAATCCCTTAGCAAGTAAAGGCAAATGCACCCGCCGCAAAAGTTGCCGAGGAGTTTGCCCCATGGTCAGACTCACCATGTCTAGCGATGGCGAGATGCGTTTATAACTGCTTTCAACACTGCCAATCGCAATTGCCACGAAACGCACACAAAAAGCAAAAATCAATGCCATCACACTGCCTGTAAGGATAAGGCCTGGGCCTGCTATGCCGACAAGATCTGCCAGATCGTTAATCGCAAAATCTAACATAGTTAAAGGCACTAATACCCCAATAGCCAGCACAGTGCCAGGTAAGGCATAGCCCGTCGAAGCTAACCGTGAGGGCAAAGCATCACTCTGTCTTGGGCTTATCCGGCGAACGAACATAAGCAGTAAGGCGATTAAGCAACAGAGTAAACTGGTGATCAGCGCTAGACTGAGGCTGTTAAGACTCAATTGCCAAAAACTCTTATCCCAGCTTTGTTCAAAGTAACCAATCGCATAGGATAATAAAATCCCGAAAGGTAACAGAAAGGCTAATAGCAATAGCATGCCGCAAAAGCTGAGTGCGACCAAGGTTTGAGTCATCGAGAGTCGATACAAGTCAGTGACTTGTATACGTGATTGTTTTTGGAATAACTGCTGTTTACGACGGGCAAAACGCTCAAATCCAATCAGACTAAATACCACCAGCAAGATAATCGCCGATAACTTAGCGGCGGCGGTCAAATTGCCATAACCCAACCAAGTGTCGTACACGGCTGTCGTTAAGGTAGGCACGGCAAAATAGTTAACCGTTGCAAAATCAGCGGCCGTCTCCATCGCCACTAAAGCCACCCC
Organism: Shewanella sp. DW31; assembly: GCF_015767295.1. Classification (NCBI taxonomy): domain Bacteria; kingdom Pseudomonadati; phylum Pseudomonadota; class Gammaproteobacteria; order Alteromonadales; family Shewanellaceae; genus Shewanella; species Shewanella sp. DW31. The sequence continues at coordinate 308,189 of NZ_JADWMP020000001.1, forward strand.
AACGGCGAGCGCAGGCCTTGCCATAGGCAAAGATAAACGCCAAAAACTTTGCCACGGTGAACAGCCCATAATGCGCGAAGCATGGGCCAAACTTAAGGATTGCTCCATAAAAGCGGTACGCGCCAAGAGATAAATATAGGGAAACAATACCAGCGACAACATACACGCCGCGCCGCCTAAGGTACGAATATCGGGGAAGAAATAATCCTGCGGTGAGTCCCAGCCAAATATCGAACGAAGACCGCGCTGCACTGGCCCCGCATAATCGAGTAAATCGGTATAGACGTAGGCAACAATATACGCAGGCATAGCGAGGGGCAATAATAGCGCCCATTGCAAATATCGCCTGCCTACAAAGTCACAACGAGCCATCAACCAAGCGCAAGGTAACGCGAGTAATAACGCCCCCAGACTCACCCAGAAAATCAGCAATAAACTATTAATGATATATGTCGGCAGAACCGTTGCCATCAAGTGCCCAAACACGGCTTCGTCAGGCTGAAAAGCTTGAAATATCAACGCAAATAGTGGCAATACCAGCAAGGCGGCCACGGCATAACCAGCAAGCGACCAGCTTCTGGCTAATCCTAAAATCATGTCAATCCTTAAAACGTCACAGCGCCAATCACTGGCGCTGATAACCTAAATCTGCATTTTGTCGCTAGCACTGGAGCTAGAGATCAAACTGCACTTCATCTAATAGCTTAACCGCCGCTTGGTGATATTCTGCCAACTTAAAAATGGGCAATTGATCTGACTTAAACTTACCCCATGAAGCCACTAAAGATGAAGGTGCCACATCGGCTTTCACTGGATATTCCATATTCACATCGGCATAGGCCTTCTGAGCAACATCGGCGGATAAGAACTCCATCAATTTGATCGCATTGGCTTTATTAGGCGCATGGCGAGTTAATACCATGCCAGACACATTCACATGGGCACCGCGGTCAGCTTGGTTCGGGAAGTTGAGCGTCACAGCTTCGGCGATCGCCTTTTGCTCAGGATCCTGCAACATATTGCCGTAATAGTAGCTATTACCAATGGCGATCTCACACACACCTTCTTTTACTGCGGCAATTTGCCCCCTGTCGTTCCCCTGAGGTTTGCGGGCTAAATTAGTTTTCACGCCTTGTAACCAAGTTTTTGCCTCAGCTTCACCGTGATGAGCAATCATAGATGCGACTAACGCTATGTTGTATGGATGCTTACCACTGCGAGTACAAATCTTTCCTTTATATTTGGGATCGGCTAATTCTTCATAGGTCAATTGCTGCTGGCCTAAACGATCCTTGGCTGTATAGAGATTTCGCACCCGCATAGTCAGGGCATACCACTGGCCATCGGGATCGCGATACTGCGCAGGAATATTGCTCTCTAGTAGGGGATTTTTGACTGGAGAGGTTAGATCTTTATCCACTAATTCAACTAAACGTGAAAAATCAGACGTCAGCACAAGATCCGCTGGGGATAAACGGCCTTCACGGACGAGACGCTCGGCAATACCGTCTTTAGCAAATACCAAATTCACACCTATGCCAGTTTCTTCGGTGAAACGCGTCAGGATAGGCTCCACCAAGAAAGCTTGACGATAAGAATAAACGGTTAATTTATCATCTGCATTCGCTGAATGCCCAACCGACATTAACCCAACAACAGCCGCGCAAGTTACCAATTTCATTACCGAATTCTCCCCAAAGTGATGACGTGTTCTGCAAAATTAGAACACTAACGCATTAATGATAATGCTTATCAGTTTCGCAAGAGTAATAGATACAGAACTTGAGAGCAAGCAGCCAATTAACTTTATGTTTTTAATGGTATTAATCTGAAAATTTGAGATTATCTCAAATCAAACTAAACTGAACCTTAATTTGATAAAAATGCTTTCAGGAGGCGTTATGTTAACTGTTTTGCTGCTAGGCGTAGCCGCAATTGCGCTATTTGGCTTATTCAAACTCAATAGTCGTCCCAAAAGACATAAACACTCTTCTCAAGTTGCAGATCCCAGCATTAATAAAACTCACAGTTTTCACAGTGTGAGCATTGTGAATAACGGCAATTGCTGTGAGCAGATTGAAGCGCTTTCTGGAAAACGATTTTTATCGAAAGATGCGCCCGAAATTCCGATGGAAGAATGCACTATGGCAAACTGCCAATGCCGCTATCAACACCATGAAGACAGGCGCCAACTAGGCAATGATCGCAGAGTAGAATATGGGGTTACTCGTGAGTTATTCGGCGCTTTTGGTGAACAAAATCGCCGTGATAGGCCAAGAGGAAGACGCGCAACCGACGGTTGAGCATCCTCTGCGGATTATTGGGGACGAGTTTGAATAAATGCAGGTAAATCACGCATTTCACTGAACCAAAGTGCTGTCGCAGGTGCAACTTTACGCCAATCTAGCTCTGGATGTCTAAAATCCACATAATCGAGTAAGCAAATCAAGGCTAATTGCGGTGCTTGAATCGTGGTTTGGGTGATCACAGTTTGAAGCTCAATCTGCATAAGGCCGCGCAGCAGTGCTTGTTCAAAACGTGCAGTCCAAAATACTGATCTCACGCCTTCTTCTTCACGCATTTGCTCTTGGCGTAATTTCACCGCGCTATCGATTAAGCCTTTGACTAAAGAATACTGACACTCCAGCACCCAGTTATTATTTGAGATCCCAAACATCTTACGATCGCCAAGCTCTGCATCTAGGTAACGCATGATCACTTCACTATCGAATAGTGCTACACCATCGTTGGTAATAAGACACGGGATCTGTCCTAACGGGTTAGCATCGAGTAATTCTGCGCTGTTTTCAAAGGGATTAACTAACTGCTCTTCAATATTGTTAATCCCTAGATACTGGATTAAGGCTCTTACACAACGGGCATAGGGCGAAGCTTGAGAACTTAACAACTTCATCAAAAATTTCCTTTTGTTTGCATTAAACGCTATGGCTTTTTAGGGGCAAGAACGGAAACAAGTTTACTCTCGCCTTCTATGTAAAATTGAGATTACCAGTATTTTTCAACGGTAATTTGCCCAGGAGCACGGCGTAAATTCTTCACTAAACCTTTATCAAGTAAAGCGGCTTGCGCACCATTAATCATACCCGGATTGCCGCAGATCATAACTTGAGAGTCAGCTGCGTTTAAGGTTAATCCTGCCTTTTTTTCGATTTCACCCGAGACTATCCCCTCGGGAATGCGGCACTGCAAAGCATCGGCAAAGGGTTTACGGGTCACACTCAAGACTAATGAAAATTGTTCAGGGTATTTACGTTCTAAATTACGCAGCTTATCAAGATATGCCAAATCCTGTGTCTCGCGCACGCCATACACAAGCACGACTTTTTCAAAACGCTCCCAAGGTTCATCGGTGTCGAGCATAGACAAAAATGGCCCTACCGCTGTTCCTGTGGCTAAAAACCACAAATGCTTCCCTTGGAGTTCACCCTTAGGAATTTCAGCTAAGGTCATAAAACCAGTCGCGGTTGAGGTAATTTCAATTTCATCGCCTATTGCAAGGTTGTGTAATTGAGGCGATAACAGGCCATCCTCTACCGCAACGGCGAGCACCTCGGCATAGGGTTTATCGGGAGAATTGACTAAGGAGTAGGCTCTAGCCACACGCTTATCATCTTGCATTTGACTTAACTTGATAAACTGACCAGGAATAAATGGAGCTAACTCGGCAGCAATGCGCAATGAGAATAACTTATCACTCCAATCAATACGTTCTATCACTTGTCCCCTAATCCACATAACTTGCCCTCAAGCGAAACGTTAAATAGGCTTCCAGCATAGACTTTTTTCTGCACAACAAAAACCCCTTATATAAGGGGCTTATGACTATAACGCTGAATATAGAACTGAAAATACTGAGGTATTAACTCGGACTCGATGCTGTCTCATCAGTCTTCTTGTTAAAGCTATCTCTAAAGGCTTGCAGCCCCTCTTGCACTAAGCTGTAGGTTTTATCGACACCATCGGCAATATCACCCTGCAATACTTTAAGGCCGGACAGAATATCTTTAGCCTCTTTAAAGCCATTGTCGATGGCACCGCCAATAATCCCCATAAAGCTATCGAGTTGATCACTTAGACTCATACCCGAATTTTGTTGTTGGTGAATGCTAAAAAACTGCGTCGCAAAACTCACGATACGATCTGCAGTCGCTTCTGGAGAAGTATCTACGCCATTATCGTAAGCCGTCTGAATCGCGTTCTCGCCCATAGTGGGCGCTAATTCTTTATTAATCGACTCTATCGCTGCGCGATAAAGCAAGGCCATAGACTGATCGCCTGACTTGATATTTACATCTTGCTGTGCCGATAAAATCGCTTGATTCATCAGCTGCTTGCTCGTTTTCTGCGCAGTTTGCTTCGAGGTTACTTCTGTGGCTTTCGCGTCCTTCGAATCACTCACGTCGGTGCCCTTAGACGCCGCGTTTTCAGCATATTTTTTCTGTGGCAAAGGAGTACTTTGCACTTGAGGGGGTTTATTGATTTCCATGATGACTATCCATTCAATTCGGGTCAACTTAATTATCGACCAAAATTTAACCAGCTTTAGTAATTTTTAGAATTGAAGTACCATCTGACCACAAGGCCATGATAAGGCCCACATAAATTAAGTGGGTTCATTCTTTAATAAGGTGCATAAAGCGCCAACCCACCGCAATGCAGATCATTACTATCGCTGAGCTTAGACATAAGCCAATAGAAAAGGATGTTACACCATGGCAGCAGGCCGCAGTTTGAGTCATTTCCGCTTTCACGGGTTTACACTAATCCTTAAGCACTATTTTAAGCATAATCTGGGTATCAATATAAAACGCTTTAGCCTGCTAACAAGCCTCGTCATATTCACTTGCCTCGGCTTTACTCCCATTAGCCAAGCTCATGCGGAAAGCAGACTAATTATTTTAGTCAGACATGCGGAAAAAGCCGACACGCCAGCCAATAACCCGCAGTTATCACCCAAGGGAGAAATACGCGCAGCATCACTGATCACTGCCTTGAGCCGCACGCCGCTTTCGCAACTTATTGCGACTCAATACCTAAGAACCCAACAAACACTCGCGCCCATCGCCGAGGCTCGCCATTTGCCAGTGACGATAGTAGAAGCAGCCAAACCTATCGAAGGACATATTCAACACATTGTCGAACAAGTGCATGCTGTAAAGGGCAATACACTCATCGTTGGGCATTCAAACACTGTCCCACTGATCATTAAAGCCCTTGGTGGACCGGAGATCCAAGCGATAAGTGAAGATGACTATAGCCAGCTGTTTTTACTCTCTCTTAATGATGACCAACCTGCGAGCTTGATCGCCACCCGTTATGGACAAGAATAAGGATAAATAACATGAGTGAACTCAATTGGTTTATGTGGGGACTCGATCTATTTTCAGGGCTGTTTTTGATTGTAATAGGACTCGCAGTACTCGCGGTTATTTACATGTATATCGCAGATAAAATGCAGACCAAACAAGCGGTAAGACATAACTATCCCGTGATTGGTCGCTTTCGATATTTGTTTGAAAAACAAGGTGAGTTTTTCAGACAATACTTTTTCGCCCAAGACAGGGAAGAATTGCCCTTCAACCGTGCTGAACGCAGCTGGGTGTACCGCGCCGCTAAAAATGTCGATAGAACTATCGCCTTTGGTTCGACTCGCCCCTTGGATACTGCCGGTACTGTTATGTTTATGAATACCGCCTTCCCAACCCAAGATGAAGAGATCACGCCCATTCATCCACTGACAATTGGCACCAATTGCCGCCAACCCTATACGACTCAAGCCATTTGTCATATTTCAGCCATGAGCTTTGGCGCGCTATCACGCCCAGCAATTACCGCCCTTTCCCACGGTGCGGCGCTGGCGGGTTGCTGGCTTAACACAGGTGAAGGCGGCTTGAGCCCTTATCATCTAAAAGGTGGCTGCGATATCGTCTTTCAAATTGGAACGGCCAAATACGGTGTACGTAATGAGCACGGACATTTAGACGATGAAAAGCTCAAGTCGATAGCCATTCATCCCGAAGTCAAAATGTTCGAAATTAAAATGAGTCAAGGAGCTAAACCGGGTAAAGGTGGCATTTTACCTGGGATCAAAGTCACGGCTGAAATTGCCCATATTCGCGGTATTCCTCAGGGTTATGACTCTATTAGCCCTAATGGTCATATTGAGTTCAAATCCGTGAACGATATTTTGGATATGGTTGAACGAGTACGTGAAGTTACAGGTAAACCAACGGGCATTAAGGCCGTACTCGGTGACGTGCAGTGGCTCGAAGATTTATGTGATGAAATTGAACGTCGTGGCGAAGACTCTGCCCCCGACTTCTTTACCTTAGACAGTGCCGATGGCGGCACAGGCGCAGCACCACAACCTTTAATGGATTATGTAGGATTACCACTGAAGGAAAGCTTACCTATCCTAGTTAATGTCTTGATCCAACGAGGCTTGCGTAAACGTATCAAAGTCATCGCTTCGGGTAAACTCATAGTGCCATCAAGAGTCGCTTGGGCTTTGGCATTAGGTGCAGACTTCATCGCATCGGCCCGTGGCAATATGTTCGCCCTCGGTTGTATTCAAGCCTTACAGTGCAATAGAGATACCTGCCCAACGGGCATCACAACGCACAATCCCAAGCTACAACAAGGACTCGATCCTAGGGATAAATCGGCTCGTGTTGCTAACTATAATCATAATTTACACCATGACTTAGCCTTAATTGCGCACTCTTGCGGAGTGACAGAACCAAGACAACTCAAACCCTCACATGTCCGAATTGTACTCGATAGCGGTTTATCCATTTCACTCGATAAATACTATGCACATATGGATAAGTAGCCGCGAACCCTCGCGGTTAATGGCGAATACAACTTTCGTCTACATAGGGTTTACATAAGGTATATTTGAATGCGTATCACAAAAGAGGTAAGATCCGTGACGTGAGACATTATTCAAATGTCTTACCCACAATTGAACTTAAGGAAACACTTTGAAATCTAGCTTCGTAAGCCAACTGCCCGCCAGTAAAACTGTAAGCACTAGCTGTAAGAGCTGTAATCGCCTGACCGAGATCGAAGGTGAACTGGTGTGTTTTCGCGAAGGGCAGATCATTCGACTCACTTTGATAGATGAGTCAGTACCTAAATTGAATCTTTTATGTGAAGGTTGGAAAGCGGGGAAGCTGAACGGCGTAGCTTAATTCAGCCATATTTTATCTCTGGAGTCTCTCTAGAGCATCAAGAATAGAGGCTCACCTCTATTCTCGGACGTTCTCACCCAAACTGTACTAAAGCACTAGCGAACACACCTAACGCATACCCATAAAGTCACTTGTCGGCGCGTTCATATCGCGGATCACACCTGCCAGCACCATTTCTGGATTGACTTTAGCCAAGGTAAGTCGCCGAGTTGTAACCAACAGGCCCGCGTTCAACTCAGCATGAATGCGTTGCAATGAATCATAATCAACACCACGTTTTTTCAATGTCGCCATGATGGCATACCAATCAGTGGCGACTTTTTCTTCTTTGCCTTCAATATTAGCTCTCAGTGTAATATTTTCCATGCCAGATCTCTTCCGATTGATGTGTTGGCATTGAGTATAGAGAGCCGAAGCTGAATAAAGACTGAACTGTATTACGCTATTAACTGCTCAGAGGAGTATGTTGTTGCTCATTTTGTATCCGCCATAATTTGGCATAGAGACCATTTGCCAACAGCAAAGTCTGATGATTACCTTGCTCAACTATTTCTCCTTGGCTTAATACGACTATTTGATCGGCATCGACTATGGTCGATAACCTATGAGCCACCACTAGGCTAGTGTGCCCCTTAGCGACTTCCCGCAGTGCCGACAAAATAGCTTGCTCGGAGCGACTATCAAGTGAAGATGTCGCCTCATCAAACACCAGCACGGGCGAGCCCTTCAAAATTGCCCTTGCTATCGCGACCCGCTGTTTTTCTCCGCCAGAGAGCTTTAAGCCGCGCTCACCCACCTTTGTTTCCCAACCAAGGGCAAGTGATGCAATAAATTGCTCTAAGTGCGCCAATTTAATCGCGTTACGCACTTCTTCATCCGTCGCGCTTGGGCGACCATAACGTATATTCTCAACTAATGAATCGTTAAAAAGCACAGTATCCTGCGGCACGATAGCGATGGCCCGTCGCAGCGCATCTTGCTTCAGATGACGGATATCTTGTCCATCGATTTTAATCGCGCCTTGGTCCACATCGTAAAATCGAAACAGCAGTTTAATCAGCGTCGACTTACCAGCACCACTATCGCCGACTACGGCCACTTTTTTTCCCGCAGCAACCTTAAAACTCACGTCCCGCAGAATTTGCCGCTCGTCATAGCTAAAATTCACGTTTTCAAATACCAGCTCACCCTTAGTAGGCTGAAAAGCGAGTGCTTGGGGTGAGTCGACTATCATAGGATGTTTATCGAGCAGGCTAAACATGCGCTCAATATTGGCTAACGCACCGCGAATTTCGCGATACACGAAACCTAAAAAGTTAAGGGGTAAAAAGAGCTGCATCATAAACGCATTAATCAACACAAAATCACCTAAGGTCATATCGCCATAGGTAACTCTGTATGCCGCCAACGCCATCATAGCCGTCATCGCCAAAGCGATAATCACAGCTTGTCCACCATTGAGCGCAAACAAAGATAAGCGGTTTTTACGTTTAGCGACTTCCCACTGTTCAAGCGCTTGGTCATAGCGCTGCGACTCATACTTTTCATTATTAAAATACTTCACCGTTTCATAGTTCAGCAAGCTGTCTATGGCGCGGGTATTCGATAACGAGTCAGCCTTGGCCGCATCACGTACATACTCAGTACGCCATTCGGTCGCGACCACAGAAAAAATAATATAAGCCAACACAGCAATAAAGGTGATTGCCGCAAACGCAATCCCGTAGTTATAGAAGAAAATGCCAATCACCATGACAATTTCGAGCAAGGTTGGCACTATATTGAACACCATAAAACGCATGAGGAAACTCACGCCGCTGGTGCCGCGTTCAATATCGCGGGATAGGCCACCGGTTTTGCGCTCTAGATGAAAATCGAGGTCAAGTCGGTGTAAATGGTCAAATACTGCTAAGCCTAAACGGCGGATCGCCCGCTCAGTCACCCGACCAAACAAGGTATCGCGGATCTCCCCCGTAATCGCCGTCAGTAAACGAATCGCACCATAGGCCAACACTAATCCTACGGGCACACTGAGGGCTTGCGCAGTTTTATCGGCATCTAAGGTGTCGACCAAATGCTTCAGAATAAAGGGCAGAGCCACGCTGGTCAGCTTAGCGATGATGAGGCATGACATCGCCAACGCAATACGGCCTTTGTATTCCAATAAGTAAGGCCAAAGCAGTTTCATGACGTGCCAGTTTAATTTATCGACTGGACCTTCAAAATATAACGTTGGGCGCATAGGACATAACCTTGAATGAGTTATGCCAATTGTAACAGTTCACACCGAACATAAGCTAAGCGAAACTAGCAAAGTCTGAATAAAATCAATCAGATTTTCCTGACAGACAAATAGACTTATTCACGACATACTCAGCTGCTATTTTGATTGTATTTAAAGTCAAAACATCATACTTACGCATTACACTGGCGTATTCACAATAAATGAATTTATACTGATTTATGTTCAGGCATGTACCGTTTTGCTTAACCTCAGAGCCGTATGTAAGAGGATAAGAGTGCAATGGAAGAAGGCTTGGCACAAAGTTGCTGCTGTTGATTATTTTTGCAGTTTTGCCCAAAATGCCATGGAGGCGGTTATACAAATCAATAGAATTTGTTAACCTCTACGCGCTAGATTTTGCGATTCATACGCCCAAGTTCTAGCGAGAACATTAAGACAAACAAATTAAATTAAGATCAAAGGAAGCTTTATGTTGGATTCCGCTAAAGTTCAATACCCGCCATTACCACTGATCCAAACTTGGGTGTGGATGATGATCGAATCAGGCAATCCAGAGATACAAGATAAAGGTAGAAACAACCTTATTGCCGCCTTTGGTAGCTTAGCCAAAGCAAATGAATACATTGTTGAAATAAGCAATAAATAGATAAAACAAAGGCGCCGGGATAGCGCCTTTGTTTTTACTTAACCCGCAATCGTTAACAGCTAACTCAGGTATAGTTGCGGCTTATGTTCGCTCGAGCAGACAATTAAACCTGACGGCGTTCGATAATGCTTTGGTTCAAAATGGCTAACAGACGCTCGGTATCATCCCAACCAATACACGCATCGGTAATACTCTGCCCATAGCATAAATCTTGACCTTCAATAAGATCTTGACGACCTTCCACTAAATGGCTTTCTACCATAACACCAAAAATAGCAGTATTTCCAGCCGCCACTTGACCAGCTACATCTTCAGCAACCACTAACTGACGTTGATACTCTTTACTACTATTCGCATGGCTAAAGTCGATCATGATGTTGTCGGCAAGCTTTGCTTTTAACAATTGCTGGCTAATCTCAGTGACATGCGGCGCGCTATAATTGGGCTCGCGGCCACCCCGTAAAATAATGTGGCAATCAGGATTGCCCTTAGTCGAAACGATTGCCGAATGGCCCAACTTAGTCACAGATAAAAAATGGTGTGGTGCATTGGCAGCACCTATCGCATCAATAGCAACTTTAATCGTGCCATCAGTACCATTTTTAAAACCGACCGGACAAGAAAGACCCGAGGCTAACTCTCTGTGTACTTGAGATTCTGTCGTACGGGCACCAATGGCTCCCCAGCACATTAAATCAGCCATATATTGTGGGGTGATCATGTCAAGAAACTCACCCGCAGTTGGCATACCGCTGTCGTTCAAATCCACTAATAATTTACGGGCGGTGCGTAAACCATCATTGAGTTTAAAGCTGTTATCCATGTAAGGATCGTTAATCAGCCCCTTCCAACCCACAGTGGTTCTTGGTTTTTCAAAATACACTCGCATCACAATTTCGAGTTGATCTTTATAACGTTCACGCAGTGAGACCAAACGCTGTCCATATTCCAACGCAGCTTTGGGATCGTGGATAGAACAAGGGCCAATCACCACTAAGAGACGATCATCAGACTTAGCCAGAATATTATGGATACTATTACGCGCATTAAACACAGTCGCAGAGGCTTTTTCGGAAGCAGGAAATCGTTCAAGAATCGCGATAGGTGGAAGTAACTCTTTTACTTCTTTAATGCGAACGTCATCATTTTGGTAATACATAATTTTACTGCTCCAACGCTGGTGTTTTAGGCTATTTCTATCGCTGCGATAAGGGATCTCAACTGCAATACTGGGTTCAATTTATCGAGTCTCAAGCGCCAATGCAACCAAGTTGTCTCCATTTCAAAAAATCAAATATAACTTATTGTTTTAATATATTTTAAAAAAATCAAAATTCAAATATGCCAGCTAACTCACAGCCTTGATGAACAAAATCGAATATGGCGGATAAAAAGGAATAAACATATTTACTGCAAGTGTATTTAGGTGCCCTATATTAGCAAGCAAAGATGTTTACCCGTAATAAGCTTAATTGATGGCCAGCTCTCTATAGAAAAGAGCGGGCAAATGCTAATGCTGTAACATGACTTGTAACTTGCTCTGATAGCGTTGACGATCTAACTCATCTCGGCTCAAAGCCAAGGCTTTATCCATATTCAGTTTGGCACGCTTTTCGTCCCCCAGCGCCCAGTAGGTTTTAGATAAACCGAAGAAGAACTCATGACGATAATCCGCTTTTGCCAACGCCCTTTGATACCAAGCCAAGGCCTCGTCGTATTGATGCTCATCATAGGCTTGCTGCCCCATGTCATAGTAATAATAGGGATTACGTATTCGCGCTAATTCAAGCACTTTATTAATTTCGGCCCATTCATCAAGCCGCCCCTGCTCCCCTAAAATCAAGGCTAAGTTATAAAGCGTTGTCAGATTCTTCGCATCAAACTTGAGTGCATAGCGATAAACCTGTTCAGCCCGCTTTTCATCACCTTTATGCCGGTAAATAATGGCGAGCGTGTTGAGTGAAGGCACAAACTGGCCGACTTTTAAACCCGCTTTAATCAAGGCATAGGCCCTGTCTAAATCACCGTTCACCAAAGACTCTGCGGCCATATTGTTGTAAAACATGCTGACTAAGGTCTGCCGATCCACTTGGGTTTTACCGTATCCCCGTAGAGCTCGCTCCGGCATAAAGTCCACTAAAACAGCTGCAGATGACACATAAACTGAATGTGCGTTTTCAGGTGGAAGTAAGCGTAAATTCACATGCCCATTGATTAAATAGAAATCACCTTGCTTATCCCATACGGGTTCTATCGCGATATCTTGATACTCAGCACTCACATTCAATATGTCCGCTAACGCAGAAGTCATGACCACTAAAGACATGCAATTACCCGTCCTTTGAGCGTAGGTTTCACGGGCAATTTGGGTCAGATTATCTTGATATCGAAAATCAATGTTAGCGCTATTGGTTTGACTCGCATTGATATAACTAGCTAACCATTCATTGGCTAACATTTTGTTATTGTGTGACAAAGTGTATATCCCATAGCGACGTTTTACGTCTGTCACAACCTCGGGGGGCAGATAAAAGATATCAGCAACAGAAGGAATATCGGCCACAGGGGTAAACAGTGAATCGGCAAGTAGCGACTCAAGATCAGACGGATCAGGCGCGATGGTCGTCGAGCTACAAGCAAACAATTGACTGAATACAACGCTCAAGATCGTACTCAAGTATACGGCTCGGAATAGTTTCGACATACGTCCTCCCACACCATTAGCTCCTATTTGAGCTTATTACAAATGGCGAAAAAGACGACATAAAATGGTTACAAAAAATGATAATCGCGATCGATTGAAAATAATCGCAAATAATTTAACGAATTAACTATTGTGAAGGTCGGTCAACTTCTATGTATAACTCACGCTGCTGATAATGATACGGCCGATAGTTATGCTCTCCACAGGTAAAATGTCGATAGGGTTTCATGACCGTAACGCAACCTGAGGGTAAAGCCTGCAGAATTTGGATTTGCTGCTGGCGACGAAGCGACTCCTGCCATTCAAAATCCTTGAGCACTTGATCACGCACGGCAAAGGCATCGACAGGCTCACTTGAGCGATTAACGATCACTTCTCCTGCAAAGACAGAAACCGATATCCAGCCAGAAATGACGATAAGACTTAGTCGCGAAAATTGACCTATTGTTTTTATATTCAAGCTCATAGAACACTCCTTAATTTATGCAAGAAAACAGAATTGCTCAGTAATTAAGCTTATGACCCTGTGCTTAAACTTCAATCACAGTGATTACACATAAAAAAGCAGAGCCTAGGCTCTGCTTCACTATCCCTCGATCCAAGCTAAGCATCAAGGTGAATCACGCATTAATGTGCAAGTTTAATCAGCCCGCATTTTTGACCGTAACAAACTCAGGATAGGCATCAATACCGCAGTCAGAAGCATCCATACCGTTGTATTCTTCTTCCTCAGTCACACGGATCCCCATGGTTATCTTAATCACATACCAGACAGCAAATGATGAGCAGAACACCCAAGTGAAAATGATCGCTGCGCCCGTCAACTGTCCGGTAATAGTTGCATTGGCATTGGATAATGGCACACACATTAAGCCAAGGAAACCAGCCACACCGTGTACTGAAATCGCACCGACGGGATCGTCGATCTTAATGCGATCTAAGCCCACAATCGAGAACACCACCACGCCGCCCGCCACTAAACCAATCACACCCGCCATTAACAATGAAGGCGAGAGAGGATCTGCCGTAATCGCCACTAATCCAGCCAAAATACCGTTAAGGATCATGGTCAAATCCGCTTTGCCCCAAATCATCTTACACACGATAAGAGCTGAGATGGCACCAAAAGCCGCTGCAGTATTGGTATTCACAAACACTTTTGCCACTGAGCTTGCATTCGCCGCATCCGACACCATTAATTGCGAGCCGCCGTTAAAGCCAAACCAGCCCATCCACAGAATAAACATACCTAAGGTTGCCATTGGCAAGTTAGAGCCTGGAATAGGATTCACTTGGCCATTAGGCCCGTATTTACCCTTACGCGCACCGAGCAATATCACGCCAGCAATCGCCGCGGTCGCCCCCGTCATATGCACAATACCGCTACCAGCAAAGTCTACAAAGCCCAGTTTAGCGATAAAACCTTGGCCCCAAGTCCAATAACCTTCTACTGGATAGATAACCGCTGTCATCACCACAGAAAAGAACAAGAAAGCCCACAACTTCATCCGTTCCGCCACAGCACCAGAGACAATTGACATCGCCGTTGCCACAAATACAACTTGGAAGAAGAAGTCAGATTCTAATGCATGGCTCGCATCTGCTGATTGCGAACCAATTAAGGTGCCAATTGACGGTAACCAGCCACCTTCAGTGTTATCCACATACATGATGTTGTAGCCAACCAACAGATACATCACACAGGCAATCGCGTACAGCACAACGTTCTTAGTTAAAATTTCAGTGGTATTTTTAGAGCGAACTAAACCCGCTTCTAACATAGCGAATCCCGCCGCCATCCACATGACTAAAGCGCCAGAAATCAAAAAGTAAAAGGTATCGAGTGCAAAGCGTAGTTCAGTGACTGTGCCGCCTAATTTCGTTAATTCTTCCATTGTCAGCCCCTTATAGCGCTTCAGTATCAAGTTCACCCGTACGGATACGGATAGCATGTTCTAAATCAACGACGAAGATCTTACCGTCACCAATTTTCCCCGTATGGGCCGCAGTGGTAATGGCCTCAATCAACATGTCGAGATTTTCAGCCTTAGTGGCAATTTCTAGTTTTACTTTTGGCAAAAAATCCACCTGATACTCGGCGCCGCGATACAACTCTGTATGCCCTTTCTGACGGCCAAAACCTTTCACTTCGGTCACAGTCATGCCCTCAATACCAATTCCGGCGATAGCTTCACGGACATCATCCAACTTAAACGGCTTGATGATAGCGCTGACTAGTTTCATCCTGACCTCCAAAAAAACGCGATTGTTATTAACTTGTATCAAAGGTAATTCAATCATTAGGCCAACAATTTAATCCATTGATTATTATTGATTTAAATTGTTTAACACTATTTTTCAAGGTTAAAAATGCACCATAATCGAGCACTAACTGGTGCGATGCACTCTTTTAGTGAGCAGTTTAAGTGCGACAGCTATTCGACCTTAGGCCTATTGGTAACAAGGTTAAATTAGGGTCTACTGGGGGAAGCGTAAATCGAGATGAAATCTGAGCATCACAACACAAGCTCTTAGACAAAAGCGAAGATCATCACTAAGACAATCATCAAGCGCAGAAGGAAGGCCCGATGTTAAAACCAGAAGAATGTGTTCTCGTTATCGTCGATGTGCAAGGAAAACTTGCACAAATCATGGATAACAGTGACAAGCTGCATCAACAACTACAGACCTTAATCCAAGGCGCACAATTATTTGAAATTCCAATACTGTGGTTAGAACAGCTACCCGATAAACTCGGAGCAACTAGCCCTGAGCTGCAAACTTTACTTGCGAAAACCAGCTCACCCATTGCCAAGCAGCATTTTAGCGGCTGGCACTGTGACGCGTTTGCAAAGGCATTAACTAAGACGAATCGCAAACACGTCATACTCGCGGGTATTGAAACCCATGTGTGTGTTTACCAAACCTGTTGTGACCTTATCGAACAGCAATATTCGGTGCATCTCGTCGCAGATGGCGTCTCGTCACGCAGTGCCGATAATAAAAAACTGGGTATTCAGATGATGACGGCCAGAGGCGCCTTATTAACTAACGTGGAATCGCTATTATTTGAATTACAACATCAAGCCCAAGGCGAGCGCTTTAGGGCATTATTAAAACTGATCAAATAGCGACTTAGCCCGTGGTATTTCTTCAGCCAGCATGACCAACGCCTGACATTACTCGATATTTTTTTCCATAAAAAAGCCCCCGCTGAGTCAGCGAGGGCTTTTATTTACATGAGGGGTTAGCTCATATTGAAAACTCAACCGCGATTGATTAAAACCTACTTATAAGTGGCTTCGCGTTTTTTCGCTTCTTCATCCCACTTAGGTAACATGTCTTTCTTGAATGCTTCTTTCTCTGCATTCATCTTATCCATATCCATACCTAAGGCTGCTTGTGCCTTAGCTTTGGTAGAGATATCAGGAATAGCGATTGGATCTGTGATGCCTTTTTTCGCTAATAACTGTGCTAACTTAACTCGGGCATCGGCCGCTTTATTCACTGAAGTACCTAAAACACGTAGGGCTTCTTCAGGAGCATGAGCAGCAACACCATGGGAAGCAATCGCTAAGTCCCAGCGCCATTGAGCATGACGGATATCGGTCAAGATAGGCTTCATTTCAGCTTCAGTTGCACCCAATTCCCACGCTTTAGCAGCTTCGAAGTGCGCTTTCACTAATTGCTCTTCCGCTTTCAGTTTCATTTCTTTAACTTTAGCTTTACGTTCATTAGTGACGCCAACTAAGAATTCTTTCGTTTGGCTATGGCAAGTTGCACAGGTTTCTTCGAAACGGTCAAATGGATTACCCACTTTATGATCGGTAAATTTCTTACCTTCAGGGCTAGTCACTTTTGGCATATGGCAGTCAACACAACTGACATTATTTTTACCATGAATACCCAGTTTCCACGTTTCATACTCTGGATGTTGCGCTTTTAACATAGGTGTTTTAGACAGCGCATGAGTCCAATCGGAGAACTCGATACCGTCGTAGTAAACTTCCATCTGGTCAACAGTTATGCCCATATCCCAAGGGAATTTGACGAAACCTTTTTTGTCTTCTTTTTTCTCAAAATAGTATTCAACGTGGCACTGACCGCACACCATAGATTGCTTGTCTTTCTTCGAAGCTTTATCAAATGGCGTACCGATAGCATCCATTGCACGGTCTACATAAGGACGAGAGATCCGCAGTTTTGGTGAGCCTTTTTCATGACAATCACCACAGCCAATGGTGTTAGTGACTTCAGGGCCACCCTTAGCCCATTTACCTTTGAAGTAGCCATCTTCACCTTGCTCTTCAATTAAGCGAGGTACATCAGGGCTCTTACAGCTCCAACATGCCATAGGCAATGGACCATCTTCCGCATTTTTCGGCGCACCAGTACGTAGGGTATTACGCACGTCGGTCACGGCATACATATGGCCGCGAGGAGCGTTGTAATCTTTTGCGAATGCATAGCCAGCCCACAGGATCACCATATTAGGATCCTGCCCAATCGCATCGACAAGTTCTTCACTCTTTGCGGTATCATGCCAGCTATTATATTGATTCTTAAATTTATCTTTATAAACTTCGTTGCGAGGCTCTGTTTTATCACTCGCCATTGCGCCCGCTGCCATGAAGCTGGCGGCAACCAGTGCACTCAGTGCAAAGGACTTACCTGTCATCTTCTTCATCATCTCATCTCCGTGTTGCATTATTGTTGTAAATCACGACATCTCCATGGTCAAACTTAGTGATTTAACCCTGCTAAAAATATACCTCTTAGGGGGTATCTAGGTTGAAGTTTGCGCTAGATCAAAATGTAAAGGTGTTGTTGTTCACATTTCTATACTTTTGTTAATGTATTACATTATTTTCTAATGTAAAAACCACTGCAAAGTGCCATAACAGCGGCCATCAAAATGAACAGCGGATTAATGAAACGAGGTAGTCTAACCTCAAAAATCTTAGGATTAATGTTAGTACTTATTCTGCTCTCTAGTAGTTTATCGACTTTTGCTATCATCAATTTGTCCTACAGCTTAGGCGACGCCAAGGCGATTAATGCCTCAGGGTCGCTGAGGATGCAAAGCTATCGGTTAATGTTTTACGCCAACTCAGGCAGTGATGCTGCGCAGGATAAAATTACCGAATTCGAAAATACGCTCTATTCCGGCACGTTAAAGCCCTCGGAAAGTTGGTTTAGTCCACCAGAAATTGCCGCTCAATATCAGCTTGTCATCGATAAATGGCTGGTGATGAAACACTACATAGAACAAGAAAACTCCCGCGATTATGTCGCCTCACTGAAGGACTTTGTTGATACCATTGATTTACTGGTGCTTGAGATGGAGCACTACGCCGCCTTTAAACTCAGGCTCCTTGCCGCCAGCCAAATATTAGGCTTAGGCGTCATGCTCATTATCGCTTTTGTGGCCGTGCGTTTTACAAAGAAGAAAGTGGTGATCCCACTGCAAAAACTGATGGAGTCGGCGAATACCATTTCTAAAGGTAATTTTGAAATTGAAATGCCCGAGACCGAATACATTGAACTTACAGCGCTGACCCATGCCCTACAAAAAACGGCGAAGGAACTCGCGACGCTTTATGGCAACTTAGAATCGCAGGTAGCAGAAAAAACCCTAGCGCTGACAAGGGCCAACAACGAGCTGGCATTCTTATATGATAACCTACTGACATTAAACGCGAATAAACTCGATTACAAAGCGCTTAAAGCGGCGCTGAATCAGTTAAAAGGCTATGAATCACTCGACTACCTAAGACTCATTATCCAATATCCAGAGCAAGAGTTAGAAGTGATTGAGGCCGATGGCGGTTGGCCAGATATGACTCAAGAGAGCACCCGTTTCCCACTGCAATTTGAGCAGGCTAATTTAGGCTATTTAGAGTTAATTGCCGACCAAACACCCAATATCGCCTTGTTTAACAATTTCGCAATTATGCTGACCCGCTCAATCGTGATCCACAATGCCACAGAGCAAAGACAGCAACTGGCGCTAATGGAGGAACGTGGTGTAATTGCCCGGGAGCTGCATGACTCTTTGGGTCAAGTGCTATCTTTCCTGAAAATCCAAATTAGCTTATTACGCAAAAACTTAGATTGCAGTTGCCGCAGCCCGATCGTTGAGGCGCAGTTAACCGAAATCAACGAAGGAGTGAGCACTGCCTACGTGCAACTCAGGGAGTTACTATCCACCTTTAGGCTCACAATTAAAGAACCCGATCTAAAAAGTGCTTTAGAGGCTATGCTTGAGCAACTCAGGACAAAGACGAATATAAAGATAACCTTAGACTATAAACTTGCGCCACAATGGCTAGAGGCAAAGCAGCACATCCACATACTGCAGATCACGCGAGAAGCGACGTTAAATGCCATCAAACACGCCGAGGCCAGCCTCATTAACATCCATTGCTATAAGGATGACGAGGGTATGGTCAATATTGATGTTTGTGATAACGGCATAGGTATTGGACATTTAAAAGAACGAGATCAACATTTTGGCATAGGTATAATGCATGAACGAGCCAGTAAGCTTTCAGGTAAAGTCGTGTTCAGCGACAATGATTTAAAGAGATTTAAACCTGCTATGGCAACCACGACTGAGCAAGGATGCAATGCACAAGACGACGCACTCAAACCTAACAGCCCACTAAACCTTGTGCAGCACAGCAAAGGGTCAAGTGGCACTAGAGTGACGCTTATTTTCCCATCTCAACAGGAGCCTTCAAATGGGTAAACCTTATTCCGTACTGGTAGTCGATGACCATCCCCTCTTGCGCAAAGGCATCTGCCAGCTCATCGCTTCAGATCCTGACTTCAGCCTATTTGGCGAAGCCGGTAGTGGTTTAGACGCATTAACCGCAGTGGTCACCGATGAACCCGACATCATATTGCTCGATCTGAATATGAAAGGCATGACAGGCCTAGATACCCTCAACGCCATGCGCCAAGAAGGTGTTACCTCACGCATAGTAATTCTCACCGTTTCAGATGCAAAACAGGATGTTATCCGTTTACTTCGCGCTGGAGCAGACGGCTATTTGCTTAAAGATACTGAGCCAGATTTGCTGCTCGAAAAACTCAAAAATGCCATGCTTGGCCACAGGGTGATCAGCGATGAAGTCGAAGAATACCTTTACGAACTTAAAGATGCGACCGATGAACAAGAATGGATTTCGAGCCTAACCCCAAGGGAGCTGCAAATTCTACAGCAACTGGCGGAAGGCTTAAGTAATCGCATGATTTCAGAGCATTTACACATTAGTGAAGGCACAGTTAAAGTGCACGTGAAAAACCTACTGCGTAAAGCCAATGCTAAATCGAGAACCGAAATGGCGGTGCGCTACCTTAATAATTAAAGATACGAAAATGAGCTTGGTATCACGCAAACAATAAAGGCAATCCCATGATTGCCTTTATGTTTTTATCAAATAGAGATTAAATAAATGATTACAGACCTTTCTCGATAAATGTCTGCCAACTCAGTAACGCCTGCTCAAAATCCTCAAGGCCACAATAAGCTTCTGACTCAGCATCATAGAGTGACATAGCTTCTTCCAATTCATATTCTTGTTCAAAGCCTAAGGTATTGGCAAAGACTCGCGCCTGTTCACGCTCTAACTCTAAGGTAAAATCATTACCAACAAGACGCCATGAACCTCGTTTATCGGCTTGAATTTCTTTTATCACACCCAACACTTGCTGAATTTTAGCTAACTCAGTCCCTAATTCTTCCGTAAACCATTGCCCAAGCACTTCATGATCCATGCTAAAGCTAGCCAAAAAAGTGCCAGTTAAACTGTTACGCCGAAATTCGTATTCCATTTTATTGTCTCTTTGATCTAAGTCTACTAATGCTAATTTTAACCTATCCTTGGCTAAGTTGCTTGCATCACTCAGCACATCAAATTTATGTCAATTTACGTTTGTCTCATGTCGTTAAGCATAAGTACTGACTTCATTTTCATGACAAAATCAGTTAGTTTGTTTGGATGATTTTGAAAGTTAAATGGAATGCGATATGCACGAAGGGTTTATCTACAGTTTAGTGCTCAGCGGCGCCCAAGCGGGTTCCACCTTGAGCCTAGAACAGATCGAAAAATGGGATCCTCAGGATGGCCTCCTCTGGTTACACCTTCGCTATCGTAATAAAAAGGCACGCCACTGGATACTCAATAGCGGTCTGCCTAAGGTCGAAAGTGATGCCCTACTCGCCCAAGACACTCGTCCCCGTGCTGTGATTACAGGTGAAGGCATATTACTCGCATTACGCGGCGTTAACCTCAACCCCAATTCTGCTCCAGAAGACATGGTGGCCGTGCGTATCTATGCCGATAAACAGCGGATCATTTCCACCTGCGATCGCGAGTTACAGTCGGTCAAAGATGTCGCCGAGCTGATCCTTGAGGGCAATGGGCCTACAACTACGGGGGACTTTATCGTCGCAATCTGCGAGCGACTGACCAATCGTAAAGTCGAGTTTATTGATAAATTGGAAGAACAGCTCTCTGATTTAGAAGAACTAGTCGTCTCAGGCAATGTGAAAGATTTACGTACCGATATCGCCGAACTGCGCCGTCAAACTGTAGCCATTCGCCGCTATTTAGCCCCACAGCGCGAAGCATTCTCGAAAATGATTTCCGAGCAATTCAGCCTATTTAAAGATACTGAGCGACTCAAGCTGAGGGAAACAAACGATAAACTTATCCGCACCATTGAAGATCTCGATGCCCTGCGCGATAGGGCTAATGTAACTCAAGAAGAATTACTCAGTCAGCAATCGGAGCAACTCAACAAACGCTTATATTTCTTATCCTTAGTGTCAGCAATCTTCTTACCGTTGGGCTTTTTAACAGGCTTACTTGGGGTCAATATTGGCGGGATACCGGGCGCGGACAACACTTGGGCCTTCGCCACCTTCTGCGGCATATTAATCTCACTCGTCGCCCTGCAAATGGCGCTGTTTTATCGATTTAAGTGGTTATAGCCACCTTAAAACAACAAAGCCAATCGATTAGGATTGGCGTTGTTTTCTCTCAGTCCCTTAAGCTAATTGTTATGAGCTAATGCTTACGAGCTAATTTTTATGATTTAGGCTGGAATGTCGGCAACTCAAACACATTGGTCATCACTTTATAAAGCTCAGTCCCTTGGTGCACTGACGCCGAAGCAAAGTGCAAAATCGGCACGCAGTCCTGTGGTAAACTGACCGTCTTTAGCTCATCCGCCGTACCGTATAAATCCATACGCAGTAAATTCACTAAGGGCTGCCCCGCAGCTAATGGCTCACCCACAGGTGCAAGGTATTCCACTAAACCAGAACTTGGCGCGTGATATTTTTTATAGTCTTTTAGATAACAACCAAAGCGCTGCATTTTAGCGGGTGCAACGGTTTCAGCGATCACGCCTCGGTGGCTTAAATATGCCAAAATCCCTTGTGCATCAACCAGTGCATCCTCAAGACAGACGCGCTCTTGGCTCGCCAATTCCAAGGTTAACGCTGACACTGCAACCCCTAAATCGCGCCCTTGTGATTTTGCAAAATCACTCAATTGCCACCAAGGACAAAACGCAGCCTCATCCATGGCGCCACCAAAGGCATTGGGGATAATGAGCGTATAAGGGATCGACAAAAACTGCGCAGCAGCTAAGTCATATTCAGGACAATACAAGTGCTTACAAGACTTAGGACCTGTGTGCAGATCGAGCACTATATCCGCGCCATGGGCCATAATCTGCAGGTTAACCGCAAGTCTATGACCCGTGGTGATGCCCCATTCATGACGCAATTTTTGCTGACAGGCTTCAACCAAAGTACTGCGATAGGCTTGGAGCAGCTCGCTATCACTCAGCTTGGCATGTTCGCCATACCAAGTCGGCAAATCGATTGCATGATTCAAATACTCACGATTCCAATTCGCGCCCGTAATAGGATCAAATCGGCCAAGGGTAAACTCACCACTTTTTTGGTTGATCCCGAGTGGATTCGCCAATGGCACTAAGGTGATTTCGCCGCGGATATCACAGTGTTCAAGCTGCTTCATCAACTGATAAATCACCGCATTACCTTGTACTTCAGCACCGTGGACATTGGCCTGAATATACACTTTGGGGCCAGTTGCCTTATCGTCACTCGGCTTGAAATGGTAGATAGGCAAAGTGAGTGCTTGCCCTGCGGCAAGCTCCCCGATTTGCAGAGACGATGTTGTCGGCAACATACTAAACGCCTTCGAACAGATTTTGATGCAGCGATTTAACCACTTGCGCCGCTTCCGATTCTGCCACTAACACGCACAGATTATGTGGGCTGGCACCTTGGCAAATCATCCGAACATTGTGTGGTTCTAACACTTCAAACACACGACGACAAATACCCGGCGTCGTCGCGATGCGATTACCGATAATCGCCACTAAGGCCAGTCCATCTTCAACTCGCACACGACAATGCTGTGATAATTCTTGCAGCAATGCCTCACTCAACAGACCTTGACCACTCGAATCTGAACCAGTTTTATCGAGGGTTAGAGACACATTCACTTCTGATGTGGTAATCAAATCCACACTGATCTTATGTCGCGCTAATGTCGCAAAGGTTTCCGCTAAAAAGCCCTGCGCATGCAGCATTTGCAAGCTGTGAAGATTTAACAGGGTTTGATCGCGGCGCAAAGCCACAGCGCGGAATACGGGCGCATCTTCCACTTGATGACGGATCCAAGTCCCGCCCTTTTCAGGCTCTTTACTTGAACCCACAAACACTTGAATTTGCTGACGAACGGCAGGAAGAATAGTCGCTGGATGCAATACCTTGGCACCAAAGGTCGCCATCTCGGCAGCCTCATTGAAACTGATCTCGGCAATCGGAAAGGCATTGGGCGCAAGACGTGGATCGGTTGTATAAATCCCCGCAACATCGGTCCAAATCTCTACTGCTGAGGCGCGTAACGCTTCAGCTAACAGTGCAGCAGAATAGTCACTACCACCACGACCTAACGTTGTTGTTTGTCCCGCTTCATCGGCACCGATAAAGCCTTGCGTGACAATCACTTGTTCCGCTAATAGTGGCTGTAGATAATCACGAGCTAGAGTCGCAATCTGCTCGACCTGAGGTTCGGCTCGGCCAAAGTGGCTGTCAGTACGTAACACTCGGCGCACATCGAAGGCACTTGAGTTGACACCTTTCTCACGGATCACCGCCGAAAACAACGCCGAAGAACATTGCTCACCGAGGGACAACAACTCATCCATAGTCGCTTTGCTGCGTTGTGATGCAAGCGCTTCACTCAATACTGACATGCGACTCAATAATTTATCTAATGCGGCGGCCACATCGTTAGGACGACCGAGCTTATCTAAAATCGCATATTGAATTTGGGCAATTTGTTTTAATCGCTGTAATCGGCCATCGTCGTTGATCGATTCTTGGGTCAATTCTACTAGTAGATTTGTCACGCCGCTCGAAGCGCTGACCACGACTAAACGGCAATGAGGATTAGCTAACACTATGTCGGCACAGCGATTCATAGCGTTATAGTCGGCGACTGAGGTGCCACCAAATTTTGCGACAACGAGGGACATTAGCGCACCTCCGTGAAACACGTAGGGCAACAAATAAATGCAGATTGAATAAGATATTGATTAACTAACATGATCACACTCCGAACTGACTTCGTTCGAAGAGCCTGGTGCTCAATGATAACGCACCCCAAAAGAAGGGAAACAGCAATCGTCACCAGAAGCTCTCCACCAATTACAGGTGACAATCGTCAGGATTCAGCCTGAGCGACCGACATAAACATGCAGCAACCATATCTATGCCTCGGCGTTAATCTCCCTCATCAGTCATCGCTGGAGTTTGTGCTCCTCTGACCGACTACCTAGTTAACGCTCCTCTTCTGTTCCTTTCCTAGGAAAGGGACGAAAAAAGTAGCAATAAACCCCTAATGAAGTCAATGCTAATTTCATAACAAATGAACAATTTAAATAAAATCTTTTGAAAACAACTAAATGTTCAAATCGGGTAGCTCGTATACCAGCTGCACATAATCTCTAAATTTGCCTAAACACACTTCATCATGTCCATCCAAGATGCAAGGCACTAAGCTCACATCCCCTTGTTCGACAACATAAATCGCATATTGATTAAATTTCTTACCCAATTGCAATGCCATCGTTCTATCGATAAACACGGCCCAACTTTTTTCCATGTGGGATAAATCCGGTGCTGCGCCCACTAAAGCACGATAAGGGCTACCGAGTAATTCAATTTCACGGAGAAGTTGGCGATCGAGTAAACGGTTTTGGCTAGGAGAGAGAAGCTTTGAAGCGGGATTATGAGCGGTAATAACAGCAAAGGAAAAATCACAGGATAATGCTTGAGTCAGCAAAAACAACGGCGCTTGGTAACATTGCCACAAATTTTGAGTCGTATTGTCCATTGGTAGTCTAGTCGAAAAATGAACCCAAGCTAGTGTAGCAGAGTGATTGTAAAATCCAAAGAGGCGTGAACTGGCTCACAGGAATAAGAAATACATTAGTTATACTAATCAATAGCTAAAGTAAATATCATGGTAAAAACCCCTGCTCACCTAAAATTTGTTAACATTTCATTTGTTAACAAATGACTAAAACGAGTACAATGTACGTACTGGTGAGTTGAAACAGATTGAGCAAGATGCTTATCGTTCAATACAGTTTGTTACATATATCGCTTAAAGTAACGTGAACTGACCGGGCATCTGTTTAAAATCTGTTCTACATTTGATTTGTCTTTTAAACATTTAAAAAAAACAATAGTTAAGGAACTTATTCTAACTATTGCTTATCGAAGTTGGTACTGATTACGTTTTCTCGTATTACACTTAAACGTGCACTTAATCTACATCCAGATATAGATGTCACCGTAAAGATTTTCCTTTTGAGCACAAAGCAGTTCAAGGAAGTATCAACGCTTTTATGAATATAAGAGCCCGAAGTAAGTTGCTCTTATTGGTTAGTATAAACTGATTAAAATTTAGGTAAATAATATGCAAAATCCGCACATTCTGATCGTTGAAGATGAAGCCGTTACCCGTAACACGCTGAGAAGTATTTTCGAGGCAGAAGGGTATGTGGTAACTGAGGCCAATGATGGCGCAGAAATGCATAAGGCTATGCAGGAAAACAAAATTAACTTGGTCGTTATGGACATTAACTTGCCAGGTAAGAATGGTCTATTGTTGGCACGTGAACTACGTGAAATCAACAACATCGGTCTTATCTTCCTGACAGGTCGTGACAACGAAGTCGACAAAATTCTTGGACTTGAAATTGGCGCGGACGATTATATTACCAAGCCGTTCAACCCACGTGAATTAACGATTCGTGCTCGTAACCTTCTGACTCGTGTCAACAGCGCTGGCGCTGAAGTCGAAGAAAAGAGCTCAGTAGAATACTACCGCTTCAATGATTGGAGCTTAGAGATCAACAGCCGTTCATTAGTGAGCCCACAGGGTGAATCTTACAAACTGCCACGTAGCGAGTTCCGCGCTATGCTGCACTTTGTTGAAAATCCAGGCAAAATTTTGACTCGTGCCGATCTACTGATGAAAATGACTGGCCGTGAACTTAAGCCACACGATCGTACTGTAGACGTGACTATCCGTCGTATCCGTAAGCATTTCGAAAGCTTGCCAGATACGCCAGAAATCATCGCGACTATTCACGGTGAAGGCTATCGTTTTTGCGGTAACTTAGAAGGCTAATCGCCCGCTAAGCGACATCCGCATTAATTGGTTTGATAAGAATCGATTCACAAAAAACCAGATCCTAGGATCTGGTTTTTTTTATGCCTGCTATTTGGCGTTTTTCAACTGCCTATCGAGGAAATCGGCCAGTGAGCGATATAAGTGATTACGCACTTTCTCGCCACGCATCGAATGTTTAGATCCAGGATAATCGATCATCTGGAACAGTTTGCCCTCATCCTGCAACGCCTTATAAACCCGAGTGCTGTTTTCAAACAAGACGTTATCATCGGCCATGCCGTGATACATCAACAAACCCGCTTGATAGTTTTTCACATAAGGGAACACACTGCTGGCTTCATAACCTTTTTCATTCCCCTCAGGATGGGCTAAGTAACGCTCAGTATAATGGGTGTCATACAAGCGCCAGTCGGTTACAGGTGCGCCCGAAATCGCGGCTTTAAAGTAATCTGGCGCCTTAAATAGACTCATCAAGGCCATGTAACCACCGTAGCTGTGGCCGTAAATTGCTACATTATCGGCATCGACAAATGGCAGACTCCGTAAATAGTCCACTCCCACTTTTTGATCCTTGACTTCAGCTTCACCCAAATGACGGTAAATCACTTGCTCAAACTTTGTGCCCCTGTGGGCGCTGCCGCGGTTATCCAACTGGAACACCACATAGCCTTGTTGAACCAGATACTGGGTAAAGTAGTCCTGCTCGCTCCAGCTGTTAGTCACTAACTGTGCGTGCGGCCCACCGTAAACCCGCACTACGACAGGGTATTTCTTGCTCGCATCGAAGGGAACAGGTTTGAATAAACGGGTTTGTAACACTTGGCCATCTTCGGCTTTTAGTTTACCAAATTCAGGGATTTGCCACAGACCCGCATAGTCATATAAAGGATGGCCTTGCTTGACTTCATTTTGCTCAACCCAAGCCAGTTGCTGGCCCTTGTCACCGTGTAAACTGATCTGCGGTGGCTGAGATAAGCTATTGAAATAATCCAGATACACACTTTGATTGTCGGCAAACACAGGATCGTGCATGCCCGCTTGCTTGCTTACCCGCTCAACCTTGCCACCCGCTAAAGGCACGCGATAAAGTTGTTTCTCGATTGGCGTATCTTTGCGGCCAGTGAAATATACCCAACCAGCGGTTTCATCTATGTATTCCAACGCATCGACAGCCCACTCGCCCTGAGTCAATTGGGTTTTAAGTTTGCCTTTTAAGTCAAAAAGATACAGATGATTAAAGCCGTCACGCTCAGATGCCCAAATAAAAGCCGATTGTTGTTTTAAAAAGTGCAGATCGTTATTGAGGTTCACCCAAGCGTTACTGCGTTCTTTCACTAAGGTTTTTGGCTTAGTCAGTGAATCTAACGCCACCAGTTGCAAATCTAGCTTATGTTGATCGCGGCTCTGCCACTGGAACGATAAATGTTTGCTATCGGGCAACCAATCGACCCGCGGCAGGTAAATATCTTTGCTCTTGTCTGCACTATTCTCTTCGCTATGATCTTCGCGCAGCTTCACCCAATTGATAGCCTTATCTTTTAACGTGACCACACCGAGGGCAATGTCGACATTGTTTTTGCCGGCATAGGGATAGCGCTGCTCAGTAAGTTTAATACCGTCAGCATAGATTTCGTTACGGGTTACTTGCTCGACACCGGACTCATCAATACGGGTAAAGGCGATAGCCGATTCATCCGGCGCCCACCAATAACCTGTCATGCGATCCATTTCCTCCTGAGCGACAAACTCGGCCATGGCATTTTTAATCGCCCCGCCGCCATCGGTTGTCATAGCTTGGAGTTTTTTGGTCGCCAGATCTAACACATACAGATTTTGATCCCGCACGAAAGACACAAAATGTCCCTTGGGCGATAAGCGCGCATCTGTGGCAAACCCTTCGCCAATGGGAAGTTGGCTGACACTGTTATCCACTAATGAGAAATAATACAGATTACCAGCAGCCGGAATTAATAGCGCTTGGCTATCATCGGCCCAGAAGTACTCCATAATGCCTTCACCATAAATACGTTGGCGTTCGCGGCGGGCCTTTTCTTCATCGGATAATTCATTGCTTGCCAACTTCTCGGCATTGAGCAATAGGCTAGATTTGCCCGTCTTTACATCCATCTGCCAGAGATCATAAAAATTTTGATTGTCTTTACGGCCCGCAAGATAAGTGACACGCTGACCATCGGGTGACAATTTCAAACCTCGAGGACTAGTGCCAGCTAATGCGGGCGAGGCATTCATTCGCTCAATCGTCAGTGGCAGTTTGCCGCCTTCCATTGCATAAGCTGGGGTAATTGAAAACATAGCTGTCGAAATCATGGCCATTTGGCTCGCTATCAGTAGGGGAACGGCGCGCACCTTAAGTGAGCACGCAGGGAACCAAGTTAACCTATTTTTAATCATTATTATTCCTTGGAAACATAATCGCCTAAGATGTCAGCGATTAAAAACAAGCCGACATTGTGCCAGAGGCCGCCTATAAATAGAAATAGCATGCAATATGCCGATACAAATTAGGCCCTTGCGCCAAGCCCAATCCAAATAATCCCTAAAAGCCTTAATATTCGCTAAAAGCATCAGCAACATCGCTGAAATTGTCGACTAACTGAGTTATCATTCGCGGCAAATAACGAAATTGACCTCATTGTTGAACCTCTAAAGGACATAACATGCAGACTCTGGCCCAGCACCTGACCTCACAGGCAGTGAACGACTCCCTCTCCCACCTAATTTTAACCTTAGCCGACACCTCAAAAGCCATTAGCCATGCCGTTCGCCACGGTGCGCTTGCAGGCGTGTTAGGCGCGACTGAGCAAGAAAACGTCCAAGGTGAAACCCAGAAAAAACTGGATATCATCACCAACGACATGCTCAAAGATGCATTAAAAGCTGACGGTACAGTGCGCGGTTTAGCGTCGGAAGAAGAAGATCATGTGGTTGAAGTCAGCCAAAATGGTCAATATCTGGTGTGTTTCGATCCGCTCGATGGCTCATCTAATATCGATATCAACTCGTTAGTCGGCACCATTTTCTCCGTCCTGCCAGCCCCTGCTGGCGAGCTGACTGAAACTAGCTTTTTACAATCTGGCCGAGCGCAATTAGCTGCAGGTTATGTACTTTATGGTCCATCGACCATGCTGGCATTAACCACAGGCCAAGGTGTGCAACTCTTTACTTTACACCCCGAAACCAATGAGTTTTTACTGACTAACGCCGCCATGAGTATTAGCGCAGACACCGCCGAATTTGCCATTAACATGTCGAACCAACGTTTTTGGGAAGCGTCAATGCAAACCTATATTGCCGATTTACTGCTCGGTAAAATTGGCCCACGCGAAAAATCATTCAACATGCGCTGGATTGCGGCCATGGTCGGTGATGTGCACCGCGTGCTATCCCGTGGCGGTATTTTCACTTACCCAACCGACAATAAAGATCCTAAAAAACCGTACAAACTGCGCTTGATGTACGAAGCCAATCCAATGGCTTTCTTAGTCGAACAAGCTGGCGGTAAGGCTTCTACCGGTTATGAAACCATTTTGGATATTCAACCAACACAAATTCACCAACGTGTTGCCGTGATTTTAGGTAGCAGCAACGAAGTTGACGCTTGCCTGAGCTATCATGGTATTGATTACAGTGAAGAACCAAATATAGAGTAAGCCGAATCGCTTAGCTGCTGATTTATAATATAAAAGCCACTGATTATAGTGGCTTTTTTGTTGTCGCTGAATGCGACATTTTGAGTTGTGATTGCGAAATCAGGGATCTGTAAAGTTTTAGCGATTGGTTTCACATTTGGAGTTTATGCGGCCTAACGGCCGAGGTGAATCAAAGTCGTGGGTCTTCAACCCACACCCGACCAAGGAGGACTGCTCGTCCTATCCTCCTTGGATGCTCCATGACGTCCCCAACGGAGTTGAAAGCCCCTTGTGCTCATTACCAAATTTGCTATCGCTTCCGAAGGATGCGTCCCTGCACCTGCGAAAGCTAGCTCGGCATCCATGCCGAGACTCACGCAATTTGTCTATTCGCCCTGCGGCAACTCCGAGGGGATAGTGAACTTCTGTAGCCTCGGTGTTGGCAGTGAATCCTAAGAGAGTTAAGCCTGCCCAATCTTTATATTTCTTTTACTCAAGAACTAATTTTAACAACAACAGGAAGTTTAGAAGTAAGTTAAACGATTTACTGAGTTCTGACTAATTGATGTACTTGTGTCTGTAAATCATAAAACTCATCTTCAGCCATAATTGAAGTCAAAATAACCTTATAATTGTCATTACCTAGAGGCTCTAATACTAAATTAACCCACTTTTTATTTATATAAGTGTCGACAGTTGCCTCGCCCCAGTTAGTGGCATTAATTATGTCTTCCCGAGACAAATTTCCACCTATATTGTCGTTAAACAAACTCAAAACCAACTTAGCTTTACTGCTTAATTTCATATTAAATCCGCCTGTAGATAATATACTTTTCAATAAGTAAAACTTTATTATGTTCGTCTAACTGCTACCATGTCTTGTTGCCATTTAGCAAGCGTCTTAGCCCTCCTCACTGCAGTACTTTCACTTAATGATGGACACATGTCTATCAGAAAATCAGCCGCTGTATGAGGATCGAGTTGCTCCAACTTTGTTTTCCCTGACCATTTTAGCCAAGCCCACCCACATCTACTGCTCTCAAAATAAACGGATGCAGTAAGCATCTTCTCTGACTCGTTTAAAGCCGAAAATTGAAATCCGGCTGAATTTATTGAGTTATTATTTGAAAGTAGACCAAGCATTCTAGCTGCATGCATGTAATAGATAACTTGCCTATCAGTAGTAAGCCCTAATTTTTCAGGAGTGATGAATTCGCCATTAGCTTTCAAGCAAACCACTTTAAAAACTTTTGTCAAATCATTTGCTTGTGGTACATATAAGCTAGAGACATATGATGACGAGCTATCTTTTATTAAAGCAAGAGCTTTTATTGCTTTATCTTGGGAAATATTAAGTTCGGCTTCATAGTTATCTTCTAATCCGAATTTAATTATTACATCACCATCGATCACCTCTTCTAAAAACTCCTCAACAGTGCCCGTATCTACACACATTTCAATTAATTTAGAATAAGGGTCATCGCTATCAAGAGCTTGAAAGACTTCAATAACACGTGGAAGACATTCCTTTATATGAGGAGCTTTAAGCCTTAAGATAAATGAACCAGGTCTAGCATCAATGGGAGTTAATGCTTTATCTTTAAATGACAAGCTACTAAGGACTGCTTTGTAAAGTCCACCAAATGCATCAGAAACTTTACCAACAGTTCTAATATTCGGATTATCTCGACCACTAGCTCGTTTTATATAAAGTTCTGAAACTAAGAAACTTTCTTGGCTAATTGAACAAATAGTTTTCGAGTGTTCAGCAGCAACATCAATGTAGAAATCACTTGGAGGAAGAATGTCATCTGTTAAATCAGTAAGAGGTAGCACCTGCAATGAAGAATGAAATGAATTCTCAAAATATGTAGTTACTCTAAATAGTAAGTCATCAGGATACGTAAATATATCTCGTAACTTGATACACCCTGCCTCTAGATTGCGTAATCTCTCATGAGAGATTGGTGCATATAGCCATTCATCAGATAAATCATTAGAATCTATCCAAAAAGCAATATAATAGCTACCAACTTTATTAACTGCACTAAATAATCGTGGTCCATCGTAATACTCGTAGACGGTTACAATTTCTAATGTACCAAAATAAGAACTTTTAGGAAGTACATCAATCATGCTGACTCCAACACTTTAAATACACCTTGAGGATTTGAGGTGTACCTATACCAAACGGTAAAGTGACTTGGTTCAAATGTTGGTAGCATAACCCCCAAAGAGCTGTGAAGCTGCCCTTCAGCAATTTTTTTACTTCTGAGCTTGGGAAACAAATTTCTTTTTTTCTGGATGTCTTTAAGCTCTGCAAAATGAGAAGTACCACAAGCTAGACGGTAGCTTTGAGTATCAGGAAAGTGTCTTTTAGGCGACTCTTCATATGTGGAGCAAAAATCCTCTCTTAAAGGAGGATCATTAGTAACTAAACGAAACGCCGTGCCAAAAGTGATGACTGCATCTGCGGGAGGCGTATTAGGGGGATAAAAAGTTGGCCATTCAGAGACTGCTTGATTCATATTTTCCGTCCTTAGATATATGAAATTGTTTTTACTATAAAAGTGCAATTTATTCAAGTAATTTAAGACGTTCTAACGTGTGCTTCACAGCATTGTCGGATAAGTCATTGCCCCAGAATCGTCTTGAAAGCTTAATAGCAGAAATGGCAACAGAACCAGAGCCCATAAATGGGTCACAGATAACTTGTCCTTCGGATGAACTCTGAGCTATCAGTATATTCATCAGATCAACAGGTTTTTCTGTTGGGTACCCTCGATAAACCCTAGGAACAGCCAAAACATCTGGAGTAGCTAAGTTACTTAACTTTCGCTTTCCTTTTTCAAAAAATAGTATGAATTCATATCTCGCTCGATAATGGTAACCCATTCCAATCTTCATTTTATCCCATACTATGGGTTTCCAAAACTTAAACCCATACGATTCAGCAATCGGCTTTGCTATGAACATTGTTTCTTGGTCACACAGCATGTAGAAATGACTATTCATTTTTAAAACACGGTAAACTTCCTCAAATAACTCTTCAAATCGGGAGTTTGGAAATATCTCAAACCATTCATTACTAGAAGATAAACTATTTTTGAGTCTTGTAGTTGTACCTATTTTTCGGTGTTTCTCTAATGACTCATATGGAGGGTCAGTGATCATAAGATCAATACTTGCACTTGGGAGTTTCTTCAAAAAACTAACAGCATCCTCATGCCCAATAATTAGATCTTCAACCAATTCATCTTCAGTCACAACAGTCTCCAGACTGTACATAAAAACAGTATTCTACACACTTTATCCACTCTTTGTACTGAATAACTTGGAATGATACAAAAGTGTTGAAGAAGAATCCCACAGGCATCAAGAATATATAGTCATCTTAAGTTTAACAACGATGCTAAAGCGAGCACCAAAAATCCTTTTGCTTAAAAAAACTAGCAAATAACACCTTAATCATAGAAGTTCACCCTCCCCTGCGAAGTTGCTGAAGGGCGTTGAAGAAAATAGCGTGACGCAGACAGGACGTCTGCGTAGCTTTCGTGGGGAAGGGATGCCCCATCGGAAGCGTTAGCTATTTTTGAATAAGCACGAAGCCACTAACCAATGCATGTAACTTCGCTAGGGACGCCGGGGGATTTCCAAAAGGGGAACAGGCGTTTTTCCCCTTTTGGTCGGGTGTGGGGTGAAGCCCCACGACTTTAATTCACCTCGGTCGTAAGACCACAAAGCCAAAGCTACATAGCAAGTGCGAAATGTGGCGCAAAGAAAATCACGACAGGTACAAACTCCAAAGCACAAATTTGCCACAGCAGCCGCAAGGCCAGTGTGAGTGACCATAGCTGGACTCACATATTTTATAAATCAAGAAGGCCAACGCCCCGCAGCATGGTTGGCGGGGATTGGTATTTTGTGGCATAAGCGGTGAATTAAAGCCAGATAAGAGCTGCCGCTCCTGTTTGTCGTCTGTCAATTGAATACATCAAACAGGCAGCTTTACTGACATTGCTATTTTACTTCCAACCGATTATTTACCGAGTGCACACCAGAGGTTGCTGCCGTCACCCGTTCAGCTTGATCTTTCTGAGCTTGGCTATTTACATTGCCGGAAATGGTGACATCGCCCTTGCGGGTTTCTATCTGAATATCTAAATTTTGTAGCTGCTGATCAGCGATCAACGCAGTATTAACTGCTGTGGCAATTTTAATATCATCACCAGTACCATCCTCGGTTGTTACAGTTAAGTCTGGTGTACCTGTTTGAGTATTCACATTGCCACTATCACAACCGTTAAGCAGCAAACTACCAACGAGTACAACACCAGCGGTAACGAACGTAAGTTTCATGGTTTGCATTATAAGCTCCTTCACACTGCAAAAAGTGCAGGGTAATAACCATAATGCAATAACACCAGTTTGAGCTCTGTGCGCTGGCAGACATACAAATCGATCTAGAGCGAGATCACCTTGTTAGACTCTTGATTAAGCGTCAGGTGTGAAGCCCCACGACTTTGATTCACCTCGGCCATTAGGCCGCAAAGCCAAAATCTACACAATATCCCAAAGATAACCCACTAATTGCTAGCACACAGATTTTGCTGAATCTTCCAACGGCGCTGCATCACAGGAATTGAAAAACCATAACAAAACACCACGATTAGAGGCTGAATTTGAAAGCTCAGCTCGGGCCAGAGCATGAAAGCTGCCACACAGGCTAAGGTGCGCACTATCGCATGCACTATGGCCACCTTTTGCGCAGCTAAAACACCGTGGACTAACCACATTAAACCTGTTTGCACCGCAAGGGCGAAAGGCAAAGCCAGATAATTTTCCATAAAAAAGGGAATACTGATACTAAAGGTTAAAAAACTCATCCCCATCGCAGCGAGAAACACAGTCTCAAACCAATTACGCTCAGCGCTTTTCTTAAACGAGATATTCTCGCCCGTCAGCCGCGAAATACCCATGGCAAGGTAGATAATAGAACCCGTGCCGATAAAGACCGCCATCACCAACTGCGAAGGAGGTAATACAAAGCTCAATACAAACAATAAGCTCCACACAATCATGCCGGATAAAGGCATAGCTAAAGCACGTTGTTGACGGTATTCGATTAATTGTTGGTCCAGTGATTTATGTTGCATGATTAAGCCTCCTTGTTTAGATGACTTAAGTATCTGCGTAAAATGTCCATCACGGCAGTGTGAGTTGTCAGCAATCTAGGATGACAAATGTCACTTCCTTCATCAAAGCCCTAAAATGCCGAGAAAAATGATCATCCATGGCTGAATTTGCTTGGTATTAGGTTGAAAAAAGCGACGATCAGACATATCAAAGGCAGTGCAAATTAAACGATGTGGCGCTACTAACACCTAACATAGGGTTTAAATAACCACAGAGGTTACAAAAAAAACACAATAACAGCATATAACTCACGCCATTGTGATTGGGTAATAGCGCGCATAAAGTGCATTATGTTACTGTTTTAGTCATTAGTGACTCGATTTTTTTACCGCATTTTAGATAAAGGGTTTAATGGATTATGGAACAAATATTTGAAAAATTAATGTATGCATCGCGCTGGATTATGGCGCCAATTTATTTGGGACTCAGCTTTGTTTTATTGGGCTTAGGCATTAAATTCTTCCAAGAGATCTTCCATATTCTGCCGATCATTTTTGAGATGACTGAAGTGGATTTAGTGCTGGTGACCCTGTCCTTGATTGATATCACCCTCGTGGGCGGCCTGATTGTGATGGTGATGTTTTCTGGCTACGAGAATTTTGTCTCGCAGCTGGATGTGGGCGAAGACAGTGAGAAGCTAAGTTGGCTGGGTAAATTAGATTCTGGCTCACTGAAAAACAAAGTGGCGGCGTCGATTGTGGCGATTTCGTCTATTCACCTACTGAAAATCTTTATGGATGTGAAGAATATCGATAACGACAAAATCATGTGGTATCTGTTAATACACATCACCTTTGTATTATCAGCCTTTGCCATGGGCTATCTGGATAAAATTACTCGCACTAAGTAATGGGCTAACATAGTTGATGCTAACCTAGCAACGCATCAATACCAGCATAGTGAATATAAAACAAAAGCCACTGTTTTCAGTGGCTTTTGTTTTTATAGAATACGACTTAGTGGCACATTAACTCTTCGCTGACTCAAGCTGATGCACTTTCTCGGTTTGATCCACTATGGTCAACACCGCAGTATCACCAACCACGTTACAGGATGTCAGCACCATATCAATAATCCGATCTAAGGCCGCCACTATGGCAAAGGCTTCTATCGGTAAACCCATTTGATGGATTAACACGCCTATCATCACCATGCCGCCACCGGGAACACCGCCCGCACCGACAGATAATAGGAAGACACTAAATAACAGCGAAGGCAATTGCTCAGTGGTAATAGGCATGCCAAAAGCATTGGCGACAAAGAAAATCGCAATAGTGATATAAATCGCCACACCGCCCATGTTCATGGTTGCACCCAGCGGTACACCAAAACCAGCAACGGCACGGTTCACGCCTAACTTGTCAGTTAAAGTACGCATGGTCACGGGAATAGTCGCATTTGAGCTTGCGGTCGAGAGTGAAAACAGCACTTGCTCTTGGGTCTTCTCGCGGAAGGTTTTGGCTGAAATAGGAGTAAATACTCCCACAGCCATAGGATAAACCACAAAAATCCACAGTAGCAGCAGCGCGAGGATCAGCACCATATACTCAACCACACTCATAAACACACCTGCATCTAAGGTCGCGCCGAGTTTAAACATCAAGGCAAATACACCATAGGGCGCAAGACTCATCACCACAGAAATCAATTTCATCATGATTTTATTGGCGGTTTGAAAACCTTGGACAGCACCCGCAACATGCTCCCCAAGGGACTTAATCACACCGCCCAGCAACAAGGCCATAAAGATCACTTGTAGCATATTACCTGACATAAAAGCCGTCACAGGATTACGTGGGACTATGTCGATCACCAGCGCCATCAGGCTTGGCAGCTCAGTTGCTGTAATCGCTACGCCATCCGTGCTGCTCATATCTACACCTTTACCGGGTTCGAGTAGCAGCACCACTAATAATGCGGTCGCGATTGCGACGACAGTATTGATGATATAAAAACCGAAGGTCTTACCGCCCAAGCGGCCAAAACTTTTGAGATCTTGCAGCTCACAGACACCACAAACGATGCTCACAAACACGAGTGGCACCACCAGCATCATAATCATATTGACGAACATAGTACCAACGCCACCGGCAAGCTCGACTAAATTACCCGAGAAAAAACCGATATCGTTTAAGAAGTATTGCACTATTGTGCCGAAAATAAGGCCGGCAAACAGACCAATAAAGATCCGCGTCGAAAGTGATTTCATCATGCTTGTGATTTCCCCAGAAAGGTCATTTATTTGTTATTCATCTTCCATGATGAGCACAATTGCCAATCCATTTTTGGCTCAGGCGGGGATAGTGAAACATGCTAGCCGTTAATTCAATGAATAAATTTCATTTTTTCATCTTGAATTAAGTTAACACCATCACAGAAAAATAGTAATAACCTGATTTTAAACCATAAAAAATTTATAAGCACAATATTTGAGCGCTAACAAAATATATTTAAACCAGTATAAATAAACAAAATAAACACCAAATAACATCAAATTGAACATATAAGAAACAACAGCCAGATAAAACCCAGACTTAATAACTGAATTTAAATTTATAACAGTATTTAAAACCAGTTAATTATTATAAGGCAGAGAGATGAAAGGGATGACAGCTAAATATATGGCACTAACACTAGTTCAAGTCCGCGAGCCAGCAGGTGTTGCTGTTTGATACTAATACGGTGTTGATTTAGCCAAACGGCTAATTTTTGCCAATGCTTTAACTCGGCATTTTGCAAATATTTAGCCTGTTTCGCTTGCTTGTCGAAATCATCAGTAGAATTAATTTGTGCTATTGCCAATAACTCAGCAGGTGCTGTCAGCGCAAGTTGTGGCACAAGGCAATGGGTCACACCCATTAAGGTATGGGCGATTTGTAGCCCTGCGGGATCTAAGTCGGTAAAGGCAATGATCGGTAATTTATCTGCCATCGCTTGCAAAAAATGCCGCACGCCAATCGGGGAATGATGACCGCTACCTCGGTAGATAACCATCACATGAGTTAAATTCTGTGGCAAACGCGCTTGATGGATAACATCAAATACATCTAAGTTTTCAATCACTAGGATGGCTGCGACATTGAGTTCATGGCAATGCTTTTGTGCTTCATCCAAAGGAATACGCAGTGATGTGCGAGTTGAAATCCCAGTTGGTGAAGATTCTAAACCTAGGTACTTCATCAAAACGTATTCGGCTTCAGGACGGATCTTAGCGAGCTTTTCATCGTGACTTTTGGCAGACATAGTCATGCGATCGACATTAAAATCAAGCTGCCTTAAATCAAGCCCCATTAACGCCAACACGCTTTGCCTTAGCAGTTCAAAATCTTTGGGCGCAAAACACAAATACTTTTCAGACTCGTCTAACTCACCCACTTCTAACTCGCGGTAAATAGCGCGCCAGTTAGCCGTGAGCTTAACCTTGGGAGAACGCTTAATAAAAGCGTTCTCCAACAGTTGTAATTGTTGCTGGCCTAGGCGAGCCATAACTCAACATCGCGAATAATAAAGTTGCCGCTATAGATGGGATGCGGTTCACCCAATGGCTCAAGCTCAAAATACGCTTTGTGTTCATCGGGCAGACCTTCGTAGCCACCAATCACTTGATAAATCCAGCTTTCGGCGTCCCAAGGCAGCGCTTTATCCGCCAGATATTCCAGCGCCGATTGACGCAGGCCAGACTCAATCACATCGACGAAATACTCATCCACCGCTTGTTTGAGCGGATTATCCGGCACATCGAAGTCTTCACTTTGGGTGATAGAAACGGACACATCATGCTCACGCACCGCCGCAATCACAGGATGACGGCTGATGGCTTTAATGTGCGCGACTATCCCCATCAACTCCAGCTCTTGGCTGGCGTTGTGCACGTCCACCGAAGCAGGGGCGAGCAAGATTTCGGCGCGATTGAATAGACTCGGGATTTCCTTGTGGGACACATGGTCCGCAGGCCGATAATCCGGATGCAAGTCTGTGTAGAGCAACCAGCCCTTGAGCAAACGGGTACGCCCACGGATTTGCCTAAAACGGCCTAAGAGTTCGAGTAAACGTCCCTGCACTACGCTCAGTTCCTGGGCGCAGTCGCTCATGGTTTCCTGCAAAGTCGTCACTAAGAGCTTGCGCAGTTCACGGATATCGCCAGCAATTTCGCCTAGCTCACTAAACTGGAACATCTCTAAGCCATTAAGCAATTCAGACACTTGGCTTTGGGCTAATTCGTTTTCGCGGATCTTAGCGTTGATCGTACCTACGTAACCAAACTCGTTATTAATGCGGCCCCAGAGCACACGGATCGAATATCGCAGACTGTCGGCGAAACTATAAACATGTTCGCTTAAATCTGATAAATAGGCCTCGGCGGCGCTGTAATCTGAGCTATGACGCGCCTCTTTATAATGATCGGCCAAGGTTTTAATCGTGGCTAAGGCCGAACCGACATTAGAGTCGATTTGACGATTGCGCTCATCACTTAAACCTTCTTCGAGTAAGGCACGCACAGAACGCTTAAGCCGCAGTTCCTGATCTGGCTCTGGCCGCCATAAAATCCCTGCCTGTTTAAGCTTTTCAACCACGCTTGGATCGTGCGCATCCTCGTTAAGAGAGCCCGCCAAATAGGTGTCCATAATGATGTCAGCATGGCGACCTAACTGCTTGAGCAGCTTAACCCCCGCCTGATGTAAGTTACTGCTCATCACGGCCTCCTTGGTCGCAGCTTTTACCTAGGTTTAATCGTGCCAACATTAGATTAAGTCCCGCTGGGTCGCCGTTTCCGCCTGCGCTTCTAGGCTTAAACCTTCGGTTTCATCGATAAAACGAATAACTTCATACAGATAATCCAGCTTGCCCGTGGCGATATAAATTTGCTTCTCCGCATTGGGTCGTACTAAATAGCCGAGTTCGACTAAGCGTTTGAAGACTAATTTGATTTGCGCATCGCTGTTGGTACTAGTCGAGCCAAATAGACGATATTGGCTGAGTTTGGCTAACTGCTCACGGAACGCTGGCGTGTCTTCGATACGGCTTTGCAGCTCGGTCAAACGCACGGGCGCACCTTCGCTCAGCGGCGCATCTTGGCCACTGGCTTCTTGCACTAATACCAACCATTCCACCAGCGGGATCAATGCCTGACAGATATCTTTAAACTGCGATGAAATCACTTTACGTTCGCTATCGCCGAGCTGCAAATAACCGCAGAAGAACACATCACCTTCGGCGGCAGACGCCACGGTACGGTTGATCTGGTTTAAGTAGGCTTCAACCCGCTCGCGGGTGCTGCTATTTTTAAGGGCGCGCCAGCCTTCTTCATTGGTGGTGCGACAAATAAACTCGCCCTTGAGTAACAGCTCAATCAAAGCGCCAGTGCCAACTAATACGGTTTGGGTTGCATCACTCATTAGATGGCCTCCTTCGACAAACGCTTATTCAACATGTCGGCAATTGGGTTGACCTTAGGCTTCACCACCTGCAACTTCTTAGTTTGTTTGTTGATAATGTAACGGTTGGCGAACAAGTTCAGCACCTCAGACTCAGGGTTCGGGAAGGCGCCCAGCACACAAATATTATTGTTTTCGCAGGCGTCGAAAATCTTCTTCACGTTGGTATGGTGCAAAGTGCCCAACTCATCAATTGGCCAGTGAATGGTCACATCGGCGCGTCCACGCAGCAAGCGCGTGAATGCCAACAAGAACTTACACAAAATCAGATACGCCATACCGTGACTTGAGGATTCGTTAAGCTGTCTGTCGGTGCGGATAATTAAGTCGCTGTTACCTTCTTTAAGGCGCAGCTCGATTTCCAGTAACTTAGAGATTCCCCCCGTTAATGCGGCGCGGCCGATAATGTCTAAGGCGCGGCGCATGCTGTTGGTGTAATCCTCATCGGGCAAGCCATTAAAGCCATCGGCTTTCCAATGTTTAAAGGCTTTGACGAACTGCTCAAGCTCAGGCCAGAACTCTAACTCACTGATGCGCGAGCGAATACGCACAGCCGATTCAGACACGCCATCGAGGAATAACTCTTCGCCCACTTCGCGGGTAATACGCGCACTTTGGGAGGCAATGCGGCGGTCGATATCGGCTAACACATCGTAGAAGGCGGTTAAGTCGACACCAAAAATCCGTCCTTGCTCACGCAGCGCTGTAATCGATTGCGGCACTATTACATTCAGCAATTGCTCAAGCTGAGGCACTAACTTGCGGTAATCCAGCAGACGAATACCTTTGTCATTGATAAAGCTCGATTCCTCACGGGCACGCTCCCAGGTTTCGGCAAGGCCCGAACCTGACTTGCTGGCGATCACTGAGTCGAAATGCTCTACATATTGCTTCACCGAACCCATCAGGTAATCGCGTTTTAGCAGCAAATCCTCACCTTGGCGCAGACGCTCGCCTAGGCTGCCTTGGGCTTCTTCGTTATTGGTCGGTAACTTAAGCTCG
Organism: Shewanella sp. DW31; assembly: GCF_015767295.1. Lineage (NCBI taxonomy): Bacteria > Pseudomonadati > Pseudomonadota > Gammaproteobacteria > Alteromonadales > Shewanellaceae > Shewanella > Shewanella sp. DW31. The sequence continues at coordinate 350,038 of NZ_JADWMP020000001.1, forward strand.
GCGAGTTTACGCATTACGGCACGTAACTTAGTTAAGTTTTCAGAAGCTTCAACCTGCGCCGCATCGGACGCTTTACGCTCGGTTTCAAGTTGTTGACGGCGAGTCTTAACATCCTGAGTTTTCGCCTTAAGCTGTTGATCGATTTCCGATACCGCGCGCTTCACATCGCTAAGCTGAGTTTGCAGTTTAGGTTTGCGCGCAAGCCAAGTGTGCTGATACCAATCGTCGAAGCGCAGTACGTCGCTGCGACGCTGCTCGGCGCGGCTAATTTTAGTTTCTAAATCACGAATTTGTTGCTTGAGTTTGAGGATATTATCCTCATCCACACCGCGGGATTTAAGCTCGTTTTTGTACCAAGTCTCACAGGCTTTCTGCTCGATTTTGGCACTTTCGCGGCGTCCTTCAATGGTCGCTTTAATTTGGCCGAGTTGATTGTCGAGCGCGCCGATAACTTCCTGCCAATAGGCATTCTTTTCCATGCGCGCTTCTAGCGCTTGCTCTTTTTGATCTTCGAGCCAGAGTTCGTGCTGATGTTTAAGTTGTTTTAGCTCACCATCGAGTTGAGTCAGTCTTTGTCCCGCATGGGCTTTGCGCTCGCTCAATGCTTTGTTAATTTTCTCTTGCTCGCTGCGCTTTTCATCAAATAGGCGACGCAGATCGTCACGGCTATTTTTGTACGCCGTGCGGGCAAAAGTCAGTTCACGGCTGAGATTATCCAACTCGCCATTAATGGCCACCAGCTGAGATTCGGCCTCGGCTTGCATTTCTTGGGCACTAGTGTGGGCTTCTTCGGCTTTGCTTAACCGAATACGCAGCTCCTGTTCGGAGGCGGCATATTCAGGCACATCGATCGCTTTAAGATCTAAATGCACGCCAAAGAAAGCTTCGCTCGATTCAGTCACTAAGCTTGGATGTAAATCAGTGCGATGCAGTAGTTCAGGTGCGATCACTTTCCCTAAACTTTGCTCCCAACCTTGGGATTCTTTACGCAGAAACTCCAATAGGGTGTGGGATTGCGGGAACAGCATGTGGTGCAGTTCATCCAGCGCAGTTTGACGCTCATTCACCCTTAAGGTGGCAATACGCAAGGCTTCGTTGGCTTGGTCACGTTTGGCTCTGAGCTTGCGTTCATCGCTGCTTAAGCGTTCAACCTTGGCATTGCAGCTTTCTTGTTCTTCGTCGGCGCGGTGAATACGTTCGTCGAAAATCGCGAGACTCAGCTTTTCTTCTTCGGTGTAAGTCACGCCATCAACACGCAATTTAAGCTCGGCGGCAGTGAGTTTGAATTGGTATTCCTGCTCGCTAAAGCTAGCCTTGCCCGCATCCATTTGGTTGCGCCATTGCAGCTCTAGGGCGTCAATATCGGTGCGCGCCACTTCACGTTGTTTATCGCGGGCTTCACGCTGCTTGTCTTGGTCGGCATGCAAACCTTCAAGCTCGCGGTTTAACTGCTCGCCAATCTTACTGCGACGGGCATTGTACGCCGCCTCAATGTCTTGGTGCTTCTCGGTTTGCAGCTTATGGCGTTCACTTAGGTTTTCAACATCGGTGCGCCAGTTCGGCAGCATCTCAAGATCGGCCTTGGCTTGCTCTATGTTCGCATCTAAAAAGGCAGCATGCTGATCTTCAATGGCATCGAGCTCATACTCGCACTTTGCCACATCGCCCTTAGCTGCCGATAAATCGAGATTGAGCTCATCGCGCTGCTCTTTCCATTCATCATCAAGCAATCTGAGTTTTAAATTCAGCTCTTTAGATAAGGTTTGCTGAATATCTTGGCGATCGGCTTCTAAGGTTTCATCGTTGCGATAACCGCGGGACAGACTCGATAAACGCAGTTCGGCGCTGAGCAGTTGGTTAAATTCTTGCTCGAGTTTTTCAAACTCAGGGCGAATGACTTCAAAGCCTTGGATAAGTTGGCTTTCACGGATCCACGCTTCAACGCGCTGCGGATTCAAACGTGAGCTGGGCGGATTAACCCCATCTTCCTCTAAAATGGCGGCGATCATGGATTTGACCGTCTCCATCTTGCCTTCTTTGGAGTGCACCGCTTTAGCGAGTTTTTCGATGTGACGCAGGGAATGCTCGCCCTCACACAGAGCAAATTGGCGTGCATAACCGCGTAGTTCGCTGCGGTTGCTGCCCGTGCTTAATAGGGTGCGATCGTTTTGAATAATGGCGCGATATTCACGGGTATTAAGCAAATTAGTGGTGGCGATGCCGGCACGTTTTAAATCACGGCCTAATTCCGCCATGGTGTGGCACAGAATAGTGTCGCCATTTTGCGATTTAATATAATCGCTTAGCTCAAAACCTTTGGCGATAAAACGATAGTTAACGCCCTTACCATCACCCGCCGAGGCCAGCACAGCTTGGTACAGTAAGCCATCGGCCTTTTGATATTCGTAAATGATGTAGCTTGAATCGTGTGGTAAATACCAACGCTCGAAACTGTCGCGGGTCGAAGGCACCACGCGGCTTGGGTATTCACCATAAAAAACAGGGACTAGACGTTGTAATGTCGTTTTACCCGAGGCGTTAGTACCACAAATGTTGGTATGACCATTGAGGGCGAGTTCCACCACGCCCGGAAGGTGCGTATCAATCAGCACAATACGAATCAAGCTTGCCATTTCATTCCTTATGCAAACAGGAGAGTCTTATCTAAGCTGCAGAAGCTTCTACACAATAAGAGAAAACAATCCAAGAGGGCCACTGACGTTAAAATCGTCACTGTAAATAAACACTTTAAAAAAGTGACTAAAAGTGATGTTAAAAATCGTGGCCTAAAAATAGTGCCCCTAAAATAAGGCAATCACAGTGTATTGGCAATTAAGCGGCGATGCACTAATGCCTTGGCTCACATCTCAGCCCATTGCTCAGCAAAAACATAACCCTATAGCTAGGCTCAAATCAAACGGCCAATGATACGACAACTTAGCCAAAATAGGCGGCTAACAAAGCGGCAATTAGCGCGATAAAAGGTAAATTCCAGCGGATTTATTCGAGACGCAAGCGTTCGGCAATCCGACTGTAGATCAGCATCATTTCCGCCAGCGATCCCACTTGCATGCCTTTCATCAAATTGGCACGGTGGATCTCAACCGTGCGCATGGCAATACAGAGACTATCGGCGATCTCTTGGTTCTTCAGGCCTTGGGCAATCAGGTTGAGTATTTCCCGCTCTCTTGGCGTGAGCGCTTGATAAGTCTCAAGATACTGATTGTCTTGATGATGCGCCTTGGTATGTTCCAACGCTTTGACAACCGCTTCGGCTAACTTAGCGCCATCGGCGGGCTTTTGGAAAAAATCCACCGCACCTAATTTAAGCGCATCTACCGCCATTGGCACATCGCCATGGCCAGTGAGATAAATCACCGCTAGTGGACTATTTTTTGCCACTAATTCAAGGTGCAACTGTGGGCCACTCAAACCCGGCATACGCACATCGACTAGCGCACAACCCGGTAGTGTTAAGTCAACTGTGGTAAAAAAGGCTTCGGCGCTATCAAAATCGATGATCTTAAGGCCATAACTTTCAAGCATAAAACGCAAAGAACGACGCACTGAGTCATCGTCATCGATTAAATACACAGGTAACTCAAGGCTCATTATTGTGCTCCATTGGGTTCAGGTTTACGCGGTATAGCTACCTGCGCTTGGCAACCGCCACCCATAGCGCTTTCTAGGCTAAACGTCCCACCATGGCTCTCGGCAATATCACGGCAAATCACTAAGCCTAAACCTAACCCCTCTGATTTAGTGGAATAAAATGCTTGCATCAGCAGACTGGTCTCTTCGGTTAACCCTGTGCCATTATCTGTGACTGTCAGCAAGAGCGTACATTCTTGATAGCGAAGATCGATATCGATCGTGGGTGTGTATGGCTTTTGCGTGATGATCTGTTCGGTGCCACTGGATTCAAGCTCTAACCGCTGAACGCAGGCGTCAAAGGCGTTTTTCAGCAAGTTAAGCAACAACTGCTGCATGCCAACTTCATCGAGGGACTGTAAATAGGGTTCACCATTCACATTGACAGCATGGTTTATCTGATGTTGTTCAAACTCATAGGCGAGCAGCGGCACAGTATCATTGACCAACTCATGCAGATACAAAGGCTGTTTCGACACAGGTCGCTTCTTCAGTAAATTACGTAAGCGACTGATAATATTGTCGGCGCGCGTGACTTCCTGCTGGATCAGCGCCAATACCGATTGCAACTCCTCAGGGCTCGTCCCCCGCTGTAATCGCACTTCGGCGCCATGACAATAATGGCCAATCGCCGCCAAAGGTTGATTGAGTTCATGGGAGAGACTCGCGCCAAGCTCACCCGCGATAGCAATACGTTGGGCATGTTCCAGTAACGCACGGTTTTCATTGAGCTGGCGCTGAGTGTTAATCAACTCACGGCCGCGGCGACTAAAGCGGTATTCAAGCCAAAAATGATACACATTGAGTAAAACCAAAATCCCTAAAACAAGCCAAGCCCATTGTTGATGTAACTTGATCCACTGCCACGCCCTTTGCCACCATGGTGCCTGCAAAGGATGCATATCGAGATCTTTAAGCAGTTGATCGATCGCAAGCTGACTCACGGCCGTGGTCCAGCCCGCAGAATCAGCAGACTTAGCGGCGAGATGATCTTCAGGCAGCGCTAGCAAAGCTTGAGTCACACTTTTAGCCAGAGACTGGGAGGCGCGATTGGTCTTTGCCATAGACCAGTTGGGATAAAGGTGAGTCGAGACTTGGCAATTAAATCCCGCAGGCGCTTGATTATCGAGCACTCGATAATGGGCGATATTAATAAGACCTTCCGTTTGCATCTGCTCAAGCTGACACACAGGCACCACAGCCGCATCCAGTCGATTATCTTTCGCCGCATCATCACCACTTTTTTGATCATCTAACTGATACAACAAATTATCTAGCGGGAACCCCAGCGGAATGATCTCACCCACAAAGCGAGGCAAATCTATGCCCTTTAGCTGCGCTTCGTACACTAAGGTCAAGTAACCACCAAAGGCATTTTTCGATACGATCCCGAGGCGACGTCCCTTAAGATCACTTAAGGTGTGATAGGGTGAATCGGCGCGCACCACCAGCGCCGAGCCCACTTGCATTGCCGCGCCATTATTTAACGGACTGCGCAGGGTCGCCAACCAAGTAAGGGAATATTGCCGCGCCAGCAACACGGATTGCCCTGGGTTTGTGATCACAAAATCGAGCCCTTGGGTTTCAACGCCCTTAGCTAGCTCATCGAGGGTGAGAGGATGTAACCTAAAGTAACTGTTGGGAATTTGGGTTTCGAGCCACCCCATCAAAGGTTGCCAGCGGTTGATGGTTGCCTTATAACCGCGGATGGCTAACACGCCAACATCGACTACTTGATAACTGGGCTCTTCGATAGCAACTTGAGCAACAACCTCAGGGTCAGTTAATCCCGAATGCGCACTTTGATTCAGTGGCTCCGCAGCAAACACCTTAACTGAAGCCAGCAAACATAGGAATAACACTGCGTTCCTTGGCTTTTTTCTCGGTATTGCCACGGAATGTGGAGTGCTCAGAATCGATAACGGCCACTTGACCGATAGAGCTAAGCGAAACACCGTTTTCATCATCCTCAATAACATGAAGTGCAATCCTTTATCCCCAGTCACTCACACTAAAATCAAGTCCAACTCAAGCTAAGAAAAGGCCAAACTCAAGTAACAAAAAATAAAACCCTAGCATTTTGAAGGCTATTCTAACGGATATTTGTTGCGCTAGATCAAGTCCACACCCGATATGTGGAAAACCACTATAGTTATGCCGCCTCCCCTTTTACAGAATGCCTGTAAACCTCGCCATAAACCTTAACTCTAGGTCTATGAGCCAGTTTATTCGCCATCTGCAAGTAGTGAAGGAAATCTGTATGGACAAGAGTAAACGTCAGTTTCTCGGCAAAATGGCCAGCGTCAGTGTTGGCGCCGCACTCATCCCTGTCGTGCAAGTGTATGCACAGGATGATAAGCGCAGCCCTCAAATGCACAGTGCCAGCGAAGGCCAAGTGGGTAAACGTTACGGTATGGTGATCGATCTACGCCGCTGTGTGGGCTGCCAAGCCTGTACCGTCGCTTGCACTATCGAGAATCAACCGCCCCTCGGGCAATTTCGCACCACAGTGCAGCAGTATGAAGTCTCGCAGCAGGAAGATACCACTCCGCCTGCGTTTTTAATGCTACCAAGACTTTGTAATCACTGCGAAAACCCACCCTGCATCCCAGTTTGTCCTACGGGTGCGACCTTCCAGCGCAAGGACGGCATAGTGGTCGTCAATAATGAATGGTGTGTTGGCTGTGGCTATTGCGTACAAGCCTGCCCCTATGATGCGCGCTTTATCAACCACGACACCAATACCGCCGACAAATGTACCTTCTGCGCCCACAGGTTAGATGCAGGGTTACTGCCCGCCTGTGTCGAAACCTGCGTAGGAGAAGCCCGTGTGATTGGCGATCTAAATAATCCCAACAGCCAGATAAGCCAACTGCTCGCCGCCAACAAAACCGATATCAAGGTGCTCAAACCGACGGCCAACACTGCGCCACGGGTGTTCTACATCGGCATGAGCAGCGCTTTTGAGGACAAGATTAGCGGCCAAGCCCCCGTTAGAACCTTACTTACCGATACTGGCGAGGAGATCCACCATGGTCATTAAAGAAATCTTTACCCCAGATATCGCTATTACTTGGCTACCTTGGGCAGTGCAATACTTTTTTATGATGGGGCTCGCCTACGCCAGCGTATGGGTAGCGACAATACATTTGTTCAGCCAACCCAAACCCGATGACAGATTGCTGAAGCTCTGCGCCTGTTTAATGTTAACAGCAGGCATAGTCGCCCCTATCGCCTTACTCGCCGATTTACACCAACCGCTGCGGGCTTGGCATTTTTATGCGCAAGTTCGCCCTGATTCTTGGATGTGGTATGGCGCCTTTTTACTGCCCGTATTCTCGGGCACCAGCGCAGTGTTTGCTTGGCTGCTATTGCGTCAATATCTGCCTAAGCGCACCACGAATCAAGACTCAGATTGGGTGAATAAAATAGGCCAATTACTGAGATTCGGTGATTGGAACAGTGACAAATTCATCAAGCCGATCGCACTGATCACGGCCCTGAGTGCCTGCAGTATCGCCCTCTACACTGGCATGGAAACCATGGCCATTAAGGCGCGGCCATTGTGGCATACCTATTGGCTACCACCTTTGATGGCAATGAGTGCCCTGCTCGCCGCCTGCGGCACTTTGGTGATACTGAATCGACTATTAAAGGGCTACCAACAGCGCACCCAAGACAGCCTATTACTCTGGGTAAGAGCAAGTTTTGGTCTATTCGCCCTATGCCTTATCGGCTGGGCGTTATTCGATAAGAGCTCGGCCCCCGAAGCCGCATTATTGCTTGAAACCAGCCCAAGCTGGCAACTTGCTGCGATTTGGGTACTGGTCACACTCGCCGTGCTGGCACTGATGCTCGCCATTCGTCACTTACCCAATGTGGCAATGCTCGTCGTCAGCCTCACAGCTATTCATCTCGCGTGGGGGGTTCGCTGGATAGTGCTAATTCAAGCGCAAACCGATCCTAAATACGGCGCAGGGACTTATCTCTATCAACTGCCTTGGGGACCCGAAGGGCTATTAGGAATAGCCGGTACCTTCGGCCTCTGGTTAGCATTAATGGCGCTGGTCTCCGAACTTATTCGCCACACGCCTGCGGCAAAACTTGCTCGCTGAGCACCCAATTAGTTTACAGAATTAAGGAGTCCATCATGGATAAGAGTAAACGTCGTTTTATCAAAGGGGCCGCTGTAACGGGTGGTGTGGGATTATTTGCTGCGGGTTATAGCCATACATTAGCGCAAATAGGTAAAGGTGTCGTCAATGGTACTTCAGGAAAACCGACCCAAGATCCGCTGCACGGCAATTCCTTAGCACCTGAATACAAAGTAGATTTACAGTCAGGCCAGTTAATCAGCAATGACGATCAACGCATCGCCAATACTATGTGCTTAGGTTGCTGGACCAAATGCGGCGTGCGCGCTCGTATCGATCAAAAAACCGATAAAATCATCCGTATCAGCGGTAATCCTTATCATCCGTTGTCATCGCGGGAACATATCGATTTCGATACGCCGATCAAAACCGCCTTTGTTGGGCTTAGCGCCTTTCAAGAACAGGGTCTACAAGGACGTTCCACCGCCTGCGCCCGCGGTAATGCCATGCTAGAACAATTGGATAGCCCACATCGCGTCACCCAATGTCTTAAACGCGTGGGTAAGCGCGGCAGCGGCCAATGGCAGAGCATTAGCTTTGAGCAATTGCTAAATGAAGTCGTCGAAGGCGGTGATTTATTTGGTGAGGGGCAAGTCGAAGGACTAAGAGCGATTCGAGATATCGCCACGCCGCTCGATACCAATAATCCAGAATACGGCCCTAAGGCCAACCAGTTACTGGTCTCAAACGCCTCCGATGAGGGCCGCGATGCCATTATCAAACGCTTTACCTTCAACAGCTTTGGCACCCGAAACTTTGCCAACCACGGCGCTTACTGTGGATTTACCTACCGCGCCGGAGCAGGCGCCTTATTGGATGATTTGAAAAAATACGCCCACTTGAAACCCGATTGGGACCATAGCGAATTTTTACTCTTTATCGGCACTTCACCGCAGCAATCGGGCAATCCCTTTAAACGCCAAGCAAGACAATTGGCTAACGCGCGGGTGAATAACACTAATTTCAGTTATGTGGTGGTGTCGCCCATGCTACCCAATACCTCGAATCAACCTTGCGCGGGCAATAATACTTGGCTGCCGATCCGCCCCGCCACCGACTCGGCACTCGCCATGGGCATGTTGCGCTGGATTATTGATAACCAGCGCTACGCCACCGATTTTTTGAGTGCGCCCAATGTCGATGCCGCAAAAGCATCAGGTTACCGTGGTTTTAGTAACGCAGGCTTCTTGATCGTCAGCGAACCTACCCATCCAAGATATGGCCAATATCTCTTTGCCAGCGATCTTGGCTTACCTTTCGAGGGCAAAGCCTACGGCGAGCAAGACTCGCAGTTGGTTGTCGATGCCGCGAGTGGCAAGATAGTTTTGGCGAGCCAAAGCTTGAAAGCCATGCTCGACGTTGACCAAAACGTCGACACACCTAAGGGGGCGATTGCGGTTAAATCTAGCTTCCAACTGTTAAGTGAAGCGGCGCAGAGCTTCGAGATGGCACACTATGCCAAGGAGTGCGATATCAGCGAGGCGCAGATCATTGCCCTCGCGGATAAATTTACCAGCCATGGCACTAAGGCCGCAGTGATCTCCCACGGCGGCACAATGAGCGCCAATGGTTTTTATAGCGCTTGGGCAATCATGATGCTCAACGCCATGATAGGTAACATCAATTTAAAAGGTGGCGCATTAGCTTCCGGCGGTTCCTTTCCCGCCTTTGGTAAAGGCCCAAGGTATAATCTGCAGGAGTTTGACGGCATGGTCGAGCCTAAGGGCGTATTCCTATCACGATCTAAATTCCCCTACGAGAAAACCTCAGAGTATCGCCGTAAAGTCGAAGCGGGCGAATCGCCTTATCCTGCAAAGGAGCCTTGGTTTCCGATTTCATCGCCCTTGCTTGGCGAACATTTAACGGCGGCCGTGCACGGTTATCCCTATCGACTCAAAGCATGGATTAACCACATGGGCAATCCGATTTATGGTCAAGCGGGCCTAGGTGAAGCCATTGGTGAACAACTGAAAGATCCCAAAGTGCTGCCACTGTTTATCAGTATCGACAGTTTTATTAACGAAACCTCGGCGCTATCGGATTATATCGTGCCCGACACATTAACTTACGAGTCATGGGGTTGGAGCCCTTCTTGGCATGGGACCCTGACGAAGGAAACGACAGGTCGCTGGCCGATTGTCGAACCAAGGGTCACAAAGATGGCCAGTGGTGATGTGGTGTGCATGGAATCTTTCTTGAGCCAAGTGGCGATGAAACTGCAACTACCTGGCTTTGGCGAAAATGCCGTTAAGGCCGCCGATGGCAGCTTACATCCGTTAACGCGCGCAGCAGATTACTCACTTTACGGCGCCGCCAACGTGGCCTATTTGGGTAAAGCCGTTGCCGATATTAACGCTGAGGACATGTATCTTAGCGGTGTGAGTCGTATTCAAAGTGAGCTCAACGCCAGACTCAAGCCAGATGAAGTCAAAAAAGTCAGCTACTTATTTGCCCGCGGCGGCCGCTTTGAGAATATGAGCGGTGCACGGGATGAAGTGGGTAATCCAACCAAGGTTTGGCCAAAACCTATGATGCTGTGGAATCCTGAAGTGGGCAGTCGCCGTAACAGTCTCACAGGGGAATTTATGAGTGGCTGTCCGCGCTTATATCAACCCGCCTTGGCCAATGGCACACCGCTCGATAAGGCGTTTAATAAATCACAATGGCCTTTGCTGATCAGTAGTTACAAATCCCACACCATGAGCTCTATGAGTATTGGCTCGGATCGTTTGCGCCAAGTGCACCCTAATAATCCGGTGCGGCTGAACGAGAAGACCGCCAGTCGCCTTGGGATCAGCACTGGTGACACGGTCAAGATCAGCACGCCCAACGGCAGCGTGATTGCCTTAGTGGAATGTGTTGCCGGAGTGCACCCTGACTGCATCGCTATCGAACACGGTTATGGCCATAAGGAACTCGGCGCGCGGGACGTAGTGATCGACAACCTTAAAATCGCCGCCAATCCGCTGATCCGAGTCGGCATCAATATGAACGACTTGAATCTGTTTGATCCGAGTCGCCACGGCCGTTACCCGCTGGTGGATTGGGCAAGTGGCGCTTCGGCCAGACAAGGGCTACCAGCTAAGATTGAAAAACTAAGCTAACCGCAGAGCATAGATGACACTTAAGAAGCTGCCCTTTGGCAGCTTTTTCTTTGGCGTCAATTCAATCTGATTAAGCCTAATCGCCTCATTAATGCTTTCTAGCTATGCCTATTCGCGAATAAACCGAGGAATAGTGATCTTTTTTACTCAATTTAGGTATATAGATCCCGATCACGCGTTTCATAGAAATAAACCACATATTAAAATCACAGCTATATTTATCAGTATATCTAGCTCGAAATATCGAGCTTTCAATAAAGAACTGCAGTTTTTGAGTCAGTTAGACTCATCAGGAGTATCTCAGTGTTCAACTCTTCATTACGTAAAAGCCTTGAAGTGAGCGAAAGCAAACGCCAAGAGGCAGAGTCGATCATCGACTCGATTAAACACAGTATTGCCACAGTAGAATTTACGCCTGATGGAATAATTCTCGATGCTAATGCGTTGTTTTTAAAAACGGTAGGTTATTCACTTAATGAAGTCGTAGGCCAACATCACAAGCTGTTTTGCTCGGCGGCTTATGGTAATTCTGCTACCTACCAGCAATTTTGGAGCAGTCTAAAAGCAGGTCATCCACAGGAAGGCAATTTTGCACGAGTGAATAAAAATGGCCAAGAGATCTGGCTTAGAGCCACTTACTTCCCCATAAAACAGGCAGGTAAAGTCGTTAAAATAATGAAAACAGCCTCTGATATCACCCAAGATAAGCACCAACTTGACGACCAAGCGGCCATTTTTAATGCCTTGAATCGCTCGCAAGCCATTATTGAATTCACTACCGATGGCACGATTTTGAAAGCCAATACTAACTTCTTAAAGACAATGGGCTTTAGCAAAGAGCAGATTATTGGTAAACACCATCGTATTTTCTGTTTTGATGAGTTTTATCGACAAAATCCACACTTTTGGGACGATCTAAAGCAAGGTCGATATAGCAGCGGTCTCTTTGAACGTAAAAATGCTTATGGCGATTCGATTTGGTTAGAAGCGGCATACAATCCTATTATGGATGAGCAAGGTAAAGTGGTTAAAGTAATTAAATTTGCGAGCGATATCAGCAAGCGGATCGAGCAAAGCCACGCTGTACGTGAAGCCGCCAATATTGCACTGACCACGTCACAACGTACCGTCGAGCAAGCAGAACAAGGCGTACATTTACTCAATGCGACGGTAAATACCTCTAATGCTATTGCCGAGCAAACCCATAAAGCGACCTTGGCGATAACTCAACTCAATGAACAATCTCAAAGTATTCAAGCCATAGTCGCGACCATTAGTTCGATTGCCGATCAAACTAATTTACTGGCATTAAATGCCGCAATTGAGGCCGCACGAGCGGGGGAACAAGGCCGAGGTTTTGCCGTTGTCGCCGATGAAGTGAGGCAGCTTGCTTCCAGAACCAGTAAATCAACCAGTGAGATTGCCGCCGTCGTCACTAAAAATACACAACTCACCACAAGTGCAACTAGCATGATGAACGAAGTTGAAGGTATTGCACTGGAAGGAAAACAACAGTTAGCGGAGGTAACATTGGTGATGGGAGAAATACGTAGCGGCGCGGAAAACGTCTCAGCAATCGTGTCGCAGCTATCAGTCAATAACAATTAATTGCTAACATTTAATCGCGCTATCAGGGATTGCATGGCGCTTTATCTAAAAGACAAAACGCCAACCTATTGCTTTTACGTCAATCAATAATCAGTTTTACGACCTTCATAAGTGGCGCGCATTTGCTGTACAAGAACCTCATCGTAAGCACGTAATCCACTCATCACTAAGGTTTTGATACCTGTGCCAACTAAAGTGTCGCCACTGTGTAATTCAAAGTGCAATGTCACATCGCCACGTTTACCGTCGATTTTTAAATCTTGACCAACGAGTGATAAGATCACTTGTACAAAATCGAGGGTGGTTAAGTCAAACGACATACTTTCGTAAATCACTAAAGGCCGTTCTGGGTTGATCATCACTTGATGTTGTTTCATCAAAGGGATCAGAATATCGATAAAGTTATGCCCAGAGAAAGCAACATATTGACGAATAAAGGATTCGGTCTGCGCATCGCAACAACTCACATCGCCATGACGGCTAACATTAAGATAGGTTTTTTCACGACTATCGCGAATCGAAAAACTCTCGCTCACTTGTTCAGGGAATTGCAGTTCGACGCTATCACCCACCATACCCGCAAAGCTAAACTTCATACTCTGGCTCAAACCATATTGAGTCAATACTAGGGCAAACAGTAAATCTCCCGGTACGCAAAAGCGTTTTGCCCCCACATCGTGGATAGGATTAAAGTCCTGCGCAATTTTCTTCGCGAAGTCACTGGCTTGTTGTGCTGAAACGGAAATAGCTTGATTTTGCTTAGAAAAATAAGGCGCTAGAAACATATAAACTCTATTTGTAATAACTCAATACAGGGATGGATAACAAAATTATCACGAGTCTACCTTAAAATAGGTATTTAACTCACCCGATGACTTGACCCACGTAAGGCGTACAAAGTAACACCCTGCCCACATTTGTAAAGCCAAACAAATGACAGGGGTATCAGGATCTGTTGACGTTTCAGGTTTATTCTGCAGATATTAGGCGGAATTTTATGCAAGATAGAGCCTGTATAGCATGATGACGCGACATATAACAGCCGATAATGCCGCAGAAATGTTAGCAAAATAAGGCCGTTTTCATCACTCGTGACTCATTTAAAATAACTCAACATCATTTATCGTTTGGCGAGCAATACCTTGTCAGAACAAATAACATCTAAAACGTAAGTATTGCCTAGCCACCGATAAGCCAAGGAATAAATCGTTAGACCTTTTTAAATTCACGCTTTAACTGAAAACCATCGTCAGTGGCTAACTGCTCTAGCACTTCGATACGCTGACGAAGGATGGCTAACTCGGTCTGAAAAGCTTGGTTTTCGGCCACTTGCTCACGCGTCGACACACCTTGTTTGTTGCGAATTTTCATTATAGCGACCACATATCCGCCAACAATTGCAAATATTGGGATAAGTAAAGCGAGGGCACCAGTGTTCATAGTCATTTCCTTTATCTATTGGCGTTATCGTTATCAAGCTCAAAATTTAGATCTGCTTATGACGCTTAATCAATGTCAAAGTCAGAACATGGAAATAAGTATGCGCAAGACAACCGCAATCAACCAGTGACAAAAGTCATGAGATTTAGCGAAACAGTGTCATTCTTTATCAAAACTATCCACAACAATAGCGCCCATAGAGGCTGGCATAGTGATCACTATGATCCGTTTTATAGAGGTTAGTGGGTCCTCAAAAAATGGCACTTTATCGAGGCAAAGTAGCACGAGGAAAACCACGAGGGCAGTGAGCAAATACGCCACCACGATACGAAAAATAAACACAGGAACGCGGGAAGCAATATTCTGTTGGAACACGCTGTGATAGGTGAATACCCCAAGAAAGAGCAGCGATAAACTAAAAAGCATACCGATATTCAATAAAGGTAAAGTCTCACCGAGATGCCACGCTTCCTCAGAAAATGCAACGGGGACCGCAAGGGCAAAAGCTCCTACGCAAACTTGACTCGCATCTTCGGTGTTAAAACTAAATTTCATGCTGATCGCTCCCTAATCTTCCAATCTATTTGATTAGTCGAAAATAACGTTCGGTGAAGATGCGCTTATTACTGGGGTATTAAGTGCGATACAGCACTTTAACCACATGCCAGCCAAACTTAGTTTTCACTATATGTGGCACCAGTAATTCACCTGAAAATGCAACCTTATCGAACTGTGGCACCATTTGGCCTTTTTTGAACTCGCCTAAATCGCCACCTTTTTTGGCCGAAGGGCAAGAGGAAAAACGCTTAGCGAGCACAGCAAAATTAGCACCATTATTCAGCTGCTTAACAATATCCTCAGCCTGTTCTTTGTGTTTCACTAAAATATGCACAGCGGCAGCGGTTTTAAACATGTCATTTCTCACTTTGGATTAACGTCCCGTGCAAAGGGAAGATTGGCGCCCCGAGTTTGCCCTCGATCACACCACTTCCATCGGCACAGGTTCTACTGACTAAAAGGTTTTATATCCAACGCATAAGTGCGTTATTGGCCCATTATCGACCCTATTAACCTAGAAAATTTTCTGCCACCACTGCAAAGGGTCGCCGCAGTTATTCACTGGACGATAGGTCGCAGCTAATGCCGGAAGCGCATCGACATTGCTGCAAGTGGATTCCTTAGCCACACCTGTATCTCGGTCAAAAAAGCCCTTCACTACGCCGTTCACTGGAATTGAGCGCAGACTAATAGGTGGACGTTCCTTTAAGAAGGCAAGATATACGGCCATGGCGCCACTGCTACCATACAAACTGGTTTTGCCGTTATCGTCACGACCAACCCAAATGGCGGCGACATTACGCTCATCAAAGCCCGCAAACCAAGAGTCGCGGCTGTCGTTACTGGTGCCAGTCTTACCCGCAAGTCCAACGCCAGGGAAAGCATTACCTAAACGCGTCGCCGTTCCCGTATTCACCACTTGCTGCATAGCAAATTGAATTAAGAAATCTGTCTCAGGTGCTATAGCTTGCTCTTTAGGCAATCGCGTCACTGGCAATGGGTTCTTATCAGAATCTAGCACAGCGGTCACTGTGGTTAACTTACGGTAAACACCGCTATCAGCTAAGGTTTGGTACACTTGCGCTACCATTAATGGCGAGCCATTGACGGCGCCGAGTAACATGGAGGGATACTCGTTTAACGGCTCCTGCCAACCCGATTTAGCCAATGTTGTGGCGACCGCATCCACACCCACAGCAATTCCAAGATTTACCGTCGGTACGTTCATCGACTTTTTCAATGCCGTTAACAAAGGCACCTGACCACTGAACTTCTTATCAAAGTTTTGTGGTGACCATGTCTTACCTTGCTCGCTTTTTAAGGTAATAGGTTGATCTTTAAGAGGAGTCGCTAAGGTAAATTGGCTATTAGGTGCCAAAGCCGTAGCATACACAAAAGGCTTAATTAACGAGCCAATAGGACGACGAATTTCAACTGCGCGGTTAAAGCCATCAAATCCTGGGGTTTTATCGCCGACCATAGCCGCGATACCGCCCGTGTATTTGTCGGTCACGACCATACCAATCTGCAATGATTTATTGCTCTTATCTAAGCTCTTGAGGGTTTGAGTCACCGCAATTTCGGCGGCTTCTTGGGCCATAGGATCAAGCGTGGTATAGATTTTCACCCCAGATTGCTTCAATAGCGCATCGCCATAACGCTCGTTCACTTCCTGTTTTACCAAGGCGAAGAAAGAAGGTAATTTTTGATGTGCTGGTTTATTCAGATTACGGATCCCTAAGGGTGACTCTACCGCCACCTTGTACTCCGCCGTGGTTAAATCCCCCGCATCCATTAACAAGCGCAATACCAGATCACGGCGTTCTTGAATACGATCCGGATATTTCCATGGATTGTAGTAAGACGGTCCCTTAATCGCAGCCACTAAGAATGCCTGCTGGGAGATAGTCAACTCACTGATAGGACGGCCGAAATAGAAACGTGAGGCCAACCCCATACCATGGACGGCGCGGGATTTATCCTGCCCCATATACACTTCGTTAAGATACGCTTCGAGGATTTCGTCTTTGCTGTAACGAAAATCAATAATGACCGCCATTAAGGCTTCGCGAACCTTACGCAGCAAGGAACGCTCACTCGAAAGGAAAAAGTTTTTCGCTAACTGCTGAGTTAACGTCGAGCCACCTTGCACAGTGCGACCGGCGCTGATGTTCACAAAAGCCGCGCGCGCAATCGCGAAGGGATTCACACCATGGTGTTCATAAAAACTACGATCTTCCACCAGCAGTAACGCCTGCACAATCGACTTCGGCATTTCTTCGGTCGGCACAAACAGCCTGTCTTCACCATCGCCAGTAATAATGCGGTCGAGCAATACAGGCTCAAGGTGGAATATGGCGAGTTGACGCTTGTCTGAGACTCGAGTGACCGAACTGATGCCATTGCTGTCAAAGCTGATCATGACTCTTTGTTCGACTTGATCGCCTTCTGGATGCAAAAACGGCCGACGCCACAATTCAATACGAGTGCTCGATGCCGAAAACTCTCCCACTTGGCGTGGGTTAGCGACTTTGCGATAGCCGAGCAACTTAAGCTCAGCCATCATTTGCGGATGGCTGACTGCCGCACCGGGGTACAGCGCCATAGAACGACTAAACACCTGCGCTGGCAAATGCCATTTTTGGCCTTCAAATTTTTGCGCAATAATTTGATCAAGATAAATGCTGTAGAAAGTCACTACAGCTAATCCAGCCAAGCCTAATTTCCAACTGATAGACCAAATTCGTCGAAATAAACCGCGGCCATGATTAGCCCGACGGGAAGCGGGTGATTTTTTTGTCGTCTTAGTTGTCATATCTACTTCATCATTCATGCATTTAAAGACATCAGCCATAGGCACAAAGCTAACGTGGTGCGAATCAAAGTGCTTCATAACAAAATGTTATAAAACCAGCGGCGTGGTGCTAGGGCTGAGCTAAACCCAAGGTTTTCTTCTTGGTAAATTTTGTCGGCAGTGTATTCACAGGATCGTCTGGCCACAGATGTTTTGGATATCGACCGCGCATTTCCTTCTTAACTTCCACATAAGGTCCCTGCCAAAAGCTGGCTAAATCTGCCGTCAAGGCTAATGGGCGCTGGGCCGGAGAGAGTAATTCCATCGTCACCTTTAGTTTACCCTGCGCCAACATAGGACTCTGCGCCATGCCAAAGGTTTCTTGCAGACGTACACGCAGTAGCGCACGCCCAGACTCGTCGTATGCTATTGGCGCAGAGGTACCGGTCACTAACGGCCAAGAGGTTGGCAATAACTCGTCAAGTCGCTGTTTCTGCTGCCAGCTCAAACAGTTTGCCACAAAACCAAAGTAATCAAGCTTAACTAATTGCGGCAGATTATTCACATTTTCGAGGTAAGGCGCCAGCCAAGTTTCTAGGCTCGCTAATAATGCTTCATCATCAACCTTGGGCCAGTCACTGCCCACGTCGAACTCAGTTGCCAGTTTGATCCTGTGTTGAAACTGTTCTAAGTTAGCGTTCCAATTGAGGATTTGTAATCCTTGCTGGCGAATATAGCCCAGTAAGGCCGCGACAATTTGCTTACGTTCAGGCTTAGCAATCGTCTCGGTTTTTACTAAAATTTGTCCGACCTTGTATTGGCGCTGCGCAATCACTCGACCTTTAGCTTCATCCCAGCCACATATCTCATGAATGTCCAGCAAACCTTTGAGCTCGCCGTCGAACAAGCTTGGCTGAAGCTGACTCGCTAAGTAAATCCGCCCAGCGTTTCTGCCTTCAGTTTCTTGAAAATCCGCCACCACCATCCACGGAGTTTGTGCCAATGCATCTTCGGCTGCGAGCACGACGCCAGTACCATTGGCTAATTGGTAGCCCTCAACACCGCGGGCTTTAGCGATACGATCCGGATAAGCAAGTGCTAATAACAACCCCACATCGCTGTGGTGTGCATGGGTCGCTATCTTAGACAAATCCGCCGCTAATCCTAGTTTTTTCTGCCACTGTTTTGCCTGTTGCCCAGCTTGTCCATGACAGGTAAAGTGCAGGTAATTCATGATATCGGCGCCCTTTTTAGGCAAACCGCGCGCCTCTAAAACCCCCGACAACAAGCAGGCCAAACTGCCCAATTGCGTTGCTTGTTCGTTAGCATTATTGACTCCCCCATTGTTTGCGCCCAAACTTTTTGCGCCCAATAACATATGTGCAAGCCTTGGGTGACACCCTAGCTCGTAGGCCGCTTTACCGTGGGGAGTGAGTTTATTTTGAGTATCGACCATGCCTAAATCTTGTAACAGTTTCCACGCCAGCGCCTCATGCACACTTGGTGGCGGCGTTAACAACATCAAGTCGCTAAAGGATTTTGCGCCCCAGTAAGCACAATCGTGGGCCATAGCCACCAGATCCGCTTGGCTGATCTCGGGTTCATCAGCCCTGAGCATGCGGCCATGTTCTTCTTGGCTCCACAAACGCACGCACACGCCCGCTGATAAACGCCCGGCGCGACCACTGCGCTGAGTTGCGGAGGCTTGGCTTATACGTTTCAAGCCTAAGCGAGTGACACCGGTTTTAGGGTTAAAACTCGCTTGTCGTTTATAGCCACAGTCGATGACAAACCCTATGTCTTCAATAGTTAAACTCGATTCCGCCACGTTAGTCGCTAGCACGATTTTGCGCCTGCCATCTATAGTTGCAGCGATCGCGCTATCTTGCTCGGCACCTGAAAGTTCACCATAAAGAGGGCAAATCAAAAAGGCATCGTCCGCTAAGCGCTCGCGCAAAAACTGCTGTAATCGTAAGATCTCCCCTTTACCGGGTAAAAACACAAGCACGGCATTATTGGCAGCCGTTTTATCAACACTGGCACTGCTGCTGGCCGAGACCAGTTCGAGCACGCAGCGGCCGAGGTGATCGATCCAATGCTGCTGAGTTGGCACAGGGCGATATTCGATGTCGACAGGAAAACTCCGGCCTTCGCAGTGCAAGGTCACCGCTTCTGGCATGAGTTCAGCTAAGGCAAGACCAGATAGAGTCGCTGACATAGCTAATATCTTTAAATCGTCCCGCAGTGAAGCTTGCACTTCGAGCGCTAGGGCAAGACCTAAATCTGTGGTGAGGTGACGTTCATGAATTTCATCGAAGATGATCATTCCAATCCCAGTTAACTCGGGATCTTGTTGGATCATTCGCGTCAGTATGCCTTCGGTGACAATTTCTAAACGGGTATTAGCGCTGATTTTAGCTTCACCGCGGACGCGATAGCCGACTTCTTGCCCCACCTTTTGCTGGCGACAGCTGGCAATATAGTGCGCCACACTACGCGCCGCGACACGCCGCGGTTCGAGCATTAAAATGCGTCCGCTGATTTCTGGCCAATCCAACATAGCCAAAGGTAACGCCGTTGATTTACCCGCACCTGTCGGTGCCTCGAGGATCACTTGAGCGTGACGAGAAAAAGCCGCGCGCAGCGGTGCTAATAAGCTATGAATAGGTAGAGAGTTCAAGAAAAAGACATCAGCGGCCAAGACAGGGCGTCAGTGTACTAACAATCGGCTTTGAGTACCATTTCACAGCAAACATTATCAAGTCAGTGCTGACATAAGTAACAGCTAAAGGCTGCCATGCCCAAGATTACAGCTGTGGATAGGGAGCAAAAATCTCACGCTTTTCGAGCCAAGGTTGACTGAGCCCTGACTGTAGTTCAGCTAAGCGTATCGGTTTATTGATGGCGTAACCTTGAGCATAGTCGACGCCTAAGGCTTGCAATTTCCACCCTATTTCTTGGGATTCGACAAATTCAGCAACCACATCAAACCCCATATCTTGACCAAGTTGGCAGATGGATTTTACGATCGCCTGATCCGCAGAGTCTTCGCAAATATTGACGACAAATTGGCCATCAACCTTTACAAAATCCACATTGAGGCGCTTAAGGTAAGCAAAGCTAGAAAAGCCTGCACCAAAATCATCGAGGGCTAATTTACAATTGAGCGGACGAAGTATCTCGAGTAGCTTTGTCGCTTGATCGAGCTGACTCACAGCCGCGGTTTCTGTGATCTCGATGCAAAGCTTATCCACCAGCTCAGGTTCGGCCATCAAGCGCATTTCTAGCCAATTCATAAACTCATGATCGCCCAAAGAAGTTGCCGACAGATTCACAGACACAAGATCCAATTGCTGCCAAATATCTAAATGACTACCACCCCACTTGAGCAAATTATCGATCACCCAAAGATCAACCTTAGAAGCCAAGTTGTATCGCTCGGCGGCGGGTAAGAAGATAGCTGGAGACACTATAGTGCCGTTAGTCTGCACCATACGCAGTAGGATCTCTAAATGTAAGCCAGTTTCCTCGCGGTTTAACGGCACTATGCTTTGAAAATAAAGCTCGAATTGGTTTAACGCGAGTGCGCCGACGATATCAACAGAGGCCATCATCTCGGTGTAGAGACGGTTCATTTTAGGATCGCTCGCACTGTATAAATGCCAGCCATTTCGGCCTTGATCCTTCGCTAATCGACAAGCAGCGTCAGCTTGACTCATGACGGTATAAATATCGGCGGATTTTTTATCTAGCCTAGCAATCCCCATACTAACACTGACATTGTGACTACGACTTTCCCAAATAAACTCATGATTTGCTAACTGGGTACAAATCCGCTTAGCAATCTGTTTCGCAGAGTCCACATTGCAGTAATGCATCAGGATACCAAACTCATCGCCCCCTAAACGGGCAACAATATCGCCTTTACGTACGAGCTGTTTCAAACGTAATGCGACTTGGCAAAGCAGCTTATCGCCCGCCTGATGGCCACTGATATTGTTAATGACTTGGAATTGGTCTAAATCGAGAAATGCCACGCAAATAGGCATATCGTCGTGGGCATGTAGTAGGTTTTCTAATAGGGCTTCGAAATGTAGCCGATTAGGTAAACCCGTAAGTGCATCATAATTGGCATGGAAGGATAACTCATCGGCTAAGCGGTACTTTTCACTGACATCTTCGGCAATCATGACTAAAGTATCTTTATCGCCGCTAATCTGGCTAAAACTCAGTTTCAACCAAGTTAATTGATGAATTGATTTTAAAGGTAATTCACACCAAGCTTGGCCGAGCACGCCTTCTCGTACCACATGTAAGGTATCGGTTAGCATGGCGTGCTCTTCCTCACGCACCATGTCGAATAAATCATAGCCATGTTGAATTGGCAGGGTTTGCAGAGCGACTTTATTCAGCATAGTCAATTGATCATGCTTATCTAACAAGGCGCAGGCTAAGGGCAACTGGTTGAATACTTCACAGTATTTATGTTCACTGGCAAGCATGCTTAAAGCAATACGCGTCAATTCCATCGCAGAGCCAATCATCACAGCGGCGTGATTAAACTCACTTATAAACTCTTCGCTCCATTCACAACATTCGGAGCAATTAACGGCCCCCAAGGCAATACGAGTTTCGCCAAACACGACTGGCGGCAATACTAATAGACTCTTGACGTCCCAATCCCTTAATAAAGCCCGCTCAGCCTGAGCATCGGCAGGTAAGGTATTCACATCAGCCAGATTTAATAGACGCGGAGTACGGACAAGAGAGCGAAAAAATGGCATTCGTGCCAAGGGCCAGACTCGGGTTTGTTGGCCTTGGGCAAATTGAGGTTTTAAATACAGATTACGCGTGCGTAAACGATCCAGTGACTGGCTTCCGGTTAATACAAATACCCCGTCACAATGCAGTTGCAAAGTAATAGTCTCAAGCGCTCTGTCAACATTCTGCTCTAAGGTTTCTAGCGGGGATTCACTAAAAATACTGACCAAAGCCTGTTGGAGTGGATTAGCTAAACCTACTGACATGAAAAGTCTCTTCCTTACCTAAAAATCCATTTAAGGTATTATCGACGTGCATTAAGTATAGGCTCACAGTAAATTAAACGTCTGCTTGAGTCACAAATTAGCTGATAAATTCAACAGCTAGATTAACGCTCAAATGCGCTTAACGTCAAAGTGTTCGCTGAGATAATCCATATTAAGCGCTCCAAAAGGATGATAAACCGATGCAACAAAGGCTATTTCTCGGCTTCGCTCCCACAGATAGTCAAAGGGTATATCTAAGTGAATTGCAGCAGCAATTGATATGCCACCTTAATCCAGAGGCGAAAGCGGTGAGTGTCAGCAATCTGCATTTAACACTCTGCTTTATGGGTCAAGCTAACAACGAGCAAAAAATCGCCCTCCTTGATGCGGTTGACCGCTTAGTGAAACCAAGATTTAGCGTTCGGCTTAACCAGCTCGATGTATGGCCCAATGCGCAAGTATCTTGCTTGAAAGGCGATGATATTGAGCCGCCGTTAGCGCAATTAGCTAAACAGACGCAAGAAATTGCCGACCTACTGCAATTACATCGGAGTGAGCACAGCTTTTGCCCGCACATCAGTTTATTTAGAAAAGCAAAACAATGGACACTAGATGAGTCGGCTTTATTGCAACTCAAAGGTATGAATACGCTGACGTTAACGCCCGATAATTTGCATTTATATCATTCAAAAAGCACAAGCACGGGTGTCGAATATCACATTCTGGATTCTTGGACACTCGGTTAACCTTAATCAAAAACAAAAAGCCCGAGTATCCACTCAGGCTTTATTTTTAAACTTATGAATCAATACTAAAATAAAAATAGCAGTTAACTAGAGAGCGATGATGAAGAAATACCTATTCGAGTAAACGTAAGGTTTCGCGATAGGCACGCTTTTGCTCGTAGGTTTGTAACCGCAGCATAAACTCATCAGTCTTAGTCATTTCAGCATTCATTTTCAACGCTTCGATCGCTTTCTGCTGCGTCGAAATAGCAGCACCAAAATCGCCTAACTCCGCATAAGCCGCGGCTAAATTATCAAGATTTGTAGGATCGTTTTCATTCACTTTGAGTAATTTTAAGGACAACTCGACCGCTTTATTGCCATCACGATATTCTGCTTCGGGACAAGTTGCTAAAATCCACGCCACATTGCCCAAAGCAACATCATCACCCACTTGGGAAAATTGCTCGACCGCTTTACCGCAGTTGCGCTGCACACCGTCACCGCCAGACGCATAAATAAAGCCTAAACGGAATTGAGCCCAACGACTGCCCTGCTCACTCAACGCTTTATACCAATGCTCAGCGACTGACAAGTCACGCTTGATCAATTGGCCTTCAAATGACAGATCCGCTAAGGTTTGCTGCGCTTTTTCATGTTGTTGTTCGGCGGCAAGTGAGATCCAGTGCAATCCAGTCGGCACTTCTTGCGACACAAAACGTCCGGAGAGATACATTAATCCCAGCAAAAATTGGGCATCGGCATCACCTTGCTCTGCCGTCACCTGAATATGCACAAACTTACTGGCCGCAAGTTCAGCTGCTGGCTGCGGGATAGAAAATGCGTGCGCCGCAGAGCTCAGCCCTATTGTTAAGCTTAAACCTGCACCTAAAACCCATAATCTGTATTTCACTTGCTTACCTCTCTTAAAAACAACTGCCCTCAAAGTTAGCCAGAATTAACCCCATAAGTCGAGCCTAAATACACACAAACCTCAGGATAATGGGGGAAGCTAAGCCAAATGGAATGTCAAATTTAAAAAGTGAAACATGTTATTGTGTAATTTAGTGGCATATTTTATTCATAATCTATAATAAAACTGCTGAAATAGACTGGTAAGATGTGATTAACTCGACAGAGTTAAGTGAATCCAGCGAGTTTCATACCGATTTAGTTGACTTAAATCACTAAAGTAGCAAAATAAGCTCTAATTTTAGATGGTTAATTGCATTTATTCACTTATTCTAAACTAAGACTTCCATCAAGTTTTTGTGAGTTTAATTGACGTAAAATGCTTATTTAGAATACTCTTACTTTCGTTTTAATCAATCGAGGAACACCAACATGGCTCTGATTGGTAAGCCAAAACCTGATCCAACTTTGGAATGGTTTTTATCACACTGTCACATTCATAAGTACCCTGCAAAGAGCACTCTTATCCATGCTGGTGAAGACTCAGATACCCTTTATTACATAGTAAAAGGTTCTGTAGCGGTATTGATTAAAGATGAAGAAGGTAAGGAGATGATCCTTTCTTATCTGAATCAAGGTGACTTTATCGGTGAACTAGGTTTGTTTGAAGAACAAGCCGAACGTACCGCTTGGGTTCGTGCTAAGCAAGCTTGTGAAATCGCTGAGATTTCATATAAGAAATTCAGACAGTTAATTCAAGTTAACCCTGAAATTCTGATGAAGCTGTCTGCACAAATGGCCTATCGCCTACAAAGTACCAGCCAGAAAGTGGGTAACCTTGCATTCTTAGACGTTGCAGGCCGTATTGCTCAAACTCTATTACATCTGGCTAAACAACCTGATGCTATGACACACCCTGATGGCATGCAGATTAAGATCACTCGTCAAGAGATAGGCCAAATCGTTGGCTGTTCACGGGAAACTGTGGGTCGTATCTTGAAGATGTTAGAAGAACAGAATTTGATCCAAGCTCATGGTAAGACAATCGTGGTATACGGTACCCGTTAAGTTAGTCTTCAGCTTGATTTAAGCCTGCCTTATTAAAGTGGCCTAGAATAAATTCTAGGCCATTTTTTATTGGGGAGCTCAAATGAAACGGCTGTTTTTAATCTGTTTTTTCAGCCTATTCACGCTGGTGCATCCAATAATCTTGCATGCCGAACCTATTGAATTAGAACATTATCAAGCCAAGGCGTTAGTTAACTCTGGGCAAATATTGTCCTTAAACGGTACACTCGCCGTAGTGAACCAATTTTGCCAAGGTGAACTAATTGATGCTCATCTCTATCAAGAAGATCATAAATGGCGCTATGATTTGCAAATCAAAGTTCAGCGTGGCCAAATCGTTAATCTCAGTATTGATGCAACTAATGGTCAAGCCGATCAATCAATAGCACTACCGAGCGAATGTCGAAAACATGAAACTGTTACTCGTTGAAGATAACCCAATGCTAGTCACCGAGCTGGAGAAACAACTCAAACTCGCTGGCTATGTAACCGATATTACAGACAAAGCGCTTGAAGCCGATTATCTGATCAAAGAAACCCAATACGATTGCGTAATCTTAGACATAGGTTTGCCCGATGGCAACGGCCTCGAACTGCTCGAAGGCTGGCGAAATCAAGGGATCAGCACTCCAGTTATCATGCTGACTGCCCGCAGCCAATGGCATGAAAAAGTAGAAGGTTTTAATGCTGGCGCCGACGATTACTTAGGTAAACCTTTCCACGCACAGGAATTATTGGCCCGAATCCAAGCTTTAATCCACCGTGCACATGGTCGTCTAAACACCTCAAGTAAACAATTGAGTTATGGTGGCGTGGTTTTAGATGAAGCAGAACAAACGGTAAAAGTGGCCGAGCAACTGTATGAACTCACAGCAATGGAATTCAGGCTGTTAAAAATCTTCCTCATGTCACCTAAGAAGCTGCTATCTAAGACGCAGCTAACCGATAAGCTCTATCAGTTTGACGATGAAAAAGAGAGTAATGTGGTCGAGGTTTATGTCACCCATCTACGCAAGAAACTGGGTAAAACCACGATCGAAACCCGTCGCGGCCAAGGTTACATCTTCCACGGCATTATTGAATGATCTCGATCCGCACTAAGCTCAGTTTATGGTTAACTGGCTTACTCGTGTTAGGTACTGTAATTGGACTGATACTGTTTGAGTCCATGCTACGTCAGGCCTTCCACGACTCTATTATCAATCGCTTAGAAGAAGATCTCGAACATATCATGCTGGCAACCCATATCCACGATGGGGAGATCAGCATAGATCAAAGCCAGCTTTCCAGTTTCTACAAGCCCGCCTATTCAGGCCGTTATTTTCAGCTTAACCTGCCAAATGAAGTGATTCGCTCACGCTCCCTGTGGGATATGCAGTTAGATATCGAGCCACTGGCACCGAATCAAACCCGCGTCTGGCAAGCTAAAGGGCCAAAAAATAACGATATGCAGTTGTTATCACTAGGATTAAATTCCAGCAGTGCCAATGTTAGCGCCACCTTAACCGTTGCGCAAGATTTGAGTATCGGTAGACGCGTGTTTAGCGAGGTTTATGGCACTAAGCTTGGTGTCAATCTGGCGATGTTAGTTGCTATGATCGCGGGGATATTCTTGATCCTACGTCAATCCTTTAAGCCAGTTAAGCACATACAGCACGCACTTTCTCGGCTAAGACAAGGGGAAATTAACGCACTGGAGCTCAATAATATTCCCCCTGAAGTACAACCATTAGCAAAAACCTATAATGAACTACTTGAGTACACAGCCAAGCAAATTGAACGTAGCCGCAATAACTTAGGTAATTTGAGCCATGGGCTCAAAACGCCACTTGCCGTGATGCAGCAACAGGTTGAAGCTCTTGGCCTCAAAGATCCTGAAACTGCCATTGCCTTGCAGCAACAGCTGGATTCTATCCACAAGATGGTCGAGCGCAAACTGGCGGCGGCAAGGATCACAGGCGATATGCTTCCTGCTGCGCAATTGGTGATCCCTAGGGATTTACATAGCCTAGCCAACACGCTAAATAAGGTTCACCGCAACAAATCCATTGAATGCGATTTCGAACTCGATCCCAATATTCTCAGACTGCCTATTCACAGGGAAGATGGCATGGAGCTCTTAGGCAACCTGCTAGACAACGCCTTTAAATGGGCCCAGAGCCGAGTCAGCATTCAGCTATCGCGTCAGCAAGAGCGTCTCTGCCTTTGTATCGATGATGATGGTCCAGGGGTTGCTGATGATGAGCTAGATAAGCTCACACAAAGAGGAACAAGGCTTGATGAGTCTGTGATGGGTCACGGTTTAGGATTATCAATAGTAAAAGAAATTGCCGAGCAATACGAGATTGAACTGCAGTTTAATCACAGCACTCGCTTAGGTGGATTGAGGATCGAGCTGACCTTTAGCTAGCCCCGGGTTATGCCAATCGTATTTAATGCCTTGTTTGAAATATCCATAAAAAACGCCATCGAATTGATGGCGTTTTTTTTATGCAGAAAGCAA
This sequence comes from Shewanella sp. DW31, assembly GCF_015767295.1. Taxonomy (NCBI): domain Bacteria; kingdom Pseudomonadati; phylum Pseudomonadota; class Gammaproteobacteria; order Alteromonadales; family Shewanellaceae; genus Shewanella; species Shewanella sp. DW31. The sequence continues at coordinate 377,582 of NZ_JADWMP020000001.1, forward strand.
TTTGAGGACGTTAGACTTTATTCACATTGGTGCTTTCAAAAATCTTGTCGGCAGACGCCGCCACAAAGCCGGTGTAGAGCTCGCCATTAGCCATAGGATAACGTAGTGCAAACTCATAGAAACAGCTTGGGATTTCCACTGTCGCGTCAGTAAATTCAACACCAATCTTATCGGCCATAGTCGAAGACTGTTCTAACAAGACTTCTGGCGAACCTTTGATCTCGCCACCTGAACTATTGAGCAAAAAGCCAGCTTGCTTCAGAGCATCATTCACTGACTCTAAAGTCTCAAAACCGTCGAGGTGATTGATAGACACAGTGAAATGGTTAGCGCGATAACCAAAAGCCGCTACCCAAGCTGCATATTCACTCTCAGTTAATAAGTCCTGATAGGTTTTAGCATCTAAAGACCAATGACGGCCTGAGTAAATAAAGTTGTCAGCGGTCGTCGCTGCAGCATCCACTTGGGCGATTAAGCCTCGAATGGTGTCTTGCAGCGCAGGGCTAAATTCTTCAACTAACAGCTCAGAGATAAACACTTTAGGCTGAGTCGAGTCTGGATGTTCAAAATGCTTAGCGATCAGTTTTTTCTGTTCAAACTTATAATCACCGCAAGGTACATAACCTAATGAAGTGAAATGCTTAGCCAGTACGTCCAAATTCACCTTAGCGATATTGAAAGTACGCAGGGCAATATGGTCGTTGATGATCGGCTTACCATGACCCAACAAAGCGTGCACTTTTGCCGCTGAAGGGGTCATTTGAATATAGTCTTGCCACAGAGCGGCAAATAACGCGTTGATGTCGGTATGCATAAAAACTCCTTTTATTGTGCTGCGGTTATTGCTGTTATTTTGCCGCAAACACTAAATGTAACGACCTAAATGCCACTGTTGCAGCGTCACACATACCCACAGTAGAAACTTAAGTAACGTCACTGCTTGTTATTAAAAAGGAAGAACATTAGTCCTTCCTCCTCTTTCCCACATATTCTTTACCGCATAAAAGTCAAATCCCTACCCGCTTACAAGCTCAAACCTGGGCTTAATGTCGCGGGTAAACTCACGGCATCAGCCTCGACCGAAGCGACCGGATAAGCACAGTAATCGGCGGCATAGAAAGCACTCGCTCTGTGGTTACCCGAAGCCCCAACACCACCAAAAGGTGCCGCGCCCGATGCGCCAGTGATTTGTTTGTTCCAGTTAACAATCCCAGCACGAATACGCGCGAGGAAATAATCATAATCTTCACGGCTATCGGCAAGTAATCCCGCAGACAAGCCGTAACGCGTTTGGTTAGCCAATTTGATCGCTTGATCGAAATCACTATAACGCACCAGCTGTAGCAGAGGTCCGAAGTATTCTTCGTCCGGCAATGCATCGATCGCTGTCACATCGATAAGGCCAGGAGACACTAAGCCTGTACCCGCTTCTAGATGGGTCAACTCGACCAAAGACACGCCGCCTAAGTTCAACAGATTCGCCTGCGCCGCAACCATACCCTTAGCGGCAGTTTCAGAAATCATTGAGCCCATAAAAGGTTGTGGCTGCGCATTCCAAGGACCGACTTTAATCTGTTTAACCGCATCGACTAACATGGCAATCAGCGCATCGCCCTGCTCGCCTTGCTCGACATATAAACGGCGCGCACAAGTACAACGTTGGCCAGATGAAATATAAGCCGACTGCAAAATATCGTGCACTGCGGCCTTAATATCCTGCACACCTTTGATGATCAGTGGGTTATTACCCCCCATCTCAAGTGCTAAAATCTTGCCCGGATGACCCGCATATTGTTGATGTAAAAAATGACCCGTGCGTGAGCTACCGGTAAAGAACAGACCATCGAGCTGCGGGTGTGAAGCCAGCGCTTTACCCGTATCCACCTCACCTTGGACTAAGTTGAGCACGCCAGCAGGCAGACCTGCTTTATCCCATAGGCTGACCATCAACTCGGCGACTTTAGGCGTGAGCTCTGAAGGTTTGAAAATCACGGTATTCCCAGCCAACAGCGCAGGGACTATGTGGCCGTTCGGCAAATGACCAGGGAAGTTGTAAGGGCCGAAGACAGCCACAACACCGTGGGGCTTATGGCGGATAACCGCACGTCCTGCTGGCGTATCGTTGGCTTCTGTGCCCGTACGTTTATTGTAAGCCGCAGCCGATAAAGCAATTTTGCCTATCATGGCGCCGACTTCAGTCGCGGTTTCCCACTGAGGTTTACCGGTTTCTTGGGCAATTGTTTCAGCCAGTTCCGCTTTATTGGCTTCGAGTTGGCTGCGATACGCTTCAACTATGGCTAAACGCGCATCAAAACCTAACATAAACCAATCAAACTGTGCGGCGCGCGCGGCATCAACGGCGGCATTAACTTGTTCTGCAGTGGCCGTTTTACCGGTCCAAATAGATTGTGCATTGGCAGGGTTAATTGAGGTCACGTCATGACCTTTGCCAGCATGCCACTGGCCTTGAATATAATGTGTCATTGGTTATTCCTACATTGCCAAAATACGGATTTGATCGCCTTTTGCGAGTAACAAACCCGCGGCCAGCTCAGGGCTAATGATGATATGTTCGGATTTGTCGTCCACGGCCAGTGCAGCAGACGTCGCTCGATAATTGGCTAATTGGGTATTTGAGATAATAAATTGAGTGTCGGCTTCGACCATGTCACCAATATCGACGGTCAATAAACGGCTTTCACGCACGCCGCGAATGTCCGATAAACGACACTCAACCGTTGGACCACCATCGAAAATATCCACGTAACCGCGGCATCGAAAGCCTTCGGCCTGCAGTAGACTTAATGCGGGACGGGTATTGGTATGCACTTCGCCAATCACTTTCTGCGCTTCTTCCGGCAACAGACAAACGTAGACAGGATTTCGTGGCATCATTTCGGCCATAAATGCCTTTTTACCTAAGCCAGAAAGATAATCCGCCTGAATAAAATCTATGCCCAAAAAGTGTTTTTGCAACCAACCATAGAAAGGTGAATGCCCCTCGGCGTCGCTTACACCGCGCATTTCGGCAATCACAGTTTCGCCAAAACGCTTCGCATGTTGCGCTAAAAACAGAAAGCGACTGCGGGATAACATACGGCCATTGTTGCCCTTGCGATACGCTTCACGCAAAAACAGCGTGCACATCTCAGCAGCCCCCGTGTAGTCATGGCAAAGGGTGAGGGTTTCGACCTCGTTACGCACGTCAATTTGCTCAGAATGATAGACTTCGGTACCGAGTCGATAATGGTAGAACGCATCTTCCATTCCCACCGCCGCTTCGATGGCGCACGTTCCCACCACTTCACGGCTGTCGGTATCTTCCAGCACCATCAGATAACCTTCATCGAAGGGAGTCTCTACGGCTTTGACGAATGAGGCTTCGGCCCGAGCAATCTTATGCCTGAGTAAATCCGCATTCACAGGTAATGACGTAAAACCATGACCAGACTCTTCGGCAATTTGATATAAGGCCTCAAAATCACCAGCCTGAATAGGACGTATGATTAACATCTTAGTGTCTCCTCACTTTAGCTTACCGTGCATCAAGGCACCTCTCTTTAAAAAGACAGGCAGTGATGCAGGTAAGTATTCCCTGACAAAAAAGGAGTGCGAATAAATTCAGCACTCCTTTGGTCATTTAGGCGGCAGCTATGCTCGCCACAGCACGTTCAAAACGAGCTAGACCTTCAGCAATATCTGCCTCAGGGATCACCAGAGAAGGAGCAAAACGCACCACGTTAGCACCCGCCATCAGGCTCATTAAGCCTTCAGCGACAGAGGCCACCAAAAAGTCGCGTGAACGACCTTGGTATTGTTCATTAAGAACGGCCCCTAAGAGTAAACCTTTACCGCGTACTTCTGAAAAAACATGATATTTTTCATTGATTTTGTTCAAACCATCACGCAATAACTGCTCGCGATGTTTTACGCCATCTAACACTTCAGGTGTGTTCACTACATCTAACACAGCATTACCGATAGCGCAGGCTAATGGGTTACCACCGTAGGTAGAACCGTGAGTGCCCACTTTTAAATGCTCGGCAATCTCAGCCGTTGTCAGCATAGCTGCGATAGGAAAACCACCGCCGAGCGCTTTAGCTGTGGTTAAGATGTCAGGCACGATTTCAGTACCCATGTAAGCGTACAGTTCACCAGTACGGCCCACACCCGTTTGGACTTCATCAAAAATCACTAGTGCATTGTGCTTATTAGCCAATTCACGCACGGCTTTTAGGAATGCAGGATCGGCATCGATAATACCGCCCTCGCCTTGCAGCGGCTCAAGCATGATGGCGCAAGTCTTGTCCGTCACTGCGGCTTCTAAGGCGGCAACATCGTTAAATGGCAGGTGAGTAATGCTCTGCGGCTTAGGACCAAAACCATCGGAATAGGCAGCTTGTCCACCGACACTGACGGTGAAGAATGTACGGCCGTGGAAAGCTTTATCGAACGCTATGATTTCATCTTTCTCAACGCCATGTTTTTCTAAGGCATAACGACGGGCAAGTTTTAATGCGGCTTCGTTGGCTTCGGCGCCAGAGTTGGCAAAATACACTTTGTCGGCAAACGTGCTATTAACTAATTTAGTCGCTAATGCCAAGGCTGGCTCATTCGTCATTACGTTTGACAGATGCCATAATTTTTCACCTTGTGTCTTAAGGGCATTCACAAGGGCTGGATGACAGTGACCTAAGCAATTTACCGCAATACCGCCAGCAAAATCGATAAACTCGTTACCCTCTTGGTCCCAAACTCGGCTTCCTTCGCCACGAACAGGGATCACAGCAGCAGGCGCATAATTAGGCACCATCACTGCGTCAAACTGGGCACGGTCCAACTTCATATCAACGCTCATTCTTCTTCGTCCTTTGTGTTTGTTTAACGGCGCCTTGCACCGTCAGAGTCCCATAGGTATCTTTATCTAGAGTTAGTGATACTGGGATTGCTTGTGTCTATTAATAACCATTATTAGCGAAAATGTGATCAAAATACCAGTTTTTCACAAACATCAATCCACGCACTTCCACCCAAAGTGCATAAAGATTGCAGTTTAAGAACTATACAAGCGGTTAAGCCCGTGGCTTACAGCATAATTAGTCAGAAAAAAAGTTATTTACCCCTCATTTTGCTAGCTATTCACTGAATGTGAATAACTACACCATTTTAACGAATCAAGTGTGAAAGCACAAAATGGCCAATTTTCGACCTCACTTCAAGGGCTTCGGGTAATAAATTGAACAGAGGAAACACATGGGGCATGTTAGGGTAAAAGCAGCCCGTTATCTCACCACCACAGGCTTTTATTTGGGCGACTAAACGTTCAGAATCCTGTAATAATAACTCCCGCGTACCCGCAATCACTAAGATAGGCGGCAGGTCTGCCAAGTTCCCCTGTAAGGGGGAAACTTTTGCCGACATAGGATCGGCCCCCGCAAGATAAGCGCCACGTAAGCGCAGCAATGCCTCTATGGTGAAGAAGGGATCGTCGGCTGCGAGTATCAACTCAGTATCCCCCGTAAGAGCTAAGTCTAACGCGGGCGATAGTAAGATACAGGCGGTCGGTAAAGGCAGGCCTAAACGCTTTAATTCCAGCAACAAACTCAGTGCTAAATTGCCGCCCGCCGAGTCACCCATGAGGATCAAATTCTCCGTGCCTTTCAGCTCAATTAACCGCCTATAGGCTTCAAGCACATCATCAAATGGCGCAGGGAAAGGATGCTCAGGTGCGAGACGATAATCAGGAATATAAGCATCTAATTGACAACGCTGGCAGATATCTGCGACCAGTCTTGCATGGGCATGGGGCGTTTTAAAACAGAAGCCTCCGCCACGGATATAAAACAGACTTCCAAGGTGAGGAGGTTCGTTGAGAAGCACATAATGTAACAAGTTTGAGTGTTGTAAGGGGATGGTAGCGCTGACTAACTTATCCGGCCAAGGGAGCCAACGTCTATCAAGCTCAAGCAACTTTTCACGCACTTGCGCTAAGGGCATTTTGGCCTGTCCACGACTGATGGATGGCCTAGCGACATAGGATAAAATGGTATTTAGTACAGATGCTTGCCAGCTTGGCATATCCCTTCCTCTACTTAAACGCCGCAATCATGGCGCTACGTAGCAGACCGTGGATTACAGCAGATCTAACTTCCTATAGTTTTGTGCTTTTAAGCGCAGTACTTCTTGCTCAGTTAACTCATAATAATCAAACATTAAGTGCTTTTCTTGGGGATCGATTTGACGCATTTCTTCGAGCAATACCACTTTAGCATAACAGTTTGCCCGTGCGACTAATGCCGACTGAGGCGACAATTCTCGATAACTTAAGGTTTGATCTAACTCCTTTAACAACCGAGTTAAGGGACTCGCTTCAAACTTAAGTAACTCTAATAATTGCCAATTAAGTTTAAGACCATGGCTTAACACTTGTTCAAACACGGCCTTAGCAGGAAACTCAGTGGCAATCACCGCATCATACACTTCCTTATCACGGCTGCTACTGGCTTCTCTTATCCAAGATCCCCATGTTTGATCAAATAAACGGGCACTTAAACTCAATACAACGGATGTGCCTAACTGATTAAGTAAGGCACTACTATAAACCAAGGCTGAGTCAGTATTATGAAGCTGAGCTAAAGCATTTGCAGCTATGCCACTGACTATGCTGTAGCGCCATAATTTACGGGTAGTCCATAACAACTTAGCATTGCCACTAGGAAGCCAATTTCGCAAACAAAAGTAAGGGATAATGGTGCGAAGGTTTTCGATACCGATGTAATTCATCACTAATTTGATATCAGTGACCCGCACATCTGAGCTCTGAGACCGGCGAGCGCGAAAAGATGGGCTGTTGACCATGTTGGTTAAGTCGCGGCACAACCAACTTAAGTTACTGATCAGTGGTCTTAATCGCGTTGCATCGAGATTTTTTGCCAGCAATAATTCCAGCAAGAGGATTTGCGACTCATTGATATCTGACTTAGCCAGAACAGATTCAGGGGACGCGAGTTGATGCTCGATGGCGTTAATGACAGTTTCATGCAACTGGCTCGATACGGCTTCAAACACTTCTTTAGCTTTAATTTGTTTCATCAAACGCACCAAAATCGCTTCGCGTTCAACATCTAACTTATTTGCATCGGCCTCTAATTCAAGGTCGAGTTCATCCAAAAGAGTCGGGCTCGCTTTTTGCTTTCCGAGGATCAATTGTTGATAGAGTCTATGCTCTATCTCTATAATTTTGCCGGGTCTTACACCGCCCGCAACCGAAATCGCCACTATAAATCTTTCCTATATCGCTAATGCCCGAGTGACGTCAACACAATCAAACTCTCAAAATCATTACAATTTCAGCACATACACTTAATCTTAGCAATAATGCAAAGTCGCAGAACGCAAACAAAGAGTTATATCGGATATTTCCTAGTCAGTTACCCAATAAAAAGGCCTCGACTAGGAGACCTTTAAAAGAAATCGAACTGAATTATTTGAGTTCTTGTTCAAATAACTTATAGATGCGGCGGTATTCATCTAACCAGCTAGAAGGTTGACGGAAACCATGGGGCTCAACAGGATAAATCGCCATTTCAAAGGTTGGTTTTTCCAGTTCAATGAGGCGCTGTACCATACGCACACTGTCTTGGAAGAAAACGTTGTCGTCCATTACGCCACTCATGATAAGCAGTGGTTTCGTTAATCCTTGGGCATGCTCAATAGGAGAGCTGCGCTCATAGGCGATAGGATCGACATCAGGCGTATTTAAGATATTAGAGGTATAAGGCGCATTATAATGTGCCCAGTCCGCCACAGGACGCAATGCCGCTCCAGCTTGGAACAAGTCTGGCGCGGTAAGCAAAGACATGAAGGTTAAGAACCCACCGTAAGAGCCACCATAAGTCCCGACACGCTTAGTATCGACATGGGTATGAGTCGCCATCCACGTAACGCCATCCTTTAAGTCTTCCACTTCTGGATGACCCATATTGCGATAAATAGCGGTGCGCCAATCTCGGCCGTAACCTTTAGAGCCACGGTAATCCATGTCCATCACAACATAACCTTGTTGAGTCAGCAGGTTGTGGAACATAAACTCGCGAAAATAACCGCTAAAACCATAATCGGCATTCTGCAGATAACCTGCGCCGTGATTGAAAATCACCGCAGGATATTTCTCAGCGCGGGACTTATCATAGCCTTGCGGCAGATAAACTCGAGCGTACACATTGCCAGCACCATGATTTGAAGGTACTGCTACCACTTCTGGCGCTTGCCATGGGTAATTTTTGAAGGCATCACTGGTATAAGACGTCAGCTGCTTTAACTCGCCGCCAATGGGTTGAACATAAAGCTCATTTGGCTGAGTACGGCGTGAAGCATTGAGTAATAGCTGAGTGCCATCGGGGCTTAAGCTGTAATCTAAGTTGCCATCCCACTGGGTTAGTTGCTCATTTTTACCTGTGGCAAGATTCACGCGGTGAACGTTATAAATGCCGGGGTGACTCTGGTTCGCTTTGTAATAGATGTAATTGGCATCTGGTGACAGCGTAATATCACTCACCACAAACTTGCCTTGGGTTAACGCACGCGGCTTTTCGCCTTGAGCTTTAATATAAAGCTGCGAATAACCGGACTCTTCTGACAAGTAATACAAGGTATCCGTATCCAGTAACCAACCGAATTGGTTGTAGTCGTAATTCACCCATGCATCATCATGCAAACGATGTTCGGTAATGAATTTACCCTTAGCAAGATCGACACTGGCGATCCAGCGATCTTTGTTATCAGTTGCTTCTAGCATCAGGGCTAATTTATTTTCCGACTCATGCCATTGAATCGCACTCTGAGTCCAGCCCCAATCCTGCATCAACTGAATTTTACGTGGCGATTTAGTACTTTGATAAGTTTCGCCTTTCGCTTTAGCATTTTCAGCTTTCACTTTGGCTAGCACATCTTCATCAAAACCAGTAAGGCCCTCGATTGTGATATCGACTTTTTTATGTTGGTTTAAATCAAGCACAGCAAAACGTTGCCCTGGTGGCGTATCTTCAGCCACGCGCGCACGCACTGGCACAGGGTCGATATAACCTTCGCTACCTAAGTAATTAGGCATGATGTCGTGTTCGCTGCTACCTGTGTAATTTTTATCTGTAAGCGCGACTAAAATATAGCGGCCATCGGGTGATAAACTCAGCTCTGACACCACTTCGCTATCACCTAAATACCAAGTGCTGGCGGCGAGCGTTGGATCGTTTTTTTGTAATTCATCTTGGTACTGCGCTTTAGCTTTAGCATTTTCTTGCTGCAGCGCTACATACTGAATCAATCTGTGCTGTTGTTTTGCAATATAAGACGTCGGCTCTTTTACCGCTTCTGGTGCTTTCGCCATTTTAATTTCAGCAAGTTGCTCGACTAAGCCTGAATCTTGATGAATTTGGAAAACATTGTCGCCCTGCCAATAGGCAATATCGCCATTATTGAGATAACGCACACCATCGATGGCGGTGCGCTGGCGAGTCAATTGGCTGATCTTACCCGTGCTTAATTGCTTAACAAAAATGTTGCCTTGATATAGGTAAGCCTTGTGGGACTTAATGCGATCGAACACGCCAAACTGCTGATCTGCTGCATGTAACTTATCGAGCGCTAGCTCGACGGCGCGACTGTCATTGATGCCTTGCTGATAATAGCTACGCAGAGGTGAAGCACTCGCTTGGCGGGCAAATAGCACGCTTTGGCTATCGTCGCTCCAGTAAGCCTCTTTGGCAAAGATCCCCATCCAATCAGGATTTGCCATAATTTGATTAAGCGTAAGCGCCTGTGAAACTTGTGGCGGTTGGGCTAAGGGAACTTGGAATGCTGGCGGAGCTATTACGGGAGTTGCAGTTTCAGTCGATGTCGCTGCGCACCCTGCCAATACGGCAACCGCTAACGCACTAAAACCCAAATTTCGCATTACGCTTCTCATTTATCCTTCCTTTTATTGTTATCGCAATGACTAAATGACCCAGTCTACTTATCTGCTGGTTTCGCCTATTCGCGTAGTTTTGCGGCAGTTATAGCATAGTTAATCGCTAAACTTGCTTAAAAGAAGGATAAATCTTGTAACAGAAATTGATAGTGTGGAGAGTTTTTAAGGCGAGGAAATTATACGGGCACAGCCGGTTGCGCTAAAAAATTGGCTAACAGTTCGAGACCTTGCTCGGTGAGAATTGATTCGGGATGAAATTGCACTCCATAAAGCGGTAAGTCTTGATGGCTCATGGCCATGATTTCTCGGCCGTGAATTGCATCGTCAAACCAAGCATCGAGTACAAAACCTTCAGGCACAGCATCAACCAGTAACGAGTGATAACGTGTCACGGTTAAAGGCTGATTTAATCCCTTAAATAACCGCTGTCCAGTGTGCGTAATGGCACTGACCTTGCCGTGCATCACCCGTTCGGCACGCACCACATTGGCACCAAAAACCTGCGCCATCGCCTGATGCCCTAAACAGACACCTAAGATTGGCATGCGCGCAGCAAAATGCTCAATCGCCGCAAGGGAAATTCCCGCCTCATTGGGAGTGCAAGGGCCGGGCGAAATCACCAGATGAGTCGGCGCAAGTGCTTCTATGTCGGCTAGGCTAATTTCGTCATTACGCTTAACCACTATCTCTTGCCCTAGCTGCTGAAAATACTGCACTAAGTTAAAGGTGAAAGAGTCGTAATTATCGATCATTAGCAACATACAAGATCCATTGGTCTAAATGGGTAAAGGTAACGCATATCTAACGGATGAATGCGGGCGCAAATGCTATCACACCTTGTACTTAAGGTTTAACCAATTGTGGGGATTAAAATACAGCGACAAAAAAGCCAGTCATTAGACTGGCTTAGTTTTTAAACGACTTGGGCATTTCACCACAGTTATTTAACCACAGTTAAATGACTGCGACGTTTAGGGGGCTCATCTGTCGGTTCAAACGCTTTATCTGTTGTTTCAACAACAGATAAAGATGAATCGACTTCATCGTCCATCAGATAAGCATCTTCGATATCGAAGACAGTGCCAGCACCGTTTTCACGGGCATAAATAGCGACAATCGACGCCATTGGCAACATCACCTGCTGAGGAACACCACCAAAACGCGCATTGAACTCCACACACTCATTGCTAATTTGCAAATTGCCCACTGCGCCAGCAGCAATATTCAACACTATCTGGCCATCCTTCACGTATTGCTGCGGTACTTGAGTGCCTTCAACAAAGGCATCAACCACAACGTGAGGAGTCAATTGGTTGTCCATCAACCAATCATAGTAAGCCCTTAGTAAATAAGGACGATTTGGAGTCAAAGGTTTCATTACATACCCATGCGCATTTCGCGTTCGGCTTCAGTTAAAGAAGCTTTAAACGATTCACGCTCAAAAATACGTGTCATATACGCTTTGATATCTTTAGCTACACGGCTATCTAGCTCAATACCTAATACAGGTAAGCGCCACAACAATGGGCCAAGGTAGCAATCCGCTAGACCAAATTCTTCGCTCATGAAGTAAGGCACTTCACCGAAGATAGGCGCAATTGCGATCAGGCTTTCAGTCAACTCTTTACGAGCCGCTTCAACACGATCACCTTTACGGATACGGTCAACGAGCGAATACCAGTCAGTATCGATGCGATGCATCATCAAACGGCTTTGGCCGCGAGACACTGGATAAACTGGCATCAAAGGCGGATGAGGAAAACGCTCATCCAAATATTCCATGATAATGCGTGATTCGTATAAAACGAGTTCACGGTCTACCAAAGTTGGCACTGAGTTATATGGATTTACTTCGAGCAAATCCTCAGGCATTTCGTTAGGGTCGACCTGTAAAACATCAACAGTAACCCCTTTCTCAGCTAACACGATACGTACTTGATGGCTATACAGATCATCAGCACCTGAAAACAGTGTCATGATAGAGCGTTTGTTGGCAGCAACAGCCATTGATACCCTCCAGAATCGAAATAAAACAAAAGTAAACGAGGGGCAAAGCCCCCCGTTTACACTATGCGGATATTACATTTTACCCGTTATTGGTGCCTAGTGTACATCTTTCCAATACTCTTTCTTCAAGAGGTAGGCCACAATAAAGAATATAAATAGGAATCCGAGTACCCACCAGCCCATAGCTTGACGCTCTAGCTTAACAGGTTCAGCCGAATAAACTAAGAAGCCAGTGATATCACGTACTGCTTGGTCGTATTCTTCCGCACTCAATTTACCGCCAGTCACCACAATAGTGCCATCTTCTTGTTTAACTGGTGTGCCTTGTAACTCTTCGAGTACATGTGGCATACCAACAGATGGGAATACTGTGTTATTCACACCAAATGGGCGACTTGGATCTTTATAGAAGCCTTTCAGATAGGAATAAACCCAATCTTCACCACGCACGCGAGCAACTAAAGTTAAGTCTGGCGGTGTAGCACCAAACCATTTAGCAGCATCTTTAGGTGGAATAGCGTTTTGCATCAACTCACCAATTTTAGCATCGGTGAACATATACTTATTACGCATATCATCCGCAGAGATACCGATATCGGTCGCTACACGTTCATAACGTTGATACTGAGTGCTGTGGCAACCAGAACAGTAATGTTGGAACAGGTCCACACCACGCTCTAAAGAAGCTTTATCATGCAGATCAACATTGGCATCTTCTAAATGAATTTTATGTCCGCTCGCGGCCATAGCCAACGTCGGCAACAAGGTAACTAATGCAATCAATAATTTTTTCATTAGTGTGTCAACCTCGCTGGAACAGGTTTAGTTTTTTCATTCTTGCTGTATACCCACAGCGCCACAAAGAAACCAAAGTAAGTGAAAGTAAACACCTGTGCAACTATCGTCAGTGTCGGCGTGGCAGGCACTACCCCTAAATAACCCAATACTATGAAAGATATAGCAAATTGAGCAATGTTCAGCTTATGTAGCGTACTACGGTAGCGAACTGACTTCACTTTACAGCGATCTAACCAAGGCAATACGAACAGTACTGCAATCGATAGACCCATCATTATCACGCCACCCAATTTATCAGGCACAGCACGTAAAATGGCGTAAAAAGGAGTGAAGTACCAAACGGGTGCAATGTGTTCAGGAGTCTTCATCGAGTTAGCCGCTTCAAAGTTTGGCTTTTCAAGGAAGTAACCACCGCCTTCAGGAATAAAGAACAACACATAGCAGAACACTATCAGGAAGCCCGCGACACCCATGATGTCTTTTACAGTGTAATATGGGTGGAATGGAATACCGTCAACTGGCCAGCCATTTTCGTCTTTGTTCTTCTTAATTTCGATACCGTCAGGGTTGTTAGAACCCACTTCATGCAACGCAATTAAGTGTAAAAACACGAGTACGACTAATACTAGCGGCAGAGCAATAACGTGCAGCGCAAAGAAACGGTTCAGCGTTGCGCCAGAGATCACGTAGTCACCACGGATCCACAGGGTTAAGTCGTCACCAATAACTGGAATCGCACCGAACAGAGAGATAATTACCTGCGCGCCCCAATATGACATTTGACCCCATGGCAGCAAATAACCCATAAAGGCTTCGGCCATCAACACGAGGAAAATTAACATACCGAACAGCCACAGTAGTTCTCTAGGCTTCTGATATGAACCGTAAATTAAACCACGGAACATGTGCAGATAGATCACAACGAAGAAGGCTGATGCACCCGTTGAGTGCATATAACGCAGCAACCAACCGTATTCAACATCACGCATTATGTATTCAACAGAGGCAAATGCGCCTTCTGCTGTTGGTACATAGTTCATCGTCAACCAGATACCTGTCAGTAATTGGTTAACCAATACCAACATCGCTAGCGAACCGAAAAAATACCAAAAGTTAAAGTTAGTTGGCGTAGCGTATTGGCCCACGTGACGGTTATAAGTCGCCGTCATTGGGATACGCGCATCAATCCAATTAATTAAATTCTTAACCATTACGCCACTCCTTTATCTACACCGATAATCACGGTGCCATCATCAACGTATTGATGTGGAGGGATAACTAGGTTCAATGGAGCAGGTACGCCTTGGAAAACGCGACCAGCCATATCGAACTTAGAGCCATGACATGGACAGAAGAAACCAGAAGTGACACCTTCAACTTGCTCACCAAATGAATCTGGCAAATAAGTAGGTGAACATCCGAGGTGGGTACAAATACCGACAGCAATAAAATACTCTGGCTTAATTGAGCGCAAAGGATTTGTTGCATAATCAGGCTGCTGCATCTCAGCAGAAGCAGGATCTCTTAACTTATCATCATGTGTTGGCAGTTCATTGATCACAGCATCTGTGCGACGGACAACCCATACAGGTTTTCCACGCCACTCAACACGGATCAGCTGACCTGGCTCTACTTTACTGATATTTACTTCGACCGGTGCACCTGCAGCTTTCGCTTTGGCACTCGGATTCCATGACTTGATGAAAGGAACCGCTACAGCGACGGCACCAGCACCACCTACTACGGCGGTTGCGGCTGTCAGGAATCTGCGACGTCCGGTATCGACTGGCGCATTGCTCATCCACTTATCTCCCAGAGGGTGTTGGAATTTTTATATTTCAAAGACTTTCAGCCCTTAGTCATCACTAGGGTCAAAAATCGAAGTTTGAAGCGGGGCTCATTATAGCTAAAAATTAGAAGCAGATCATAGTGAAAACACGCAAGTAAGTTAGGGAGATTGCGTGTTTTTTAAAAAAAGCCTAAAAAAGACCCAACTATTAACCCATTTTAATTCATTTGGATCATATTTTAAGCTTCTTGTCTGTGACATCGGCATAAAGCATGCATCGCTAATATAAATTAGCCCAGACTTTTCAAACTAAGTTAACAATCGCCAGATAAAAAAATAGGCCCTGAGTAACAGGACCTATTAAATCAATACTTTTAATGCATTACTTCTTAGGTGCAGTGCTCTTCATATACTTGAAGAATTCGCTATCAGGCTCTAACACCATAATATCGGACTTGCCTGAGAAGCTGGCTCGATAAGCCTCTAAGCTACGAACAAAACCGAAGAACTCAGCATCTTTGTTGTAAGCATCAGAATATATCTTCGCTGCTAACGCATCTCCTTCACCTCGAATGGTTAAGGCTTTACGTTCAGCTTCGGCAATCTTCACCGTCACATTGGCATCTATCGTTGCACGAATAATTTCAGACTGTTCTTTACCTTGCGCTCTATGCTCTTTTGCCACAGCTTGACGCTCTGCACGCATACGCTGGTAAATACTGTTACTGACGTTAGCCGGTAGATTGATTTGCTTTACACGCACATCAACAACTTCAATACCTAAGTCTTTTGCACTTTCTGAGGCATTGGATAACGCATCATTTTGCAGTTCATCACGCTTACCAGAAACAATCTCTCTAATAGTGCGACGACCAAACTCTGTGCGTAAATCGTTGTTGATCTTACGTTGTAATAGCGATTCTGCATTCGACTTAATACCACCGTTTGTAGACAGGTAATATTTTTCGAAATCCATAATGCGCCACTTCACATAGGAATCGACCATAAGGTCTTTCTTCTCTGAAGTTACAAAACGATCAGCTGCACCATCAAGTGTTTGAATACGGGCATCGAGTAATTTTACTTTATCGATCACAGGCACTTTCATGTGCAGGCCTGGGCCGTAGACGCGGGTGACTTGCTTACCGTCAACGTCGTCTTTTAAAATTTCACCGAAACGCGCCACAATAGCGCGCTCGCCTTCATTCACCACCATTAAAGATGACAAACCAATACCTAAGAGCACGGCGATAAGAATAACGCTTAATCTACCCATGGATTACTCCCTCCCTTGGCGAGTACGATCATCGCGGGATGGACGTCCACTCAAAGGCTCATTCGCGCGAGTCGTTGATACAGATGAAGAATTAACATTTTGCTGTGGCTTAGCTTCCAGCTCATTTGTCGCAGGCTTCTGCTGAATTAACTTATCTAGCGGTAGGTACATTAAGTTGCCGTTGTTCTTAGCATCAATCAGCACTTTATTCGTATCTGTCATCACTTGCTGCATTGTATCAAGATACAAACGCTTACGAGTCACTTCAGGCGCAGCTTGATACTCTGGTAATAACAACTCAAAACGAGCCACTTTACCGCGAGCTTCTAAGACTTCACGCTCTTTGTAAGCATTCGCTTGTTGTGCCATACGTTCAACTTCACCACGAGCTTTTGGTTCAATTTCACGGGCATAAGCTTCAGCTTCACGAATAAAACGTTGTTCATCTTCTTGGGCAGAAATCGCATCATCGAAGGCGTCTTTCACTTCTTCTGGCGGACGTGCCGGTAAGAAGTTTACGTCAACAACAGCAAGACCCAATTTGTACGGTTCAAGAATGCGCTCTAACTCTTTCCACGTATCGCGACGAATAGCATCACGGCCCGTAGTCAGAATATCATCCATCTTGTTATGTCCAATGACATAACGCAGTGCACTGTCAGTCGCTTCACGCAAACTGGCGTTCGCATCGACGGCACTAAATAGATATGAGTAAGCATCTAAAATACGATACTGAACATCAAGCTCAACTTTCACGACGTTTTCATCGGATGTCAGCATGCTACCAGACGCAGGAATAGAGCGAACCGATTGAATGTCGACGGGATAAATTTGGTCGATAAATGTGGCTTTCCAATGAAGTCCAGGGCCAATTTCGCCAGCGTGTTTACCAAATCGCAGTGCCACACCACGCTCAGCTTCTTTAATTGTATAAAAACCCGAAAGTCCCCAAACAACTACAGCAACAGCAAGAATGATGATTAGGCTAAACGAACTAAAAGACTGGCCTGAGCCATTTCCTTTGCCGCCAAAGCGCTTTGAAAGATTACGAAAAACCTCGTCAAGGTCCGGTGGTCCTTTGTCGTTACCACCTTTATTTCCCCAAGGATCATTACCCTTGTTACCGGGCTCGTTCCAAGCCATTTAGCACTCCATAAGTGGATGAAATAAATTAGATTATTAACAAACAGCTTCATCTATCGAATCTTCGAAGATGAAGGTTTCTAACTCACCCTGACTCTGTTTTGTTAATCGGCGCCAATCGGCGTCCGATAAACGAACAGACAAAATACAGTTCCCCAGATCGTCGTACTCTTTCTGCTGTATCGCATCCAGTCGATAAAACTGGCCAAGATAATGTCCAGCAGTTGCCGGAATTCTAAGTGTTAGCTCTTTAATCACCTCACCAATAAGCTCAGTGATGGCTTTCAATAGCAAATCAAATCCTAAACGCTTCTGTGCTGAAACCCAAACTCGAACGGGTTTGCCTATGTCGTTATATTCAATTCTTGGCGTCACATCTTCGAGTAAATCGATTTTGTTACAGACCACGAGTTGCATGACTTCATCGGCTTGGATGTCTTTCAGTACAGATTGAACCTGATCAAAATTATCCGCCATGTTTTCATCTGCACAATCAACTATGTGTAGTAATAACTCAGCTTGCCTTGTCTCTTGTAAGGTTGCCTTAAATGCAGCAACGAGATCATGGGGCAAATGACGAATAAACCCGACAGTATCCGCTAATATCACGGCACCATCAGGTAAATCTAACTTTCTTAGCGTAGGATCGAGTGTGGCAAATAGCTGATCTGCAGCATAAACATCAGATGATGTTAGGGCATTAAACAGCGTTGATTTACCCGCGTTTGTGTAGCCGACTAATGAAACTGTCGACAAATCACTACGCTTACGTGCACGTCGACTCTGTTCACGTTGCTTATCAACTCGCTCTAAGCGTTTGTTGATATTTTTAATTCGTCCTCTGAGCAAACGTCTATCGGTTTCGAGCTGGGTTTCCCCTGGACCACGTAAACCAATACCGCCCTTTTGCCTTTCAAGATGCGTCCAACCACGGATCAGGCGAGTCGACATATGGCGCAATTGCGCTAGCTCCACCTGTAACTTACCTTCGTGAGTTCGCGCTCTTTGGGCAAAAATATCGAGAATAAGTGTCGTACGGTCGAGCACACGACACTGACACACTTGCTCAAGATTACGCTCTTGGGCTGGACTCAATGCATGATTAAAAATCACCACATTGGCTTCAGTCGCCGCCACTAATGCAGCTAACTCTTCGGCTTTACCAGAACCCACAAAAAATTTGCGATCCGGTGAACGTCGACTTCCAGTAATCACCCCGACTGATCTTGCCCCAGCTGATTCTACTAATAGCTGCAGCTCGACTAAATCTTCTCGGCGTTCCTCATCGGAAAAGTCGATATGGACAAGAACCGCAGTTTCTCCCGCCTCATAACGATCAAACAAGAAGCAAACTCCTCAGATAATACTTATTCGCCACTAGGCGCATCATCTTGAGCACCATATCCGCCTTGGGCATTTTGGTGACCAGTAACGTTGAATGGGCGTGCCGGCACGACAGTAGAAATAGCGTGTTTATAAACCATTTGGCTCACTGTATTTTTCAACAGAATGACAAATTGATCAAACGACTCTACCTGTCCTTGGAGTTTAATGCCGTTAACCAAGTAAATTGATACAGGAACGCGCTCGCGACGCAATGCGTTCAAAAATGGGTCTTGTAAAGATTGCCCCTTAGCCATTTTATTATTTCCTTTTTAATTTATATAAAATAAATCGATATCAGTGATAGTTTTTTGTTTAGTTTTAGTATTATACAGCAAGGGCTAATAAGCTAGCGGCATTGACGCATAAGTATAACTAAATTCCCCTCAGCACCACTTTCAAGCCAATTCAACTCTGGCCAACTCCGCAACCATGTTAATTGACGCTTAGCCAATTGCCTAGTAGCAGCAACCGCTTTTTCGACCATAGTATCATAGTCAAACTCACCATCTAGGTATTGCCAGCACTGTCGATAACCGACACAACGCATTGAAGGCAAGTCTAAATGCAAGTCTCCGCGGGCTTTTAGCTCTGTGACTTCCTCAATAAAGCCCTGTTTGAGCATAATCGCAAAACGTTGCGCTATTAAGTCATGTAACACTTTGCGCTCGCGCGGTGCAATAGCAAACTGCACTACGTCATAGGGCAAGGGAGCTGACTTGGTCTGAGTCAACTCAGTCATGCTCTTGCCGCTTATTCTATAGACTTCCAGCGCTCTTGAAAGTCTTTGTGGATCATTAGGATGAATTCTTTCTGCCGACACGGGATCTATCACCCTTAATTGGTCATGCAGTGCTTCCCATCCCTTTTCATCCGCCTCCGCTTGGATCTCGGCCCTAATGGCCTCATCCGCACTCGGCAAAGGTGACAAACCTTCGAGTAACGCTTTGAAATACATCATGGTTCCGCCAACTAATACTGGCGTTTTCCCCATGCTGACAATCTCTTCTATCTGGGCTATGGCATCGGCTCTAAAGTCGGCTGCCGAATAGCTTTCACTGGGATCACGAATATCAATTAATCTGTGCGGCCCGCGAGCCAGTTCGTCTGCTGAAGGCTTGGCACTGCCAATGTCCATACCACGATAAATTAATGCCGAATCGACCGAAATAATTTCACAGTTATGCTTTTCGGCCAATTCTAATGCTAAAGCTGTCTTACCTGAGGCCGTTGGCCCCATCAAAAATAACACTTTAGGCTGTAATTCTTTATTCACTTGCTTGCTCTTCTAGCCACGATTGCCAAGGTAAGAATATCGCTTTGTTGGCAATAAGCTGTTTTTTCTCTTCAGCTAACTGCGAAAATGCTGCCCAGACTTCTGGTGCCGAAACGAATCCCGTTAAACTGTGTTTTGTCAACCAAAACGCCAATGCGCTCGGCGCAGGTGTTTCAAAACGTAGTGATTGTAGCCATTCAGGGATCACTTTGGCTAACTGGCTCTCTCTGATATATGGGGGCACTTTTTTAATAATCAACTGCTGGTAACGAATTGTTAGTTCTAAACCTAATTGGCGGATCAGCGTGTCGTGTTCAGTGAGCACAGCCTGCCAATCCGCATCAGCCGCGACAGACACTGGCATCAATAAAGGCTGACCAATTAACCCAGTCGCTAGTTTAGCTTCAATCTCTTGGCATCGCGTCGCCAATGCTACTGATTTTATTGATAATAGACTGAGTTTATCTTCCGACGTCATCACCCAATATTGCCCATCTAATATCGATGGCATAGGTAACACAGACTGATAATCTTGATCTTTTACACTGTAAGAAGGGGTTTGCAGTAAAGCACCATAACTTGCTATTGCCGCCTTTGACGGTAATTCAGTACGTTGTCGAGATTCACCTGCAGAATAACTGCCACGGCTGCTGTCCTTTGGCGTTGTCATGCTGCCAAAAGCATTGGTTTGAGTGCCAAAACTGGCGCCTTCTCGTCCTGCGCCTACAGACTTTACTTGAACGGCAGGGGCAACTGCATCTTGAGCAGACTCAAGTGTATCAGTTTGCGCATTAACTTGAGCTGAATCAGCGCCAAGTGCAAAAGGAGCAGATATTTCAGCTGCGCTTGTTGGAGCATCCACAAACACATCTTCAACCTCATCCAAAGAACTAGAGTGAACGAAGTTGAGCTCTCCTGCTTCTTCCAGCGCCGATTGCAATGCTTGCAGAATATAATCATGCACATAGCGACTCTGATGGAATCGCACCTCATGCTTAGCGGGATGTACGTTAACATCCACTTGATGGGGATCGATATCCAACATCAGCACGTAGCCGGGTTGTTCAAGTTCTGCTTTTTGGGCAAAGGCTTGACGCACTGCATGATTGACCAAGCGATCACGGATAAGGCGTCCATTGACATAAAAGTAATGGGTATCACTGATAACCGGTGACCAAGGTGACTGCAAATAGCCACTGAGGCGCAAATCATCGTGTTGGCATTCAATCTTAAGCGCTTGCTCGGCAAATGGACGGCCACACACTTGCGTCAAACGCTGTAAATACTGGGCTTCATTCACGGCGGGACGATAATTACGTACTATCTTACCGTTATGCGTCAGCGTGAAATGGATATCGCCGCGCACTAATGCAATGCGCTTTAACCATTCATCGATATGGGTAAATTCAGTTTTGTCACTCTTTAAAAAGCGTCTGCGAGCCGGTGTATTAAAGAATAAATCCACCACTTCAATCGTCGAACCAACAGGATGCGCGGCGGGCATCACTTTAACTGCCATGTCGGCACCTTCAGCATGGGCTTGCCACGCTTCGGTTTGCTCAGCCGTGCGTGACGTTAAAGTTAAACGTGAGACTGAGCTGATACTGGCTAGCGCTTCACCACGGAAACCAAAACTAAGGATCGCTTCGAGATCGTCTAAAGTGTGCAGCTTTGAGGTCGCATGGCGCGATAAGGCCAGCGCGAGTTCATCTTTAGGTATGCCAGAGCCGTTATCGCGAATTTTAATCAGCTTGCTGCCGCCTTTGTCGATTTCAATATCGACTCGGCTCGCTCCTGCGTCAAGGCTATTCTCGACCAATTCTTTGACTACGGAAGCGGGTCTCTCAACCACTTCCCCCGCCGCAATTTGGTTGGCTAATTGCGGAGGCAGGATCTGAATGCCCATCATGCTTTCCTATTTAACTCTGGGGTATGACTAGCGTTTGCCCTAACTGCACCACATCGGACTTCATTCCATTCGCTTGTTTGATGCTGGACATAGGCACACTGTAACGTTGCGCGATTGCAGATAAAGATTCTCCGCGACGGACCTTATGTTTAACCTTTGTCGATACTGCATCACCAACATAGGCTGTAGGCGTTCTTTCAGTTGAGGTTCTTTCTGCTGATGCTTTTGCTGTGGTTTTGGCTGGCTTAGCACTGCTAGAGCTTCCTCCCCTTCTTTGGGCAAGCAAAGTATCCGCTGGCGGATTGTTGTGATAGTAACGGCTCACACCCTTATAAATAGCATTGGCAATGCTCTCTTGATGACGACTACTCGACAGTAAACGCTCTTCTTTAGGGTTTGAAATAAAGCCCGTTTCAACCAAGATGGAAGGAATATCCGGTGACTTCAGCACAGCTAAACTGGCGGACTCAGGGCGACTTTTATGCAATTGAGTCACGCCACCTAAATCTTTTAAAATATCCCCCGCTACAGAATGGCCAATTGCCATCGAACTGTTCATTGACATATCGAGCAGCGTCATAGCCAAATACTGTTCATTATCCGTGTTTTGGATAATCTCACCCGCGCCGCCCAGCAACTCAGAATGCTTCTCTTTTTGCTCTAACCAACGACCAATTTCACTATTAGCACGACGCATTGATAGCACCCATACGGAGGCGCCACGTGGATTGGGCGAGGTAAAGGCATCCGCATGGATAGAAATCAGCAGATCTGCCTTACTGTTGCGCGCCAGTTCAGAGCGTTTATTTAAATTCACAAAATAATCACCAGTACGGATCATCACAGCACGCATGCCTGGCGTGTCATTGATTTTGCTGGAAACACGTCTGGCGATTTCTAGGGCGACCTTTTTTTCATAAACACCAGAAGGACCAATGGAGCCAGGATCGTCGCCACCATGACCCGCATCAATAGCAATGACAATATCGCGGGATGATTGCGCCGCTTGGGTGACAGTTTTGACGGGTGTAGATGACACGATAGCCGTTGCAGTAGTTAACGTTTTATCTTCTAAATCAACCACTAGACGATTGCCATAGGGCGCAGTAACAGGCAAAGAAAACAAGCTTGCATTCAATGGTTTTACGAGATCGATCACTAAACGCAAATCACCTTTAGTCGGTGACTTACTGACCCGCACGCCCTTAACCAACTTACTGTTGTTTTCAAGATTTTTAAGCACAACTTTAGCAGTGGTCTTTTTTAAATCCACCACTAAACGATTAGGGCCATCTAAAGAGAAATAGGTGTAATCAGGCACTCCACTCAAGTCAAACACGATTCGAGTTGACTCAGGCGCGGCCCAAATACGTACGCTTTCTAACTGATTAGCAGCATGGGCCGCCACAGAGAAAAAAGAACATAAAGAAAGAATAATAATTTGAAAATACGGGTTATTTTTTATCATTTTAGTTTTTATTTTATCGCTTTTAATAACTTTTCACCTGGCTCAGACAAGGCCTCTATACGTATTTCTCGCCCACTATTTTGATAACTTAAATGCATATGGACATCGGCAGCGGGCAGTAAACCCTCTCCCTTATCTGGCCATTCAACAATGCACAGACTCTTATCCGTAAAGTAATCACGGATCCCCATAAACTCGAGTTCTTCTGGATCGTTTAAACGATACAAATCAAAATGATAAACTTCGACATCTTCTAGCTCATATGGTTCAACTAAAGTGTAAGTCGGGCTTTTAACGGCACCTTTATGGCCCAATCCCTGAATTAAGCCACGACTCAGCGTCGTTTTACCGGCTCCTAAATCACCCGTAAGATACAGAGTCAAAGGCGCTTGGACATGGCGGGCTAATTTTTGCCCAACCGCAATAGTGTCGTCTTCGTTGTCTAAGAAAAAAGTTAACTCTGTCATATCCGCTTATATCACTGCTGTTATTGATGGAGAAGCGACTCAATCCTAAAAAGGCACAGGGCACATAACAAAGTCCAGCCCCGCTTGAGTCTCACATTCCGCCTAGAGTAAATCACTATTCACTAATTGGCGAATAAAAGGCATTAAATCGCTCGCTAACATGCCACGTTCTCCCTGTATTGCCGCAAGATCAGCGGCGCAACCATGTACGACTACGCCAAGCACAGTTGCCTGCATATTATCCATTCCCTGAGCCATGAGCGCGCCTATAATACCAGATAACACATCGCCACACCCACCACTGGCAAGCCCAGGGTTGCCGACTGGTGCCACTACCATTTGCTGACCATCAAAAATGACCGTTCCTGCGCCCTTTAGCAATACAACACCGCCGTACTTTTGCTGTATCGCGCGAACAGCGGCAAATCTGTCCTGTTCAATATCGACCACGGTACAACCAAGTAAACGCGCCGCCTCACCCGGATGTGGTGTTAATACCCAATTCGTTTGGCGCCTTGGTTCGTTACTGAGCAGATTCAACGCATCTGCATCTAAAACACAAGGCTTATCGCTCAAGCCCACGGCTTTAAACAAGTTATACCCCCAGTCATGCTTACCTAAACCAGGGCCAAGCACGATAACCTGCGCCCAACCAAGGCGCAGATACACTTCCATATCGACTAAATCACAACCCCAAAACATCAGTTCAGGACGGGAGACATTCACCGTCAGTTGATGCTCAGGTCGACTGATCACAGTGACTAATCCCGCGCCTGCACGTAGGCAAGCCTCACTTGCCAGTCTCACAGCACCAGCCATGCCTATATCACCGCCGATGACAGTGACTTTTCCCGATTGGCCTTTATGGCTATCCCGTGCTCGGGCGGCAAAATAGTCCTTAAGAGTCTCTCTTCCAACTCTTTGTGCGCTCGCTTCAGCAAAGAAAGGCGTTAATCCTAAATCTGCAAATTCAAGCTCGCCACTGTAATGCCGCGCCTTACCTGTTAACACACCTTGCTTTACACCACCAAAACATAAGGTGATATCCGCCATCACAGCAACACCTACTACGGCGCCTGTATCAGCAATGACTCCAGAGGGTAAATCAAGGCTCAATACCCAAGCCGAATTGTCATTGATGGCACGGATATATTTAGCCATATCGTCGCGCACAGCATCACGTACACCCGTACCTAACAGACCATCGACTATGATTTTCGCAGCGAGAATAGGTTCAACCTCTAACGGCAGTAATTTTCCACCTTCAGCAAGATAATGGGTCAATGCTTGCTGACACTCAGGTGTACCTGCCGCTGACGTCATCATCACAGAAACGTCCATACCACTGGCACGGGCTAGATGGGCGCACACTAAAGCATCGGCACCATTGTTACCGCTGCCAGCAAGAATTAACACAGGTAATACTTTGGAGCTATGTTTCGCTAAACACTCAAAAGCCGCCGCGCCAGCACGCTCGACCAATTCATAGAGACTAGATACTCCCTGAGACACTGCACTCAGTTCCGCTTCGCGAACTTGTGTTTGGGTGTATAGAGCTTTGGGAAATTGCGATAGATCTTGTGCCATGAAGGATCTCCTTAGACACCAATGACTCCATTTCACAATGAGTAATCTCACCATAGAAGTCTTGGCAGAATTGAGCAAGGCCAATAAAAATCAGCCAATAGATCAAGAAAGTAGCAAAAAAAGCAGCGAGAAATTATGACGTAAATCAGTTCAGGCGCAGAAACCCGCCCAAATGGAGCAAAGTAGAGTAAAAGTTGCCGATACAAAGTCGACATAAAAACCAAAGCCAGCGCTGGGCTGGCTTTGAGAATCAAGAAGAAATGACGGTTTAGATATCGTCCATCCGAATCGTACTATGGACTAGACGTTGCTGCTGAGTTTTCTCTACTCGGATCAAATTGGCTAACGCATTGCGCGCATCTTCCGCCGTGGTTGAGTTAACTGTTTTTTCTAACAAACCAATCAGACGATTCTCTAGGTCTAAATGTAAGTTGAGCACATCATCTTCATTCATGTTTGCGGGCAACATAGTATCTTGGCAACGCTTAGTAAAGTCTTCAAAAGTGAAGTCTTTATACCAAGTATCCAGAATACGATGTGGTGCTTCATCCATATAATCACGCAGTTTTTCTGCCATGGTTTTTTGGTGTGATTCAAAATACTCCAACATCATTTTCACACGAGCCGAGTCAGCTTGATTGTTGAGTCGGCCATAGAGTTGCGCCATATCTAAGCGGCAATTTGCCACATACTCGAGTAGATCACGTAATTGTTGAATACGCATATAATGCACTCCATTGTCAGGCCAACTACTTGGCGCTATTAATTTTGTCTAATTCCATTATGTGAGTAAAAGCGTTACGAATATTTGAACAAGGTCATAATTTAACTTTCACGCAGCTATCTAATTTAGGAAAACTTGAAGAAACACGCTATAGATCACGCATCTAAATCCTATCACACTGTTTTGTATAAAAGAGAAAAGCCAAAAGAGATCTCAACGTACTTTTCCCAAAGGGTATTCGTAAGTCTTTGGTTGTGCATGGTGAATCTGAGATAGAGTGCTTGAGGTAGATGGCAGTGAATCAAGACAAATATAGATGAGCCAATTGAGGGAATGACACGAAAAAGTCATTGTTAGAGAGTTTAACGGAAGTACAGCGAAATGATTTTGATAGGGAGAGATTCGAGCAATGATCTATGCCTTAGTCAACGGCTAAGCATTGTAAGTAATAGCAATATGAGCAACACGATTGAAATTATCTTAGCTAAAGTAATTTTTGGGGGATTTATTGAAATTGGAGCGACATATCGGGTTCGAACCGATGACCTATACCTTGGCAAGGTATCGCTCTACCAACTGAGCTAATGTCGCATAATCTGTATTAATGATTTGGTAAATCACTAAGTTTTAATTTGGAGCGACATATCGGGTTCGAACCGATGACCTATACCTTGGCAAGGTATCGCTCTACCAACTGAGCTAATGTCGCATAATTATCGCTGTCACATCAGCCTTCAACATTCAAAAAGGTATCGTCTATCAACCTTTATCAACTGAGCTAATGTCGCATAATCTGTATTAATGATTTGGTAAATCACTAAGTTTTAATTTGGAGCGACATATCGGGTTCGAACCGATGACCTATACCTTGGCAAGGTATCGCTCTACCAACTGAGCTAATGTCGCATAATCTGTATTAATGATTTGGCAAATCACTAAATTTTAATTTGGAGCGACATATCGGGTTCGAACCGATGACCTATACCTTGGCAAGGTATCGCTCTACCAACTGAGCTAATGTCGCTTTTTGCATCGCTGCTACATTTGCCTTCAACATTAATAAAGGTATCGTCTATCAACTTTTATCAACTGAGCTAATGTCGCTTTTTGCATCGCTGCTACATTTGCCTTCAACATTAACAAAGGTATCGCCTTTAACCTTTATCAACTGAGCTAATGTCGCATTCAATCTAAATGACCGCACATCTCTGTTCGCATCAAAAAGTTGAGGCCGCATTATATGAAAAATTCATGCGGCTGCAACCCCTTCTTGCATATTTATCTACTGATCGGTCAAATTTTAAATACTTTGCTGCGATAATACTGCAATTCAGCGATCGACTCTTGGATATCCTGCAGTGCTTGGTGAGTATTTTGCTTCTTAAAGCCCGCCATAGTTTCTGGGCTCCAACGCTTCACTAGCTCCTTAATCGTACTGACATCCACATTGCGGTAGTGGAAATAATCTTCCAGCTCGCGCATATAACGATTTAAAAAGCGTCTATCTTGACCAATGCTGTTACCACACATTGGAGAGGCGCCCTTAGGAACATACTGTTCTAAGAAAGCAATCGTCTTGGCCACGGCTTGCGCTTCGGTTTCTTGGCTAGCACGAACGCGATCAATCAACCCAGACTCACCATGGTGCTTTTGATTCCAATCATCCATAGCAGCCAGCACATCATCTGACTGATGAATTGCAATAACCGGGCCTTGACCGATAATATTGAGTTCTTGATCTGTCACTAAAGTGGCAATTTCAATGATCCTGTCGACGTCGGGCTCTAACCCTGTCATTTCCAAATCGATCCAAATGAGATTATTTACATCTGCCGTCATAAATCAGCCTTATCATGTCAGTTAGCCTAAATTCAGGCTTTTTTATTCAAGAGCGTGTATCATACTGCTTTTTTCCAACACAAAAAATCACCTAATTGACGAAGACGAATCAGTGAGTAAAAAGAAACCCCTAAGCCAAGGTCAATTACGCCGTATGCGCGCTAATCACGAGAAGCGACTCAATCGTGATAGTGGCGATAAAAATACGCCAGAGTTACAGGATAGTTCATTGGGGCAAGAACAGCCCGGTACTGTGATTTCACGTTTTGGCCAACATGCCGACATAGAAACTGAAAGCGGCCAAATTGTGCGCTGTAATATTCGCCGTGCCGTCACCAGTTTAGTGACTGGCGATAAAGTGATCGTACGCTTAGCCATTGAGAGCCAAGCCAATAGCGGCATCGCAGGTATTGTTGAAGCCGTTCATCCACGTCGCTCATCACTTACACGCCCAGATTTATACGATGGCGTGAAAATTATCGCCTCGAATATCGACCAAATTTTGATTGTCTCCTCGGTATTACCCAGCTTTACCACCCAGATCATCGACCGTTATTTAGTGGCTGCCGAAGATACCGATATTCCGCCTATCATCATTTTGAATAAAATTGACTTGCTCAATCCCGATGAAGCGCAGGCAATCGACGAAGCGCTACAGCGCTACAAAGACATTGGCTATCCGGTTTATAAGGTCAGCAGCAAGCTTGGCGATGGTATCGATACCATCAAAGGCATACTCAAAGATAAAGTCAGCGTGTTTGCCGGCCAATCTGGTGTGGGGAAATCATCGATCATCAATGCATTACTACCCGATGCAGAGCTTATTATCGGCGATGTTTCCGATAACTCAGGTTTAGGTCAACACACTACTACCACTGCTAAGCTGTTGCACTTGCCTAGTGGCGGCGATTTGATTGACTCCCCAGGCGTGCGCGAGTTTGCCCTATGGCATCTTCCTGCACAACGTGTCGGCTGGTGCTTTATCGAGTTTCGCGAGTATCTTGGCGCATGTAAATTCCGCGATTGTAAACACGGTGACGATCCCGGCTGTGCACTTCAAGAAGCTCTGAGCCAAGGTAAGATCAGCGCAGATCGCTTTAATAATTACCATAAAATTATCGCCAGCTTAGATGAACAACGTCATGCCCGCCATTTCCGTGCGGCCACTGATGAATAACGACTTATTGATAAATAACAACAGTCTCAGCAAAGATTGAGCAGTAAGAAAAGGAATTGAAATTGGATAAAGTCAAAATAGCGCTGCAGTACATGCTGCCAAAACACTTGTTATCTCGTTTAGTGGGTAAACTCGCTGCAGCCGAAGCTGGCGCCTTGACCACTGCCGCTATCAAGTGGTTTATCAAACAATATAAAATCGACATGAGCGAAGCGGCGCAGAGCGAACCAGAAGCCTATAAAAGCTTTAATGCTTTTTTTACCCGCGCCCTTAAACCCGGTATTCGTCCGTTAGATATGGACGCCGATATCATGGTGCATCCCGTCGATGGTGCGGTAAGTCAGTTAGGCCCAATCAAAAACGGTCGCATCTTCCAAGCTAAGGGTCATCACTATTCATCGTTAACCCTGCTTGGCGATCAAGCCGAAGATGCTAAACGCTTCGAAGGCGGTGATTTTGCGACTATCTATCTGGCGCCTAAAGACTATCACCGTATCCACATGCCGATTAAAGGCACGTTATCAAAAATGACCTATGTACCTGGCGAACTGTTTTCGGTAAATCCGTTAACGGCGAGACACGTACCCGGTCTGTTTGCCCGTAACGAACGTGTGGTGGCGATTTTTGAAACCGAATTAGGTCCATTGGCCATGGTATTGGTTGGCGCAACGATTGTTGCCAGTATTGAAACCGTATGGGCTGGCACAGTCACGCCGCCGACAGGTAAGCAAGTCTTCACTTGGGAATATCCAACCCAAGGCCCAGATGCCATCACCTTAGACAAGGGCGAAGAAATGGGTCGCTTCAAGTTAGGCAGTACTGTGGTGATGTTGTTTGCCAAAGACGCTATCGCGACATTTGCTGAAGGTGTCGAAGCCGAAGCAGTAACTCGTATGGGACAAGCCTTCGCTAACCTGAAAGACGTTAAGCAAGCGGATTAAGTTTTCTTGAGTTCTGCTAAACCTTCAGGATTAATTGAATTACATCTGGCTGTGCTGCTATTTGGTGGCACAGCTTTGTTTTCTAAATTAATCCCACTCAGTGCCCTCGACATCACCTTTCTACGCTGTATCGTCGCCGCCACTGTGTTAGGTTTGCTAGTCAAATTCAACCGCAAACGTTTAACGCTGGCAAGCAAACAAGATTATCTAGTCGCCATCGGGCTTGGGGTTATCGTCAGCCTGCATTGGGTGACTTATTTTGCGGCCATGCAACTCTCGTCGGTCGCCATTGGCATGATTGTGTTTTTCACCTATCCGGTGATGACAGTGATTGCCGAGCCGTTGCTGACAGGTAATAAGATAAAATTACACGATATGATCAGCGGTGTATTAGTGCTTATTGGGGTGATATTGCTGATCCCTGAGGCAAATTTAGGTAACGACACTACGCTGGGCATTGCCATCGGCATAGTGTCTGCTATCTTGTTCACCACCCGTAACTTATTGCACAAACGCTACTTTTCCCAGTACAGCGGCCCCCATGCCATGTTCTATCAAACTTTGGTCGCCGTGGTGTTCTTGATGCCGTGGCACCAAACGGAACTGGGCAGTATCACATTAGAAGTGTGGGGATTAATTATTTTACTCGGCGTCGTCTTTACCGCAGCGCCACATGCGCTATTTACTTCTGCGCTGAGGCAACTCAGCGCCAAAACGGTTGGGCTAGTCTCTTGCTTACAACCCTTTTATGGCGCCATGTTAGCGCTGATCATTTTAGGTGAAGAGCTCAATCTCAACACTCTAATTGGTGGCACTATCATAGTCGCTACCGCCATCTTCGAAACCCATCAATCGCACCAATCACAGCGGCGAAAAAAGAACGCCTGAAACATACCAATCTCAACGCAATTTGGCTAATATGGAGCGTCTTTCGCCCCTAAATGTCTTTAGCCTATATGCCACGTATTTTATTGTTCATTATTGCTTTTTTCACATTTTCCGCACTTGCCAATTCGCCTTTGCAATTGGACAAACGTCTTGGCATGAACAAGCAAGATCAGCAACAAAATCTCAGAATTGACGAACAAATTAACGAACTAAAAATTAACATAGAAAAACTCGCCACCAACGCAGCCAGTTTCCAACAAGCGCAGATTGATTTTGAGCAACATAAGAAGCGCACTAACCAAGCGCTGAAAGACGCCTATAAGCCTTTATCACTAGAAAAAGGTACTGACCTCAGCCAGCAGGCTTCCATGGCCTATATTCGCTTGTCTGAACTTAAAGAAAGCGAATCCACCCTTGGCCGACAAGTTAACGATTTATTGCTACGTCACAATGACTTACCTACAGTTATCGCCAGCGCGAGGCAAACTGTCGCCCAAAACAAAAAAGCAGAACTCGCCCCGCTAGATACCCCAACGGGAGAGTTACAGCAAACTCAACGACTTTTCTTTGAACAAAGCCTTGCCACCGATGAAGCAGAACTTGCCAGCAGCCAAAAACGCATTGAACTGACGCAATTACAATTACAACTAGTCCGCCAACAACTGGTGCAGCAAGAAGCCTTGATCGAAACCATCAACAAGGCAATCAATAAACAACGTCAGCAACAAACGGATGCTACCCTAGCCAAAAACTTAGTTAATACCGAAAAAGTCATCGATCCTATCACCCGTAATATTGCCGACACCAACCAGATTTACGGCCAAAAGCTGCAAACGTTAACTCTGCAGATCAATAATGTGGTCGAACAGCAGGAACAGGCTGAAACCCAATATCAATCCCAAGCCAAACAACTGGCAAACATCCAAGAGCAGATCACTTGGGTCAAAATGAACTCCGCCTTTGGTGAGCGCTTTTTGCAGATGTTGCAATCACTGCCTAAACCACCGAATCACGAAAAACTGCAAACGCTGATCGCCGATGCGCGCTTAGACAGATACCATTTAGAGCAGCAACAAGCCCTCAATGAGCAAGAATTAGAACAACCCGGCTTATACAATGAGCAGCAGATTAAACTCTTACACTCGCAACAGAGTTTGATCTCGCAATTGATGCAAAGCTATGACCAATACTTAAGTGAATTAGGCAAGCTGAAGGTCAATTACCAACAACTGAGTCAACAGAATCTCACCCTAAAAAATACCCTTAACGAACATTTATTCTGGGTGCCTAACGCTGCAAGTATCAGTAAGTTATGGCTTACGGATCTTGAGCGCAGCACGGTTTGGCTTGTGCAACAAGCACAGTGGGATGAACTGGGAAAAGCCTGGGATGAACAAAACGATTATTGGTCTTGGTGGATCATATTGCTGGTACTGTGTTTAGTCGTACAAGACTTGATCACGCCTAAATTCAATCGCTTGCTAAATCATTACACCACTTATGTGGGCAATGTGACCCAAGATAAATTCATTTACACTCTCAAAGCGCTCGCCTGCAGTATCAGCTATGCGTTGATAAAACCTTTCCCAGTGATCATGGCGGGATTGATTTTCTATCATTCCGATCGCAATTTTGTGCAAGCAGTGGGTATGGGCATACTGGCGATTGGTTTAGTGTATCTCTTATATCGCTTTATCTTTATTCTGACACTCGACAAAGGCGTACTCGTGGGCCATTTCAAACGCCCCTCAAAACTCATCCAAGCGGGACAATCACGGCTCAGACACTTTGTGCTGATTGCTAGCCCATTATTGGGTCTGATGGGCTTTACCGAAGTGCTCGACACATCACTGGTGCGTAATAGCATAGGCCGCGGCGCATTCATTATTTTCTGTATCGTTTTATTCTTGTTATACAAAGATATTTTAATCCTCAGCCGTAAAAACTCAGATGCCAAGAAAGACGGTAAAAACAAAAAACTCATTCAGAAAATGCTCTGGACCTTGCTGATTTCTGTGCCGCTTTTAAGCGCAGTGTTAGCCTTTAGGGGTTACTACTTCACCGCTTTCCAAATGCTGTTACAACTGCAATTATCTATCGTGCTGGGTCTGGGTTTCTTGCTCTTATACCAATTGATCAAACGGTGGATGTTAATCGAACGCCGCCGTATCGCCTTCGATCGCGCTAAGGCAAAACGTGCCGAACGCTTAGCACAAAGGGAAAAAGGCGAAACGCATCACCCTTCCGTCGATGGACTCGATACCTACGAAGAACCAGTAGTCGATCTCGAAACCATTTCGAGCCAATCCCTTGGCCTAGTGCGTTCACTCTTGTTATTGGCCTTTTTAGCCAGTTTGATTGGTCTGTGGACTCAAACCCATACGGCGCTGTTTTCCTTCCTCGATGGCATTACGCTGTGGACGACCAATACCAGTGTAAATGGCTTAGAGCAACAATTGCCTATTACCATGAAATCACTGATGTTTGGACTGATAGTAGTAGGTTTCTCGTTAATGATTGCCACCAATTTACCCGGCCTACTTGAGCTAATGATCCTGCAAAGGCTTGATCTCTCGCCCGGGACAGGTTTTGCGATCACAACCGTCAGTCGTTATCTGGTGGTTTTCCTCGGACTATTAATCGGCTTCTCTAATCTCGGGATGGAATGGTCTAAGTTACAATGGCTGATTGCCGCACTGTCGCTCGGTTTAGGTTTTGGTTTGCAAGAAATTTTCGCCAACTTTATCTCAGGTTTGATCATTTTGTTTGAGAAACCCGTGCGGATTGGCGACACAGTGACAATTCGTGATTTAACAGGGACAGTCAGTAAAATCCAAATTCGGGCGACCACCATTATTGACTGGGATAGAAAGGAAATTATCATTCCGAACAAGGCCTTTATCACAGAGCAGCTGATCAACTGGTCCTTGTCAGATCCTATTACTCGGGTCATTGTTTATGTGTCGGTGGCGCGGGATTCAGACCCGGCCAAAGTTGAAGCGACCCTGTATCAAGCGGTGCAAGAGTGTGAAGATGCACTTGCCAGCCCAGAACCTGAAGTCTGGTTTGCCGGCTTTGGTAAACATACCCAAGATTATGAAGTGCGCGCCTATGCGAAAGATATGTCGGCACGCTGGCCACTGCGCCATGATTTACATAAACGAGTGACTAAAAAACTCAAAGAAAACAATCTCGAACTCGCCTACCCGCAGATGGAAATCCATATTAAGAATGGTCAAAATCGCGAGCAACAAGGCATTATTAGAAGCTAATAGGATCGTAGACCATGCTTATTTTTGCTCACCGCGGCGCCAGCGGTTATCAGGCCGAAAATACCTTAGCCGCCATGGCTAAAGCGTTAGAATTGGGTGCGCAAGCCGTCGAACTCGATGTACATAATGTCGAAGGTGAGTTAGTCGTATTTCACGACAGACGACTCGATAATAAAAGCTCGGGCACGGGCGTCATTCACTTAGTGAGCAAGGACTATCTAGCAAGCATCAATGTGAAAGGTGAATCCATTCCGACGCTATGGCAAGTACTTGAGCTGATTGCGGGGCGCTGCATAGTCAATATAGAGTTAAAAGGCATTAATACCGTCACGCCGTTAATCGACTTATACCCAAAGGCTATGAGTCAGCTTGGATTTACGAAGGAGCAGTTACTGATCTCTTCCTTTAATCACCCCTATCTACATGAACTTAAACAGGCGTTGCCGGATGCGTTAGTCGCACCGTTGCTTGCCAGTATTCCACTCGATGGGGCTGCCGTGGTAAGCGAACTGAATGCCTATTCATTGCATTTAGATGTGAGTTTTATCAGCCAAGCGCTAGTAGACGACGCCCATAACCGAGGTGCCAAGGTTTATGTTTATACTGTCGATCATATTGATGATATTCATGCACTTAAGCAGATAGGCGTCGATGGCGTGTTCAGCAATTACCCCGATCGCGCCATGCAAGCCTTAACTCAAAAGGCAATGGCCAATTACTCTGGCTACTTTGAGTAACGGCCAAAATAATAATGATATTAAGCTTGGCTATTTCGCTGAGCCCAATAACCGATAAAAATAAACATGGCCACAATTAACAGAAACATCCAATGGGATGGCATAGCCACTATATGTCTTGCCACCCAAGGCGTGGCTTTCACGATCAATAGTCCATAGCCAAAGGCATTCACAATAATAAAAACAAATGTTCGCAGCACAAAAGAATGCCCCAACAAATGACGCCTTAAGATACGATTTACATCCGCTGAAAAAACCAAAATAAGACACACCACCATAGCGGTAGCAATATCGAAGGCCCAAGGGCGAAGCATATTTCCTAACTGGGCAATAATGGCGACTAATTGATCAAACATAGACTTAACCTAAAAAGATGCAGCGCAATCCATCTGAGTGGCCGCGACAGCGTATTGAAAAATAACAATAACCAAGCATAAAGGGAGACGCCATGGGGCACAAGTTACTCTTGCTAACAAAGGCAAATCAACAGTACCGCGACTTGATTGAGGCGCAGAGTCTCCCAGATTTAACGTTACTCGATGATAATCCTGCGGGCATAATTGAAGCAGATATTTGGTTAGCCGAACCTAAACTCGCCGCGCCCCTATTACCCCATGCTAAAAATCTGCAATGGTTACAATCAAGCTTTGCTGGCATAGATGCCCTGATGAGTCCAAGGGGCAGAAAAGACTATCAACTCACCAATATTAAAGGCATTTTCGGCCCGCTGATGAGCGAGTATCTATTCGGCTATTTACTCGCGCATGTCCGCAGCCATCGTTTTTATCGCCAGCAACAAGGACAAAAACAGTGGCTGATTCAACCCCAGCAACGCCACTCAAGTTTACAGGGCATGCGATTGCTCTTGCTTGGCACAGGGTCAATAGCCCAGCATTTAGCGAAAACTGCAAAACACTTTGGCATGCATGTTACTGGTATCAATAGCAGCGGTAATGCCGTAGAAGGTTTTGATATCATAGAAGCTATGTCCAATTTAGGCCAAGTGTTAACACAGGCAGATGTGGTTGCAAATCTACTGCCAAGCACTACTGCAACGTACAATCTTCTCAATGCTGACATGTTAGCTATGTTAAAAACGGATGCAGTGCTGTTTAATGTTGGCCGCGGTGATGCACTCGATCTCGATGCACTCAATATCCAGCTTATCGCTAATCCTAGTCAGCAAGCGATCCTCGATGTATTTGCTCAGGAACCTTTGCCCAATAGCCATCCTATTTGGGAACGGGAAAATGCCGTGATCACGCCGCATATTTCGGCGCCAAGCCATCCTGCACAAATCGTCGATATCTTTAGCCAAAACTATCGCCGCTACATCATGGGTGAGCCACTGCAGAATAGAGTCGACTTTAGTAAAGGTTATTAGATCAGAGATAAGAAATTGAGTTAGAAATCAGTAAAAGAAAAGGCAATAGTCAGACTATTGCCTTTTTATCTTAAATTTTAGGCAGTTAAACCCTAAAGCTGCGCTTTAAGAATTGATCGACCAATACCGAGTGAGAATGCATCTCGCGGGTCACTTCGTCATTCAAGCCGACCATTTCACTGCCGAGTTGATGACTAGAATGGGTAAATTGCGACACATTCACCACGCTGCGATTCATCTCATTTGCCACACTCGATTGCTCTTCAACCGCGCTGGCAATATGGTGCGTCATATCGGTAATGGTCGAAATGGCCTCACGAATCGTACGTAATGCCGTACCCGCTAAATCCGCCGTTGAAATACATTCGGAAGCGGCAACCACTCCTTGCTGCATACTGATAACAGCTTTATTCGTCCCCTGCTGCAACAGATTAATCATACTGTGGATTTCTTTGGTGGCATCGTGAGTACGTTGTGCCAGTGCCCGCACTTCGTCAGCAACGACAGCGAAGCCACGACCTTGCTCACCCGCTCTAGCCGCTTCAATTGCTGCATTCAATGCCAGCAAATTCGTCTGCCCCGCAATACTCTGAATCACATCGAGCACTGTGCCAATATCTTTACTGTGGGCTTCTAACTCAGTAATCACTTTTGACGTTTGTTGCAGTTGCTCCGCCATGGCTTGAATCGAGCGAATAGTGCTCGACACCGTTTTATCACCATTGATGGTTTCAGCGGATGCCATTTGCGTGGCACTCGCCGCATCGGCACAATTGGAGGACATATCGCCTAATGTGGCGGTCATTTCCTGCATCGCTGTAGCAACTTGCTCTATTTCAGACAGTTGAGCCTGACTGGTACTCTGGATTTGTTTTCCCTTAGCGGCAGATATTTTGGCCTGTTCTGACACGTTATAACAGGAATCCGATGCACGCCCAAGAATCGACTTAAGCTCTGAATTTTGCATTTGCAGTGCTAAATCAATCGCGCCAAGATCATCACTGCTTCCACTATAAATATGCGCCATCAAGGGGTTATCGTAGATATGCTTTGCCTTAGCCACTATCGCGTAATAGCGACTCAGCACCAGATTGCCGCCCACCAGCAATACTAGGACACTTATCGCTAGGGCAATAAAGCCCATTAAGCCAATTTGCAGAGCAAGGTAAAGCATAGGTAGCATGGCAACCAATGCGAGTAACAGCAATTTAACTGGCATATCCAAGGTACGTTTTAACGCACTAACGCTGCCCTTTTTGTTCAACTCTGCATAGGCTATTTCTGCACGCTTAACCTGATCGCGTGTGGGTTTAGTGCGTACTGATTGAAACTCGACGACTTTGCCATTAACTGAAATCGGTGAGACATAGGCATCGACCCAATAGTGATCGCCATTGGCGCAGCGGTTTTTCACTATCCCTTTCCAAGGCTCGCCTTTTTTGATACATCGCCACAGATCTTCAAACGCTTGCGGAGGCATATCTGGATGACGCACCATGTTGTGGGGCTTGCCTAGCATGGCATCGAGGTCGTAACCGGCAACGGTACAGAAAGATTGATTGGCGTAAGTGATATGACTTTGAGTATCCGTAGTCGACAATAAAATCCAATCCGCTGGATAATCATATTCTCGCTGTGTAACTGGTAGATTAGTTCTCATGAAACCTTATGGATCTTTGATTAATTCTTCGTTATTCATCCATGAGTTATCCATCCGTGAGGCATCATCACCCTGACTCTGTATTCCTAAACCTACTTCTAAAACTGCCTAGCTTTTTAGTGCTAAAACACACCTAGCATAGACGATAAAACGTGCGCCATGTAACGAAAGCGTTAAAGTATGAAAATCACCCAAAAAACATGATTGCATTTGATAAGCGTTTTCATTTAGAATTAGCGCAATTCGATTGGAGACTAATATATGTACGTTTGTCTTTGCCATGCGATCACTGATACGC
This sequence comes from Shewanella sp. DW31, assembly GCF_015767295.1. Classification (NCBI taxonomy): domain Bacteria; kingdom Pseudomonadati; phylum Pseudomonadota; class Gammaproteobacteria; order Alteromonadales; family Shewanellaceae; genus Shewanella; species Shewanella sp. DW31. The sequence continues at coordinate 415,572 of NZ_JADWMP020000001.1, forward strand.
AAATTAAAAACGCAGTAAGCCAGGGCGATAGCTCGCTTGCTGACGTAAAAAAGCGCTTAGGTGTTGCCGATCAATGTGGTAAATGCGCCAGAATGGCGGTGCAGATCATTCAAAATCAACTAGAGCTTGAGCCTAATTATTACGAAGTCGCATAGAGTTCATCGCGAATAGCATGGTAAAGAGTAATTCACTCACGAACAAACTTCCGACAAGTTAAAACCACGCTGACTCAAGCAAACTTAATCCAGCTCAAGCAAACTCAATCCAAAAAAGTCCCGCGACAACAAAGCCTTCTATCCGCCACTTCGTCTTAAATAATCTTGCCAGTTTAGACTTTAGATATGATGTTTTAATGACAAGCCCCACTGAACTCCAAGCTCGAAAGCCGCGAATAATTCAATGGGGTTACAGATCCAACCTCCGAGTCAAGCCTACTTACGTTTCAACAAATAGGCCGCTTCATTAAGCCAAGGCACGGCTTTCTTAATAAAACGTGGATTGTCGGCCAACACATCTTGCGACGCTAATACTTCAATATCAAAATCCTCACTCAGATGCTGCTCTACCCAAGTAGGGGATACCGCAAAAGGTGGGCCGATAAGGGATTCTTGCGGATAATCTAAAGTCACTAATAAACCGACACTGCCGCTAGGTAATAAGCTCGCTAACTGCTTGGCATATTGTGCACGCATACTTTCTGGCCATGCGATCAAAGCCGCGCGATCGTAAAATGCCGTCACCGCTTGGGTGATAGTCTTAGGTAGGGTGAAAATATCACCCTGATACAAGCTGATCTGTTCGGTTTGATAATGCTGGTGTTCACCCACGGCCGTTTGCGTCATCTCGAGTTGGTTATCGCTAAAAAATTGCTGTACAGCCAATTCATTCAACTCACACCCTATGACCTGATGCCCCTGTTCTGCGAGGAAACACATGTCTAGCGACTTACCACATAAGGGCACAAAAACCTTGGTATCTGCGGGTGATGCAAGCTGCTGCCAATACTTAATGAGGAAAGGATTGATGTCTTGCTGATGAAAACCTATCTGTTGCTGCTGCCACTTTTCATGCCAAAAACCGGGTTCCATGGGTTTATCTCTATTCGCTAATGTTGTCCTTACTCTAATGACATTTTAAAGTGGATGCAAAGCCTCCTGCCATTCGGCAAACTCAGCAATGTAAAGACTAACTTACTGATCTAACGTGGCTTGCACTTTACGCAGCCAAACACAGTTATCGCATTGGCATTGACGGCGTGATAAATGATGTGGGCTTAAAGATGAGTCGATAAAGTCCACGGCGATCAACAACTGCTGTTTTAACTCGGCAATCGATTTTTCGTTCACGGCCACCAGCTCGTCATTCTGGTTCATCCAGATACATTCCATGCCCTGATGACAAGTTAAACATTGCTCGTCTCTATCATTAAAAAATACCGCATGCGGGCAATGGGTCACTTCCATTGACTGTAAAATACGCTTACGCGGATATTCCAAAAGTTCGATCAACAAGGCTTTATATTGGGTGGGCATACGCCCTCCTTAGCTGCACTTTGTCTGTGGGTTAATTAACAAAAATTGATTCCATCTAATGCTCCAAAGATTACCTATAGTCGCGAGGATTTAATTTGATGTAAGTCAAAGTCAGTGACGAAATGATCGTATAGGTAAGCCGCGCCTGACGCTGATCATCAATGCCATTCAAAATACTAAAATAAAGCCACCCGCTATTTGATTATCTCCCCCGCTTACTGGTTAAATGAACAAAACAAGGAGCACAATTTGCAAACACCGCAGCTGCAGCATTTTTATATTTCTGAAGAGCAATCCATTTACTTGCTCAAAGCCAATGATGCCCGTAAACACAAGGCGTGGATCCGCCTCTGTAAACAACAGCTGAGCAAATTAGGTTATACCGATATCGAATTGGTCGGCAAAGGCGCCTACGGTTTCGTTTTTGCGGGTATCAATCAAGCGGGTGATGCCCATGTGTTTAAGTTTTCACGGATTAATTTGCCGCAACATATTCAAGATCGGCTCGAAGAAGAAGCCTTTATGCTCTCCTTACTCAAGCACCCCAATGTGCCGGGGGCGATCAAATTTGAGCGAGTCGGCAAACAAGGCATACTCGTGATGGAACGAGCAAAAGGAGAAGATCTCGACCAACTTTGCCGCCGTATGGGCGCCCTGCCGACCGCTATGGTCATGAGCATCGCCCGCCAACTCGCCGATATCTTGTATTACCTGCGCACGGGCAAGCCTTTAGTGCATGGCGATATCAAACCTTCGAATCTGGTTTACGATATTGAACAACAACACTTATCGTTAATCGATTGGGGCTCAGCGGTATTTGCGCAGCGGGATGAACATAACAAACCCGTCGAAGACAATGTGATGGCGTTAATGTCTAGCGATCAACAACATACCAACGCCCGAATGGGTGATGTGTACTTTATCGGCGAAGAGCAACTCAATGGAGCACTCTCCAGCCCGCGCTTTGACGAGCAAGGTGTTGCCGCGACTCTGTATGCCCTCGCCTCTGGGCAAGCAAGTCGCTTCGGTGCGCAGGTGATCTCGCCCACTAGCATTGGCTTACCGATAGAATTAGCCCGCACCTTAGAGGGCATGCTCAGCACAGATCCGCAGCAGCGCAACATTGCCGGCGATTACTTTTTAAAAAGTATGCGCCACAGCCACAGATTACATTTACCTGAACTGCCCAAAGCTGATTTACAGGGTGAAATTCCTGTTTGGGTACAATCCCGCGACAAAGATGTTGAAACCGTCAGCTACAGTTCGCGTAAATCCTTTTTAAAGGAACACAACGCCCAAGATCCCATCGCTAAGATGGATGATATTCAGCTCGAAAAATATTACCGCAACTTCCTCGCTGGCATGGGCGATACCGAAAAAGGCTTTATCGCCGCAGTGGGTCGTTTAGCGCAATATCCGATCGTGGGTGGTCTGGCTATTCATTGGCAGGAAACCGGCGTGTTTATCGACTCCAATCTTGCAATTTACGATGCGAAGCAAAAAAGTGCGTTAATCATTGCAGTCAACAATATGGTGGATCTCGCGCGGGGAATTAAACGTATAGGGGTGTTTAAAGCCTGTTTCTTTAACGCCAAAGACACACTGCATATCGAACGAGCTGACATCAGCGAGCCTTTTGTCGCCAGTGCCGCACTGCAGTTGCCCTTCGAAGTCGGTGACGTACCCACCTTAGAAGATAAGTCGCGGTTACATTCTTATTTTGAAGACGGTAAAGATCCCGATGAGAACCTCGAATTACCCCATGAAATCATGGAAGAATTAGCCCGCATCAACCAAATTCACCACACAGGCTGCATCATTTTTGAGGCGCTGCCGAATCACTTAAAAATTCACAGTTACTTGAAGCTGCTCAATCCACGTAAGCAAGCGGCATTTCGCGCGAGCCTCGATCGCATCTTACATCATGTCGGAAAAATCCAAGGTCACGGCGTATCGGGCTTTATGAAACTGCCCTATAAAAACACCCGCCGCTTTACTCATCTAGAGCGTAAAGCCGATCACTTTTATCCGAAAAATCCAAAAGAAATAGGCGCCTAATGGCGCCTATGTTCATCGGATTAAATCGGTGATCCCGGCGGTAAGGTTAACGGCTTAGGAATAAGCTTAACCTTAGCATCAGTCAAACCCGCAGTAAGACCCTGTTGCAACCAAGTATAGTGCGCCGCAAGACTCACATTCGCTCGATTCGACTTCGCTTTCAATTGCTTAATCACAAACTGAGCGCGATCGTTAATCGCAGCCCTCACTTCTGGTGAGGTTTGAGGATCGTGCAGCGTTGCCAGCACTTCATCAATCACCACAGCGTTCACTCGCATCCAAACGCCTTCGACCAGCCCAAGCTTATCCTCTTGATACAAGGTCGCTGCAAATAACTTATCCAGTAATGTCGTCACCGATAACTGCTCGCTATCTGCCATGGATGCTTGGCTGACACGGTTCAAACGCTTAGGCATCAATAGCAAGCTAACAGTATGACGGCTAAATACTTCAGCCATGCCGAGAGGATCGTTAATTGCGCCTAAACCTGAGTCGAAGGATTCCCGTGTGGCATGATAATTCCCCGCCTTTGGTACTAAACTGTCGAGCAAGGTTTGCGGCACAGTTAAACTCGCCGCATCGAGTGTGTTAAGTAGCGCGTCTAAGCCTGTTAACTGCAACTGCGGCGCAATATAGCTCCAGCGGCTGCCTTCACCGATAGATTGATAGTTATAGTCAGTGCCACCAATAAACTTAGCGACCGCATCGATTTGATAACGCGTCAGCAAATAAATTGGCGCAAAGGCATCGGCTAGCTCGCCCAGTGGCTCATTGGGTAACAAGGTCGCACTGGAGAAATCCGCAATCGCCTTAGTGCGAATTTTATTTAACTTACCCAGCTGATCGATCGGATCGTCACCACTATCCCACAAACTGGCATAGGCCTGACTCGCATCCTTTTGGCGGGAATCGGCCTCACCGATATAACGTAAGCCACGTTTGGCGACATCGGCCAGTAAGTCGACTTGCAGCGCTTGTTGGGTGCGAGCATCGCCTTGATCGCTATAGCCATAGGCGATAGCAAAATCATCCCAAGGACCAACACCTGTAGTGTAAGGTGCGGAAATATCAATATCATTGCCCTTTAGCTGGATTTTCGGATGGGGATAATCCATCACAGAGGCATCCTGATTGGTCGAAGCGGCAAAGTTATGATCTAGCCCTAAGGTATGGCCGACTTCATGGGCAGCCAGTTGGCGAATACGCGCCAGCGACAAGGCTGTCGCCGCTTTCTCGGCCGCCACTCTATCCTGCCAGCCTGCGGTTAAGCCTTTAGCAATCAAGTAATCCTGACGCACACGCAAACTGCCGAGCGTGACTTGACCCTTGATGATTTCACCGGTGCGAGGATCTGTCAGTGCGGCGCCATAGGACCAACCCCGCGTCGCCCTGTGCACCCATTGGATCATGTTGTAGCGAATATCCTGCGGATCGGCATCTACAGGTAATAACTCAACTTTAAAGCCGTTGATAAATCCCGCTCGAGTAAAAGCCGTCTCCCACCAGCGCGCGCCATCGAGCAACGCCGACCGTATAGGTTCTGGCACACCAGGATCGAGATAATAAGTAATAGGTTTAACGACTTCGCTTGGCGCTGGGCCTGGATGCACTTTCTGTAAACGGTGGCGCAGGATAAAACGCTGCACTAAAGGTTGGTTAAAGGGCGTGGCATAATCGCGATACTCATCGGACAAATAACCGCTCATAGGATGATAAGCCCGCGGCTGGTAATCCGCATCGGGAAGCTCAACAAAGGAATAACGCATCCGCACCGACATTAAGGTGCCATCGGGTGTTACCTGTGCGACCTGCGCGCCAGCAACATCGCCTTTGAACGTCAGTTGCACATCCACATCGGCGTTTTTCTCAAAGGATTTAATCCCTTTGGGTAAGATGACAGAACGGCTCAAATCGAGCTGATAATTGCCCTGCTCTGTTTGTTGCAATACGGAAGACACCCCGTGTAAATCATTGAGCACCAGATCGTTGATCGCTACCAAATCTGGCTTGCCCTCAATCACTTTGCCTTGCCATAACACAGAATCGGCAAAGGCTTCTTCAACCGCTCTTTGCTCGGCGGCATCAGAGGTATTCGCACGATATTGAGTATTAAGTTGCTTAAGTAAAACATAGGGACCTTGGCGCTCAAACTGCACCATACGGGTCTGACCCAGTTGGCCGCGATCGAGGCCAATGTCGTTTGAGCCTACGCCCTGTGGCAGGCTAGTAACTAAGATAAAAGGTTGATTTAAACGATTGACCTCAAGATATAACTCTCCCTCAGACTCCTCGTAATAGAGATTAAGAAACCCTTTCGCCTCTTGGCCCTGCTTAATGATCTTGGCGCTAGGCGCGGCTGCCGCGACCGTAACGGTGGGAAATCCTAACAGCGCTATAAATAAGGCTAAGGCTACACTTTGGGGTTTCATCTTTCCTCCTGATTCGGCTGGCTGCGTTATTTACCTTATTAAGTCATTTATGTCATAAGCATCTTTGATGACTGCTTATCTCAAGCGATTGATTTAAAGTAAATAATGCGAGGCCATCACTGGCCCCGAGCAAATAAATTAACGATTCTGATGCTGGTTCTTGTGTTTGATCCAGTGATTTAATGTTTCAAATAATTCGTTGAGCACTATGGGTTTAGTGATGTGGGCATTCATCCCCGCCGCTAAACTCTTTTCCCTGTCGCCCGACATTGCATGGGCTGTCATGGCAATGATAGGCAGTTCATCGGCACTAAAACGCTCACGCAATGCCCTTGCGGCCGTTAACCCGTCCATCACTGGCATTTGAATATCCATCAACACAGCATCAAACGGCCGCGAGTCGATAGTATCCAGCGCTACTTGACCGTTGTCGGCCAGCACCACTTCGTAGCCAGCGCTCTTAAGGAGTTCGGTGGCCACTTGCTGGTTGATAAAGTTATCCTCCACCAGCAGCACTAAACCTGTGTGCTCCCCTTCCTCAACTTGAACTTCAACCATAGGCTGAACCACATTCAATCTCGGTTCATCGGCAAAGGCGGCAATGATCTCATCGAACAGACTCGATGCCTTAAACGGTTTTTGCAGTACAGCAAACACATTGGCACTATCGACTTCATGCTGTAAGGGCTCTGCTGCATAGGCCGTCATCATGATAATCACTGGTCGTTTCGCTAAACGGCCTTCGGCGACCATAGTATCTATGGCGCTGACCACATCGCTACCGTCCATTTCTGGCATCATCCAGTCGAGCAATAACAGATCGATTGGTGCCCGCGACAGTTTGTAAAGCGCTTCGGCGCCGCTGGCGGCAGTATCGACGTCGAAGTGGAAATCTCGCATCAAGGTCGAATAAATTTGCAGTGCCGTCGGGTTATCGTCAACGACTAAGGTGCGTAGACTATTGAGTTTTTCCGGCACGACCAAAGGCTCAATCTTAGCGGCTTCGGCAATTTCAAAACTGATGGTGAAGCTAAAGGTACTACCGACCCCTAGCTCACTCTGCACTTGCATCTTGCCGCCCATCATAGACACCAGATGCTTACTGATCGACAAACCTAAGCCAGTGCCGCCGTATTTACGGGTGGTCGAACCGTCGGCTTGGGCGAAGGCATCAAACAACTTATCCTGTTGATCTTTACCTATGCCGATCCCCGTATCGCGCACCCAGAACTTCAAGGTAATCCGATGATCCCGCTCGCCGACATCTTCACAGCCGAGCTCAATCTCACCAGATTGGGTAAATTTCACCGCATTCGATAACAGGTTAATCAGCACTTGGCCTAAACGTAGCGGATCGCCCTTAAGAATGAGTCCCGCCGTCACTGGGGCATATAAGAGTAACTCGACGCCTTGTTCCTGTGCCTTGAGCGCATTAAGATCCAGAGCGTGATCGAGCACTTTATCCAGCGGGAATGGCACCCGCTCAAGCTCCAACTTACCCGCCTCAATTTTAGAGAAGTCGAGAATATCGTTGATGATCCTCAGCAGCGATTGTGCCGAGAAACCAGCTTTTTCGAGGTAATCTTTCTGCTGCGCAGTTAACGAGGTGCGCTGTGCCAACTGCAACATACCGATAATGGCGTTCATCGGCGTGCGGATCTCATGGCTCATGTTGGCCAAGAATTCACTCTTGTAGAGGTTAGCGAGTTCGGCGTCTTGCTTGGCTTCAAGCAACGCCACTTCGTTACTCTTATGGCGGGTAATATCCTTATGGGTACCCAGCATACGCTTAGGCTGACCTTCGGCGGTGAACTCCACCACACGACCACGGGATAACACCCAGTGATAGCCGCCATTTTTACCTAACATACGGAATTCAATTTCGAAAGCACCGACGGGATCAGCAAGATACTGAGCACGGTATTCCTCGACGCGAATACGATCGTCGGGGTGGGATAATTCATCAATCGTCGATACTAAAGCTGGGAATTCATTGGTTTTATAACCCAACATAGAATAATAGGCTGGGTTACAAATGATCTGTTCAGAGTCTAAATACCAGTCCCACAGGCCATCTTCCACCGCATCCATAGCTAAGTGATAACGCTCTTCGGACAGGCGTAATTGTTCGGCGGATTCGTATTCCCGCGTCACATCACGCCACACGGCAATCAATCCCTGCAGTTCGCCGCGGCGATTGTAGAAAGGCAGCTTAAGGGTATCGAGCAACACAGGTTTGCCCGCAAGCTCGACCTTTTCTTGGTAGCGCAGCGGCGTGCGATCTTTTAAGACTTGTTCGTCTTCGGCGCGGATACGTATGCCCATTTCAGGCGAGGTCAGATCCTCAGATGATAAACCTATCATCTCGCTCTCTGTGTAACCCAGCATGCGTTCAGCCGCCTTGTTACAACCTAAATAGTTGCCTTCTTTATCTTTAAAGACAATCGCTTCGGGAATCGAGTCAAGCAGGGATCGCAGTAGCGCATATTCGCGCTCACGCCGCTCTGTGGTGTCTTTTAAGCGTTCAGTACGCCGCGCCACTAGCTTATCGAGCCGCTTATTCTGCTCAGCCAGATGGTGGGTATATTGTTTGTTTTCCTCAAAAATTCGACTCACCAGCAAGAACCAAGGTTCCCAGCCGCGGGTGATTTTCTCCGGTGGCTTACGCGGCTCTTGGGAGCAGCCCTCAAGGTGCGACAGTAGTCGCGAGGCTGGACTCACAAAAGATCGACGCGTCTGCCAATGCACTATGGTCACCAACACCGACAGGGCGATAACCACTAAAATAAACGTCAGCTGCAGTTTTTCCCACGAGTCTTGGAATAGGTCGTCTTCATCCTGCAAATACAGTAAACGCCAAGGCGCGTTATGCAGTGCAACCGAGTGAATGTAATAGCCGTTACGGATGATGCCGTCGTGGGCATCAAACAATTCCGACTCAGGTAAAGAATGCAGCTCAGAGGGAATACGTTGGCTGATGTGATAGACCCGATTGATATCTGAGCTATCAAAATCGCTGTGGGATAAAATATTGTTCTGTTGGTCGAGCAAAATCACTGTGCCCGGCATCTTAAAGTAAACCCGAATTTGCCGCGCTAACGAGGCAAGCGTCATGTCTAAGTTGATTGAGCCAATGAACTCATCATCCAAATAAACGGGCACGCCTAAAGTGGTCAATAAGCCTTTGCCGGTGGAGTCAACATAGGCTTCACTCCAAAATACACTGCGCTGCGGGTTCATTGCTGGGGTGGCGTATTGAAACTGTTTCTTGTTGAGTAATTCGTCCCTAAAACGTTGATCGTCATTCGACCAAGGGAAGTAGGACATGATCCTACGCTTCGACAGGTAATAAATCGCCGAGGCTTTCGGGGCGGCTTCTTTGGCGACGGGGAATGACAATGAAAGCTCAAACAACATCTCAAGCTCTTGATAGAACTTGTCGTCGCGGCCGTCGAGGGAACCCGCACCAGTAATCCTACCCATGTTGGTAAAAGGCTCACCGCTCTGGGCGTAGCTAGGTTCTAAGGTAAAATACTGGCCGCTTTCGTTGAATTTACCGTATTGGGGTAAGCGTTCTTTACGCACGAGTTCGCCCAAACGTAAATGATCCACAGCAACGTTGCGTAAGCTTTTTACCGCTCTAATGCTCGACTCAAGTAGCAGATCGATTTGCAATACATGGCGCTGAACCTGCTCTTCACGCTGCTCCATCTGCTGTGCTTTTTGGCGGTCGAAAAACATCCATGCGGTCAACAAAGACATGACGATAACGCCGATGTACGTATAAAAAACGGCACGGTTGTAGTTCTTCTGGATCGGCGATTTTAGTTGGAGATCCGGCTCACTCGATTTCATCCACTACCCTTGATTGCAGCGCTTAATTTCAGCCTACGGCGGCAAAAACTATGAGCTCCATATAGTAGCAGGAAGGAACTGCCAATCACATAAAATAATTGTCAGATAAAGCCTACTCATACCACTGATAAGTCGATTAAAAATCTACTACTCCATAAAATTAAGGCCTCCATATCTGAGGCCTTAGTCATTACCCTAAATTAAACTGACCTGCTTTACAGATGCTCTTCAGCGTATTCCGCTAAGCGTGAACGCACCACGCCATTCAGATACACGTTGGCACTGCCTTCAAAGTCCTTAAAACGTTCGACAATATAGGTTAAACCAGAGGTAACAGCAGTTAAGTAGTTAGAGTCGATTTGCGCTAAGTTACCGCAACAAATCAGTTTTGTGCCTTCGCCCATACGGGTGATCATAGTTTTGATCTGCGAGGCCGTGAGGTTTTGGCATTCATCCAGTAGCACGATGGAATTTTGGATCGACCGCCCGCGCATAAAGTTTATCGACTTAAACTGAATGTTAGCCTTCTCCATGATGTAATTCATGCTGCCCGTGGGATTCACATCATTCTTATGCAGTACTTCGAGCGTATCAGTAATGGCGGCCAGCCACGGCATCATCTTCTCCTCTTCCGTGCCGGGCAAGAAGCCGATAGATTCGGCGATTTCAGGGGTGTTACGGGTGACAATCACTTTGTCGTAGCGATTACGCTCGACCACCAGTTCCAACGCCGCAGCCATGGCCAGCAAGGTTTTACCACAACCCGCAGGGCCGGTTAAGATCACCAGATCGATATCGGGATCGAGCAGCGCCTGCAGTGCCATGCCTTGATAGACGTTTTTAGGTTTAACACCCCATGCCTCGAGGTTTTTCACCCGCTCACGGCCTAAATCTAAAATATGTAAATGGGTGTCTGTGCGTTCGATAACACGACCGCAAAAATCAGACTCTGTGTCGATAAGATATTGGTTAATATAGAAATTATCATTTTCGAGGTCTTTGAGCGGTACTTCATGCACTGTATGTCTACCGTGGCGCTCGGTGGAGACCTTGTTCAAGTGCTCCCAAAAATTACCTTCAAACTGGTAAAAGCCTTTACTGAGGAAGCGGATATCATCGATCAACTGGTCAGTTCGATAATCCTCAACCAATTGAATACCCGCACCTTTGGCTTTAAGGCGCATATTGATATCTTTGGTGACTAAGACAACGGTACGGGGATGATGTAGGTTTTGTAGATGTAGCGCGGTATTGATAATGCGATTGTCGTTTCCATCTCCAGGCAGTGCGCCTAAGGTAAAATCGACAAGGTGATCAGGGAAAATTGAGAGCGAACCGACGGCATCGGCATGACCCTCTCGGCTGGGTAAAGGGACGCCATTGATAATCTGCTCAGGGGTAGTTTCACCGCCTAGGGTATCTTCCAATGCCCTGATAGCAACCCTAGCATCACGACTCACATCACTCTTTCGATCTTTAATCTGGTCCAACTCTTCTAGCACTGTCATCGGAATGACCACATCGTGCTCTTTAAACGAATAGATCGCCAAAGGTTCATGTAGTAACACATTGGTATCCAGTACAAACAACTTTCTGTCGTCTTGTTCCATGGCGCCTCCAGAGTGCTTCATTAAAGTTTAAACACACTTTTGAGTCTCAATAAAAGTTACACGGCTCCTATTACTGGCTAAGCATATGGCAAAGAATGATCATAAGGTTCAAGTTGATAGCACTTTACTCGCACTTAAACCTTAAGTTGATATTGGCACCAAACTCACAAGATAACAATACAGCAACCATTGTTTACCTTACAGACTCGAAGCAGTGTATAACCGCGGATGTGACATTAGCGTGACACTTTCATGTACTGCCACGACAATTTTGTCGCTTGTACAATTTGTAATCTAGCACTCTGGGAATTAGGCTCTAACGGGTGAGAGGGCGATTTAAATATCACGAGTATTGGTATAACATACGCGCCCTTTGTTAGAGTCCGCCTAGAAATGAGAATTTAAGATGCCGTTCGCCTTAGGTCAACGTTGGATAAGTGATACCGAGTCAGAGCTTGGTTTAGGAACTGTGGTTCAAGTAGAAGGCCGTATGGTCACTGTATTATTCCCTGCCACGGGTGAGAACCGCATGTTCTCCCGAGCAGAAGCCCCTCTGACACGCGTTATATACAATCCCGGCGATTCGGTTGAAAGCCATGAAGGCTGGAGCCTTGCGGTCAGTGAATTAACCGAGAAAGACGGGATAGTGATATATCACGGCATTCACAGTGAGACAGGCGAGCAAGCTACACTGCGTGAAACCCTGCTGAACCACAATATTCGTTTCAACAAACCCCAAGACCGTTTATTTGCTGGTCAAATCGATCGCCTCGACCGTTTTGGTGTGCGTTATCAATGCCAAATGTTGCGCCACAAACTGGCCTCATCGGATTTGCTGGGTCTGCAAGGTCCACGTGTTGGACTTATTCCGCATCAAATGTGGATTGCCCATGAAGTCGGCCGTCGCTATGCACCGCGTGTACTGTTAGCCGATGAAGTGGGTTTAGGTAAAACCATTGAAGCAGGTCTGATTATTCACCAACAACTGCTGACCGGCCGCGCCGAACGCATTCTGATTATCGTGCCTGATACTCTGCGCCATCAGTGGTTAGTGGAAATGCTGCGCCGCTTTAATCTGCGCTTTTCGGTATTCGATGAAGACCGTTGTGTAGAAGCCTATGCCGATCATGACAATCCTTTCTACACAGAACAGTTAGTGATTTGTTCACTCGAATTACTGCGTAAGAAAAAACGTCTTGATCAAGCCCTAGATGCCGATTGGGATCTGTTAGTCGTTGACGAAGCGCACCACTTAGAATGGACCGAAGAAGCGCCAAGCCGCGCCTATCAAGTGGTTGAAGCATTGAGCGAAGTCATCCCAGGTGTTTTGCTGTTAACCGCAACGCCGGATCAACTCGGCCATGAAAGTCACTTCGCCCGTTTGCGTCTGCTCGATCCGGATCGTTTCTACGATTACGATGCTTTCTTAGCTGAAGAAGACAGTTATAAAGACGTCGCCATTGCCGCCGAAGCCTTGGCTGGTAACGCTAAATTACCCGATGCCGCCATCAACAGCTTGACCGAATTACTGGGCGAGAAAGATATCAGCCCAAGTATTCGTTTAATCCAAGCCGACGATATTGATGCCGAAGTACAACAGGCCGCCCGCAGCGAATTACTGCAAGAATTACTTGACCGTCACGGTACTGGCCGCGTGTTATACCGAAACAGCCGCGCCTCGGTAAAAGGCTTTCCAAAGCGTTTCTTTAACGCTTATCCCCATGCCATGCCAGATCAATATCAAACTGCCGCACGCGTCAGCGGTATGATGGGCGGACACAAGTCATTAGAGGCGAAAGCGGCGCAAGCCCTGAGCCCTGAAAAACTGTATCAAGAATTTGAAGATAACAGCGCCAGTTGGTGGAAGTTCGATCCCCGTGTGGATTGGTTAATTGAGTTCTTAAAATCCCACCGCAGCAAAAAAGTGCTGATCATCGCCAGCCAAGCAGAAACCGCCCTGAGCTTAGAAGAAGCCCTGCGTACCCGCGAAGGGATTCAAGCAACGGTATTCCACGAAGGCATGTCGATTATCGAGCGCGATAAAGCCGGCGCTTACTTTGCCCAAGAGGAAGGCGGCGCACAGGCGCTGATCTGTTCTGAAATTGGCTCTGAAGGCCGTAACTTCCAGTTTGCCAGCCACTTAGTGCTGTTCGATCTGCCGCTAAACCCCGATCTATTGGAACAGCGAATCGGTCGTTTAGACCGTATCGGCCAGAAAAATGATATCCAAATTCACTTGCCATACCTTGAAGATACCGCCCAAGAACGTTTGATGCAGTGGTATCACCAAGGGCTAAATGCCTTTGAACTCACTTGCCCGAGTGGCCATGTGCTTTACAGTGAATTTGCCGAAGATCTGCTAAACGTGCTTGTGGGTGACGACAGCGACGAGCTGACAAACCTGCTCAATCACACCCAGAGCCGTTATAAAGAACTCAAGCACGCCATGGAGCAAGGCCGCGACAAGCTGCTGGAAATCAACTCACACGGCGGCGATAAGGCACAGGCAATCGTCAACCGCCTTGCCCAAAGTGACGGTGATACTCATTTAATCGGCTCAGTGATCCGTCTGTGGGATATTATCGGTGTTGATCAAGAAGATAAGGGTGAAAACTCGATTATTCTGCGCCCGAGTGAGCACATGATGTTCCCAACTTATCCTGGCTTGCCAGAAGATGGCGTAACAGTGACCTTTGATCGTGACACAGCGTTATCACGCGATGATATTGCGCTGATCACCCAAGAGCATCCGCTGGTGCAAACGGGGCTAGATCTGATCACAGGTTCTGAAACTGGCACCACCAGCGTCGCAATTCTAAAGAATAAAGCCCTGCCAGCAGGTACCTTATTCTTAGAACTCATCTACATGGCCGATGCCTCAGCACCTAAGTCGAGCCAGTTGTACCGTTATTTACCGCCTACACCCATTCGCGTGTTGCTGGATAAAAACGGTAACGATCTATCGGCTAAAGTGGATTACGCCAGTTTCGATAAGCAATTAAGCGCGGTGAATCGTCACATTGGCGGCAAATTAGTCACCGCATCTCAGCCTATTTTGCATCCGTTATTTGCTAAGGGTGAAGAATATGCTCAAGTGGTTGTCGATGAAATGGTCGCCCAAGCCAGAGAGAAAATGACTCAGCAACTGAGCGCAGAGCTTGATCGTTTAGAGTCACTCAAGGCTGTGAACCCAAATATCCGTGAGGAAGAATTGGAATACCTGCGTAATCAGATGCAAGAGTTAAACACTTATCTGGATGCCAGCCAGTTACAACTCGATGCGATCCGTATGGTGCTCGTCAGCCACGTATAAACCTAAGCGGAACTGCAGGTTTCAATCAATTAGCCCAGCCTCAGCGTTGGGCTTTTTTATGCCCTGTGGCTTTTTATACTAAATGACAAGTGCAATTCTTTGGCGAGGAAAATTCACTTTTTGGTAATTGTTCAGGTTATACTCAAACACTGATGAATTTATGAGACTACACAGGTGGTTATCAATTCTATGCCGCGCATTCTTTCACTCCTCTTTTGCCTCATTCTCGGCATCACAACCATCGCTACTTACGCGGCAGACACGACAACAACTCCGCCAACATCTGCGCCAGCCGAAATCAGTGCCAAAAAGTCGAATAACAGCTATCTACCCACAAATGAAATTAAACAAATCACGATTGATAATCAGCCCTACGATTTGTTAGTGCGACCATGGGAAGGTAAAAAGAAACTTGGTGCGGCGATAATCCTGCCTGCCACAAATGGTACCGCAGACGCGCCTGGATTGATGGCATTTGTACGCCGCAATATCAATCCTGCTGGTTGGGCCAGCTTAAGTTTAACTCCGCCAAGTGAAATGCCCGCAGCTAACTTTGCTACTGCCGCCACTGAAGTGACCTCGCCTGGCGCCGCGCAATTAAGCTCACCGTCCAACAAACCAAGCCCTAAAATCAAGCCCGAAGATAACAGCAAGCACCAGCAAGAGCAGGAAGATTTTCTCGTCAAAAGCATGTCGCAGTTAGATGCCATCGGTGCTGATTATGCGGGAAAACGTATTTTGATCACCGCAGACCAAAGTGCAGGATTATTAATTAACCTATTAAGCCAGAAGAAGATTGCCGATCCTGATGTGCTGATCGTCATCAATCCCTATCGAGAAGACGAACAGCGTAATCAAGCACTCGCGGAGCAACTGGCAAAACTCACGCTGCCCATTTTAGATATTCAATCGCCAGACGGTCACCCAGCCTCATTGGAGACGGCCGACAATCGCAAAAAACTCGCGGTGACCTTAGAAAGCCCTAACTATCGCCAAACTACCCTAGCGCTCAATTTAGATAACGAGAGCGCATGGCAGAATTGCTTAAATGCGATTAAAGGCTTTTCTGCCCGAATGAGCGGCGCGCAGTAAAAACGGCGATTCAAGCTAATTCAGACAAAATAGCATTACCAACCCGATTGGCGATCCAGATAGGGTTTCTGCGGATCTTTCAGCTGACGCGTCGCCGCTATCTTGCTATTTTTGCCTAACAATAACCGAATCTGACTAATAGACTCGCGGCACAGTAGACTACGGATAGAAGCAGTCCAACTGCGATTAATGCTAAGTTTGATGGCCGCTGCCGCATCCGGTGAGGTTTGCATCAGTTGCCGCGCCAATTGCTCAGCGGCTTCCATGGGCGTCTCACTCACTTGTGTCACGAGTCCTAAGGCCAGCGCTTCATGACTCTCAAGCACTTTTGCCGTCAGGCTAAGTAACATGGCTTGATCCTTAGGCATAATTTGCCTTAATGCGACTAACCCCGCCATATCTGGCACGAGTCCCCATTTCGCTTCCATGATAGATAACTTACTGTCGTGGCTAGCAATACGCACATCTGCGCCTAAAGCGATCTGCATACCGCCGCCATAGCAACAGCCCTCAAGCACGGCAATCACTGGCACAGGCAAGGTTTGCCAACCTAGTGACACCCGCTGTGCCAAATTCGCATTCCCTGGTAAGCCCTTAAACAGTAACTTAACTGCCTGCATAGGTGCCGACATGACGCTTTTGACATCGAGCCCAGAGCTAAAATGCCCACCCGCTCCCGAGAGGATCACGGCTCGCACCGCACGATTGGATTTAATACTTTTAATCGCGCAGTCAAGCTCACTAAACATTAAATAGTTAATAGCATTCATTTTTTCAGGACGATTAAGCAACACGTAGGCGATGCCATCATCGATTTTAACTTGTACACTTTGGCCACTCATGAAATATTCCGTTACTGGTCAGTCCAGAATAAATGTTAACACGTTTGGCATAATTCACTAAAAGATATAACATAAGCCTGTTTTTTGACTTAAGTCAAAATATTGCCAATTCCATCATGGATTGAAGGCAACTTATGTTAGGCTGTCATCACTACGTGCAGTAATCCTAATGTATTTTTCGATTAGATAGCCTTAGCAAGCTCAATAATTAAGCGTATTTAACCGCTAGCTATTTAACTGCTAAAAATCGACACCAGTATCGCAATGCTACCTGCAGCGAAGGACGATTGGGCTGCAATATATGGATTCTATAGTCCTTTTTTAGTCACTATATCCTTGTTATTTACTAACATTAGCCAGTTCGATTTAAGATTCAGCATGATTTGATTCAACAATGATTCAAATTTTAATGCCATCAGAAAATATAAATTTATCAATGATATCTATAAGTTACATATAAAAGATATTAATCAGACTTGCCCGAAGAACGCAATTCGTCAGTCAGACCTAAAAAATAAGTGTTATCTTCAATAAATGGGCAAATAAGGATCACTAGTCAGCATGTCAATATCTGTACTCATCTGTGACGATTCCGCCATGGCACGTAAGCAAATGGCCCGCACACTCCCCAAAGAGTGGGATGTGGAAATAACTTATGCGACCAATGGTGCCGAAGGCCTTGATGCCATCCGCGCTGGAAAAGGCGAAGTGGTGTTTCTCGATCTCAACATGCCTGTCATGGACGGTTATGAAGTACTGCAAACCGTGCAGCAACAGGACTTACCCGCGCTGATTATTGTGGTATCCGGCGATATTCAAATCAAAGCTCACGAGCGGGTTAAAGCCTTGGGTGCGTTAGATTTTATTCAAAAACCGGTGAGCGCCGATGCTATCAGCAACATTTTACAAGATTACGGCATCTTAACGCTGACGCAGAAAGATCTCACCGATGAAGTCCCGATGATCAAAGTCGACATGCGCGACGCTTGCCAAGAAATAGCCAACGTTGCCATGGGACGCGCCGCTGATCTGTTAGCTAAGTTACTCGATGTATTCGTATTACTACCTATCCCTAATGTGAACGTGCTTGAAGTCAGTGAGTTAACCATGGCACTCAAAGCCACGGAAGAAAGCTCAACGGTATCCGCGCTCTGCCAAGGTTTTATCGGGGCGGGTATTGCGGGAGAAGCTCTGCTCTTGTTCCATGATTCCAGCTTTAAAGACATGGCCAAGCTGATGGGATTAGCTAATCCAGAAGACAAAAATACTGAGATAGAAGTCCTGATCGATACTGGAAACGTGCTGATAGGCGCTTTCCTTAACGGCATTTCTGAACAGCTCGACATGAAATTTAGTCAGGCTCACCCTGTCGTGCTGGGACGGCACTGCACGGTTAACGATCTGATCCATGATAATTCAGAGAAATGGCACCGAACTTTGGCAATGGAGATCAACTATCGGATTGAAGATCATAATATTCAATGCGATTTGCTACTGCTCTTCACCGAGGATTCTATCCCCACACTTAGCTATAAACTCGGCTATTTACTCGATTAACCAGTTGGATTTTATCCTATGTCAAATGACCAAAGCGCAATGAACGAACTACACTGGCTCATCGATATGGTACAAACCATAGAGGTGGGATTAGTGGTATTAGATCGCCATTACAATATCCAGCTGTGGAACGGTTTTATGGAGAATCACAGCGGTGTTTCCCCTAATTCGATCAAAGGTCAAAACCTGTTTACCCGCTTCCCCGATCTGCCTGCCACTTGGTTAAAGCAGAAAATGGAATCGGTTTTCATGCTTAAAAACCGTGCTTTTATCAGCTGGGAACAACGTCCGTACGTTTTCCAATTTAAAAACTATCGCCCGATAACAGGCCGTGCAGACTATATGTACCAGAACGTGACCCTGCTGCCGCTGGCATCGCTCACGGGACAAGTGACCCATATCAGTGTGATTATTTATGACGTGACAGATATCGCCATCAACAAATTGCAACTTAAAGCTGCCAACGAGCAACTCGAACGCCTTAGCCAAACCGATGGTCTAACTCAGTTGCATAATCGTCGTCATTGGCAAGAGTGCTTAGACCACGAGTACGACTTGTATGCCCGCTACTCAGGTATAGCAAGTTTAGTCATGATAGATATCGATAACTTTAAACATATCAACGACAGCTATGGTCATGTGGCGGGTGATAAAGTCATTCAGCATATTGCGCACTTACTCAGCCAATCCTTACGTGATACCGACTGTGCAGGACGTTATGGCGGCGAAGAATTTGCGGTTGTATTGCCTAAAACCAGCGGCGCAGATGCGATGAACTTTACCGAGCGACTCAGGGAGAAAATCGCCGCATCCGTCATAGTGTATGAAAGCCTTAAGATTACTGTGACGGTAAGTTTAGGCGTATGTGAAATTGGCTCCCATATTACCAGCAGTTCTAGCTGGATCTCCTGCTCCGATAAAGCCCTGTACGAAGCGAAACAAAAAGGTCGTAACTGCAGTGTTTTACATACGAGTAAAACAAATAAATCCTAAGTATACCCAATAAAAATGCCCATCAATGATGGGCATTTTTATTTAAAACAAGTGAAGATTAAACTAGAGATCCGCCAACGAATTAATGAGGGAAACCATCGTCTTCATCTTCTTCGTCATCCATTTCATCGCCGACGAAATAGGTGCCCCAACCGTCATATTCCACTTTCTGTTTTACCGCTAATTGCAGCAGTTGTTCTGCGGCTTTATCCAGTAATTCAACTTCTAGTTTGTGGTGCGCGACAGCATCGAAACAGAAAATAATTGAACCATCTTCTAGTTCCATTTCTTCAGCGTCGTTTACCTCAAAACCTAATTTGAAGGCATCCACAGCCGCTTTTTCAAGACGGTCAAAATTGGTCGATGAAAAGTGATGCTCAATAACATATTCCGCATCAGGCTCTGAGCCATCGTCAAGCAGGGCTTGCACTATGTCACGATTCTCTGCAAGTTGGGCTTTTAACTGACTTTCAATAGACATGGATTTGTCTCCGTTAAGGTAAATCTGGCTCAAATTGGCATTATACGTCATCACTCGCGAGAGTTTTACCCATAAGTGCTGCCGCTTCTTGATTTATCTCAGCAAATCTCGCCGACATGCTGGCATGAATTTGCGCAGAGAAGTTTTTCACATCGGCTTTATCTAAACCTGCGGTCGGCACAGGTGCCATCATATCGATGATGACGACACCGTTATTCCAGCGATTTAACTTAATATGGCTCTGACACGAAGCAACCACTGGCACCACTGGAACTCCCGCCGCGATTGCAGTATGGAAAGCTCCCGCTTTAAAAGGTAACAGACCACGCCCACGCGAACGTGTACCTTCAGGAAAAATCCATACGGATAGATTCTTCTGCTTAATTTTTTCAACCGTTTTAGCCATAGTATCAAAGGCACTGTGACGGTTTTTACGGTCGATAAGAATATTACCTGACAACCAATAGATTTGACCGAATAGCGGCATCCACGCCAAACTCTTCTTGCCTAAACTCACTGTACCTTTAGGAACTGCTGTCGTGTGAGTAAAGAGATCAAAGTTATTCTGATGATTTGCTAAGAAAATATACGGGCCGTCCTGCACATCTTCGTGCCGGCGAACAATCACTTTAATCCCAAGGATTGGCGCAACCGATGAGAAGATCTTGGCGAACATATGTACATTGTCGCGATGGCGAGGCCTTAATAAACACACTAAGCCACCAAAAATAAAGGCAAGCAACAAAGATACCGCCAACAACATTGATCTGACGATTAAAAGCACGATTTACTCCGACTGTAAAAATGGCGACAGTATAGCCACCATGGCTTTGGGACTCAATATATTGTTTACATCTGTAAGCTGACTTGCTAACAAGCAAGCAAAAAAGCCCATCGATATACTGAACCTCCAGTGTATCGATGGGCTTTAAGATTAATATCGAACTAAGCGTGGTGCTTGGGTAGGATTTCAGACTCAGTTGCCTGAGGCGAGACTTTACTTAACACAAAGCGGATCACTAAGGCACTCACGGCCAAAGTCGCGACAATTGCCGCACCACTAGGGAGGTCTAAGGTCGCCGATAGAACTAAGCCCAAAACATAGCCCAGTAAACCGACGAGGTAAGCGTAAAATAGCCGACCTTTACCACGGTACTTGTTCAACGCTAAAGCTGGCAATATCAGGGTACTGAACACCAGATAAACGCCTACTAATTCCACCGATAAGGTAATCACTAGCGCAAATAGCAGATAAAATCCTGCCCCGTCCAACATCTGGGGGCGTAGGAATATCGCTAATAACACCAGTGAATACACTACGGCCGGCAAAATCAGTTGTGACCAACTTACCCACAGGATCTGACCTGACATCAATTGCTTTAACAACTCGGCGCCATGTGGGTCGTTTGCCAGCAACAGCATTGCGGCCACCGCAGACAAGACGTAAAAGCAGCCAATCATAGCCTCCAACTCACCCGCCATACGCTTAGCTAACCAAGCGATAAACCCTGCACCCGCAAGGGCAAACAGCGCTGGCATCCACACATTAGCAAACGGCATATCTTCTAATCTGTGGTCCATGTGAGCGACAATCGCGCCTAAAGCGGCAACTTGCGCTATCGCTAAATCAATAAAAATGATGCCACGCTTAAGCACTTGTCTCCCAAGTACAATATGCGTCGACAACACCAAGATCCCCGCAGCCAATGCAGGTAACAGAATCGACATCAGCTCAAGATCAAACATAGGTTTATTTCACTCCATTTAAGAGGGAAATCACGCTGTCATACAGGCTAAATAAATCTTGGCTCTTATCATTCCCCCCCACAGACATAGGCAGCATTACCACGGGCAAGTTCGCTTTTTCACCCAGCCATTTTGCACCGCGCTCATCCTGATAAGAGGCCACAACTACGGCCAGAATATCCCCCTGCTCGGCGCGCGTCAGCAGACTCGCTAAGTGGCCGCTAGTGGGGGCTAAACCCGGTTTTGGCTCTAAATCTGCCACTTGCTCGATACCAATCCAGTTGAATAAGTATCTAAAGCTAGAGTGGTAAGCGATCACTTTTTTACCTTGTAATCCCTTAGCTTGCACTTCCCAACGTGGGACAGCAGCTTGCCAGCGAGTGGTAAAATCTGCCAGTGACTGTTGATAATCGGCCGCGCTAGCAGGATCTAACTGAACCAGCTTAGCACTCAATGCCGTGGCGACTTTTAACAGTCGCGTCGGGTCAAAATGAATATGTGGATTGCCTTGAGCATGCACATCACCCATGCTGCGATCGACAGTGGCCAGTTTATCTAAGGTCTCGATTTGATCGGCAGCGAAAAATAAGCCTTGCTCGGTCGAGCGCACTTTTGCGTTTGCCGACTTCATCTGCAGCATAGGCAACCAACCCACTTCAAGATCGGCACCTGCGCACACCACAAGATCCGCCTGACGCATTTTAGCGATCAAACTCGGACGCGCCTGCACTTGGTGAGGGTCTTGTAATGCCGTCGTTGCCGAATAGATGCTAGCCGTTGGAGCAAGCTCCTTGGTCAATGCAGCGTATTCAGGTTCACAGGCAAACACATTCAGCTCGGCATGGGCCAAACCAGTATAAGTGACAGATAAGGCCACAGCGGCCAATTTAGCTAAATTAGAATTGATGCGCACCGTGAGCCCCCAGAGACATAATGTATTGAATAGTGAAGATGTTATCGTCTTCTATTCCATCGAAATTAGTACCCTTTTGATTGGTATACTGGAAACGAACCGTCGAGAAGTGGCTAGAATGCCAAGCCAAACTCACCTCAGATTCCTTCAACTTTTGCCCATGAAAATGATCGCCATGGAGCTCTTGCGTATCAGCTTCACCATAACGCACACCCGCTGACCAGCTCGGCGTGAATTGATACACACTGCTCAGATACCAACCTTGGTGGTAATCTTGGCTCGGTGCATCCTCAGGATGTAAATCGATAGGTGTAAAATCGCTCACGCGGTAGTACTCACCGCTCACTGTGAGATTTTGATATTTGTAGTTACCGTTAGGCGCCCACTTATACACAAAATCAGCACCATAGGTATTTTTACCTGTGTAAGATGCGGCATGGCTATGACCTTCGTGCTCATCACCATGAGCATGCTCATCTTCATGTTCCCCTTCTTCATGGGCAGTCACTTGGCCATTTTCGTTGCGCAAGTAACTCAACCCCGCTTGCCATGAGCTATTATCGCCTATGTCGCCACCTATTTTTGAGTACAAGGTATAAACACCGACCTTCTTAAACTCACGCTCACCATGCTCATCGGCAGCACGTAAACTATCGCCTTTAAAGGCTTCAACGCCCATGGTCCAATACAAGTCCGTCGGCGCTACGTAGTTAAAACGTATACCGTCATCAAAATAATGTCCCCCTAAGAATGCACGGTAAACCACAGGACGGTCGGTGAAGGAATCAGTATGTAAATGTTGGTTATTGAGGTAACCAATGTCCGATAAGAAACGGCCACCACGGATAGAAAAACCCGCTGGCATCGCCATGGTTTGAATAAAGGCTTCTTCCAGATTCAGTTCAGTCTCACCGTCATGCATTTCAACTACTGCGGTGATTTTACCGTAAAACATATCATCGATATTGGCACTCATCGCCAGTTCAGTTTCACCTAAACCAAAGCCATCTGGACTCTCGGCTAATGGGCGCTCTCCCGTCTGATAATATCCATTTAGCACACCACTGATATTAGGGTTGGTCAAGCTCGAGTCTTCTGCAAATAAGCTAGGCGAAACGAGCGCACACGCCAAAGCCACCAAAGAAATTCGGGTATTTAAAACAGTCATGATATCTCCAAAATACAACTAGCACTCGACGACTGATATAAAGTCATCAAGAAATACAATAAGTTAAAATTTTAAGTTGATTTAGAGAGCGAAGGGAGGCGCACGACTGCGATAAACACTGACGTGTTCAAAAATAGAGGAAGGAAAAATAAATTCGACCACATCGAAATGCTGTATAGCTAAATTCAGCGTCAGCGGATGGGTCAATAAAATCTTGTTGAGTTGGTGTTGATGGAAGCACAGGGTACAGTGAGTCTTAGCGCCATCATCAAGATGGGTCACACTATGGGCTGAGGCAGCAAGAGACAGCAATATCAGTACGGCAGCAAGCCATATCGAAATTGTGCGTCTAATGTGACTTTTAAGTCTCACTCAGTCGTCCCCATAGTTAAAAAGTTGCATAAGTCTATGTCAGTGCCATAGCAAGTTGCAATAAGGTAATCGCTTTGCAAAAGGTTACAAGATATTTGAGGTACCCAGTCTTACCAATAACTTCTTGTTTCAATAGCGGTAGGATCTTGCCAGGACTCAGGTAAAAAAACGCATTTAAGATTAGCTTAAGTGAGTGTAACTATAGTGTATTTAGTTTTTATGTCTGCGAGCACAATGACGAAATCAAGCTCGATATGGCTCCGTTTTATCCACCTAAAGGCAACTATTATGCTAGCATTTTTTCGTGAAAACTTAGGGCTTATCTTAGGGATAGTCATCTTCAGCGCGGTGATATTTGGTGGTATTTATTACGTTGAGCACTCCTTAACGAGCCAAGAACAAGTCGTGCAGTAAACAAAAACTCATTAAGCGCGGCTGAAGTTCGCCCCTTAAACCCTCTTAGTTGCATTTTGAGCGCCTGCTAAAGGCGCTCAAATTATGTTCGTCTCTGGAAAATTGTACCGCTGATTTTCCTATCCATAACGAATCCACTTATTAGCTTAACGATACTTCTGTCTTTGATCGCTATCATCGACTTGCTCGGGCGCTTCAATGGTGATGACTTGATCCATAAAATGGCTCACAAACAACAACATCAACGAAAAAATCATTATAGGGATCGCAAAATACCGCACAGAGGCATCAAAGTAACTGTATCCCGCCGTAAACACACTCAAATAAAATCCTAATAACTTGAGTTTAGCCAATGTTGGGCTGCGGCCTAACCAAGCCGAACAATGGGGGCAACGCACTTGAGCGTCGAAACCTTTGCCTCTTTGCTGGCTAATGTCACTGACCTTGATGTACTGATTACAATGGGAACACAACATGAAAACACGATTCCTAAATAACGATGCGCAAGTTTACCAGATACCGACTAGAGTTCGGCCTGTAAATACCCAAAATGTCGGAAAAAGCAGATAAAGCACCGCACTCAAGGTTAAGCTCAAATCAACCCTTCCCAAAAAGTTTAATTCCAAGGGCTATTTCACTCGCAGATATTTTACAGTAGATCCGGCAACATCTATCATACTCAGACATATTTCTACTTAAGATCACTCCTATGCACCGCTACCTCGCTCTCGTGTTTGCCCTGCTAATACCACTACTCAGCCTTTCATCCCAAGCGCAAACTGAACCTGTCGCTGCAACCGAAAGCCCATCCAGCACTCCTGTAACGCTCAAGACAGAACTGGTAATGCTGCAACAGGCTATCGATACGGATATACGTAAACTAAAAAATGCCAAAGGCGAATTGAAGACAATTGTTGAATATCGAATTCAAAACAAAACCTTACAGTTACGTAATAAGATTAAAGATCTGCTCGAAGCAACGCCAATCGACAAAGCTTTTCTGCAACCATTAATCCAAGGACAACTTAACTACATCCAACAAATTGATGCTTATATCGATGACAACATTAGTAAATTAGAACAGCAATTAGGTTCGAGCACAGATGATGCGACTCTGCTGGAAATATCAAAGCGCGAATTAGAAAAAGACACCTATTACAAGCAACAACTCGAGACGCTCACTTGGCTCGAACAAGTTGGCCAAGATATTAGCGAAGCACAAAAATCACTGATGCAAATTTTAGTAGCTCGTGCCGATACGCTAGAAAGTTTAGTGACTTATACCCAGCAACAACTACAAGCAGCAATCGATACCGCAACCAATGCAGGTAAAGATGTCACTTCGGCGCAAACCAGCCACGTAATGATGCTAAAGGAACGCTTAGCACAAAATAGTCAGAGCTTAAATATCGACATCAGCCTACTCGACGCCTTAGGCCATGATACAGCCGCGCTGAAAAAGACACTCTTTAGTGTTTCAGGTGATATCACTCAAGATGTGTTGAACTTTGATGTGGCATCAAGTCTCGTTGAGCAGTGGCTAAATACGGCACAAGAACAAGCGATTAATCACGGCCCAACCGTCGTGTTTAAGTTATTTGTTTTCTGTTTGATCTTGTTTATTGCGGGTCTCGCCGGCAAGTTAGCCAAACAGATAGTGAAAAATACCGTTAGCAATTCTAAGTTGAATTTAAGTAAGTTATTACAAGACTTCTTCACCTCGCTATCAGGTAAAGCCGTCTTTACTATCGGGCTGTTAATCGCCCTTTCACAGCTTGGGATCGAACTTGGTCCCTTGCTCGCAGGCTTTGGTATCGCGGGTGTTATTATTGGTTTTGCCCTGCAAGATACCCTGTCGAATTTCGCCTCAGGCATGATGATCTTAATTTACCGTCCCTATGATGTGGGCGATTTGATCAACGCCGCTGGCGTCACCGGACGCGTCAGTCACATGAGCCTTGTCTCCACCACGATTAAAACCATGGATAACCAACGTCTTATTATTCCTAATAATAAGATTTGGGGTGACACAATTAACAACATCACAGCTGAGCATCAACGTCGAGTCGATATGACCTTTGGGATCAGTTATAGCGACAGCATCGAACAGGCTGAAGCGATTCTCAAGTCCATCGTCGAAGCGCATCCTAAGGTACAACCATTGCCAGAACCGACGATTAAACTACATCTATTGAGCGAATCTTCGGTCGACTTTATCGTTCGCCCTTGGGCAAAACCGGAAGATTACTGGGAAGTGTATTGGGACATTACCCGCGAAGTGAAAATGCGCTTTGACGCCGAAGGGATCAGTATTCCCTTCCCACAGCGTGATGTGCATATCTATCAAACCACGAAATCACCGCTTTAAACCAGCGTTAAACGAGAGAAGAAGGGCGTTGCAATGAGCTCGCCCTTATTTTTATAAATCTCTGCATCAGTGTTAGCCTAAGCCGACTATCTCACCTTGCGCATCAATATCAATTTTTAAGTAACCCGGTTTCAGCCCAAGTCCTGGCATAGTCATCACATTCCCCACCAAGGCGGTAATAAACCCCGCACCAGCATGCAAGACTAAACCACGCACTGGGATCTCAAAGTCCTGAGGAACGCCCTTTAAGCTAGGATCGTGACTAATTGATAACGGCGTTTTGGCCATACACAGGGGCAAATGTCCATAACTTAATACGGTCAGCTGCTGCGCCTGTTGTTTGGCCTCGATAGAAAGGCTAACGCCCGCTGCGCCATACCCCACCTCGGCTAAAGTGGATAACTTAGCCTCCAATGAGGCTTCATCTGAATATAACAGCTTGAACTGACTCTCGGTTTCAGCGGCGCGAACCACAGTCTGCGCTAAGGCGACAGCGCCAGCCTCCCCTTGGCTAAAAGCATCGCTGACCTCACAGCCAAAGGCGCTGCTCGCGTTGACGGCTTCAGTTAGCCATTGCAACTCGGCATCAGTGTCAGTGGCGAAACGGTTAATGGCAACCACCACAGGAATACCATAGCGAGCCACATTATTGATATGCCAGTTTAAATTTGCAAAGCCTGCTTCGAGTCGAGCCTGATCTGGTAGATTGATATCTGACTCAGACACTAAACCACTATTGGCCTTCAGCGCTTTTAAAGTAGTGACCAGCACAGCGGCAGCGGGCACCTGACCCGATTGACGCACCTTGATATTACAGAACTTTTCAAAGCCCATATCTGAGCCAAAACCAGCTTCAGTCACCACAAAATCCGCCAGTCTGAGGGCAATATCATCAGCAATAATGGATGAATTACCGTGGGCAATATTGGCAAAGGGTCCCGCATGGATCAGGCAAGGTGAACCATTTAAAGTCTGCATTAACGTCGGCTTTATCGCATCCGCCATGATGGCCGTCATCGCACCAGCGACACCTAAGTCTTCGGCGGTAATCACTTGCCCTTGGGTATTTAACGCCAGCACTAGACGACCGATCCGCGCCCGCATATCTGCCAAATTATGACTTAAGGCTAAAATCGCCATTAACTCAGAGGCGGCGGTGATATCAAAACTGGATGCGTACTCTGGGCCATTATTATCGCCTAAGCCCACCTGGATTTGCCTAAGACAGCGATCGTTGTGATCGACCACTCGGTGCCAACGGATCTCATTGGGATCGATATCTAAAAACGCTTGCCCAGATTGCGCCTCAAATTCCGCCTTACCTAAGCGCGCTTCATGAAATAGCCGCGCCGCAATCGCCGCAGCCCCTAAATTGTGGGCACTGCTCACGGCATGAATATCACCCGTGAGATGCAAATTCATCTCCTGCATGGGCACCACTTGCGCATAACCGCCACCCGCAGCGCCACCTTTCACCCCAAATACAGGCCCCATGCTGGGCTGGCGAATACAGGCACAGGCCTTTTTGCCTATGGCATTTAACGATTGCGTTAAGCCAATGCTCGTCACTGTTTTACCTTCGCCGTGTGGCGTAGGCGTAACTGCGGTGACGATAATCAATTTGCCTTTGCGCTGCCCAGCTAAACGCTGCAACACACTGAGCTCGACCTTGGCTTTAGTGTGACCAAATTGCATCATCTCTTCGGGTAATAGACCTAAGTCGGCGCCCAGTTCATTAATGTCTTTTAGGCTAGCGCGATTCGAAATATCCATATCTGTCAGCATGCGTCGGTTTCTCCCTTTCAGATACACTCTGGTTTAGTATGAGAGTTCAACTAACAACACTCATTGAATAGGGCGGATATTAGGTGATTGGCTTTAAGATATATAGCCGTCGAAAGGGTTAATGAGCGATTCCTTAATCTGCATCAAATAATCTGTCCTGCGTTCGAGCGGCTCAAGAGCGCCGTCGCCGCCAATGAGATCGAGCTCAGTCATTAGCAATGGTTCAGTATCTGGTAGGCATCTATGGGTCACAGCGTACCTTGATTTTTGTTTCTCAAAAGCAACAACCATAAACAACAACGGCGCCAGAAGGCGCCGTGGTTGTATGTATTATTGAGTGCGGCTTAAAACTGCACATAGCCACTTAAATGAGGTCGACGGCCTTTGCTGTCACGTAATTCAAATACCATATTATTAGCATTCTGCTCATAGCCAAATCCAACATCGGCAGGCATCAAGAGTGGTAGCTTAAAGGTCACATCCACAGTGAATGGACGATCGCCAATACTTGGCATCAACTCTGCTAAACAACGGGCCTTAGACCACATGCCATGGGCGAGCACTCGATCAAAGCCAAAACGCTTTGAAAGCACGGGATGCAGATGGATCAAGTTATAGTCGCCAGATGCCTTAGCATAACGACGACCTAAATCTTCACTCAAACTCCAGCTTTGTGGTGTTTCCCATGCCATATCAATGGCTTTAGGTGGGCGAACGCGACGCCCAGCAACATCGATACGATATAAATAGGTGGATAACGATTCCCAGACGAGTTCTTCACCGACAAACGCCTTAGACACAAATTCAAACTCTAAGCCAGAATCCGTCTCGCGGCTCGTGGTCAAAGCGCACTCGAGGGAGAAAGTCTCGTCCACCGTCACAGGCCGATACACTTGAATGCGGTTCTTAAGGTGGATCATCCCAAGCAGTGGGAAAGTGATCCCATCGTGGGTAAAGATCACCGCATGCAGGCGAAATGCCATCACGTAGAGATAGGTTGGCGGTAAAACTTTACCGTCAAATTGAAAACCACACACCTGCGCATATTGGCTTACTTTAGCTTCAGACACAATCACATGCGGCGCGGTCACCTTGATTTGGGGCAACGGCTGTTGATCCCAACCAGGCTTACGGCCAAAGAAGATCTTGCGATAAAGAGAAAACAGCGACGGCATCGCGTTCAATTCAACACAATATGCATTATTCAAGTCTGAGTACCTTTTAATTAACTATCCCTTGGCACAAAAAATACATTGCCATAAATTACCCCGCACAGACGAGTAACGTCTGATCAATCAAGCTGATAACGAGTGTAAAACAGGCAGTGCTGCGTCTTAATAAGGGCTGATGCTGACTCTCCGAATGGACAACTATACCCAAACAACCTGAAAATGCAGGATTCAGCGGGAATTTAACGCACTTTAGGCAAGGCCCTTTATTGCTCCTGCATAAATGGCATTCACGCCATCCATGGCGATTGCGGTTATTTGCGGACCTAGTGGACTAAGTTCAAAATAACCAACACAGCATAAAGTGCGTTAAAACCCGCCGGGACGGAGCGCCTAGGGCACTTCACTTCCGTGTTGCATCAATTCAAAAGGTGGCCGACATTCTGTCATTGATGCGCCTTGAATTGAAGCACCCTAGGCGCTCTGAAACTCGTATCTTCAGGTCGCTTGGGTATATAGAGTCAGGTTTGGCGAAAACGGCGTGATTATAACCCAGAGCACTGAGTTCTGTGTATCCCTAAGTTTAGTAGGAATAATTACTACCAATAAAATCAATACATTAAGAATTAACGATGCAAATTTATCCATCTCAACTCGGCAATAACATCTCCAGAGTGCGAAAAATTTACGACTGTGTCACACTATCGTTCCACTCTCTTTAACCTAGTTATCACGTGCAAGATAAGAATTTTGATAAGCTCGCGCAAAAATTTGCGAAAAACATCTATGGCACGCCCAAGGGCGAAATTCGTGCCGCAGTGCTATGGCGCGACCTCGTCCCCGCGCTGGCAAAACTGGGGGATAAAAAACTCAGAGTATTAGATGCGGGCGGTGGTTTTGGTTACTTTAGCCAAAGATTAGCGCGCCTCGGCCACGAAGTTGTACTCTGCGACATCTCTGCTGAGATGCTGGCTCAAGCCAAAGAACAAATTGATGCCTCACCTGAACCATTAGCTATCCAGCTTATCCATGCGCCTATCCAAGCATTATCGGTCGATAACCATGGCTATTTCGATATCATACTGTGTCATGCAGTCGTCGAATGGTTAACGGATGCTAAGCCCACCGTAGCGGGTTTACTTACTATGCTAAAACCCGGCGGATTATTCTCTTTGATGTTTTACAACAAAGAAGCCATGCGCTTTCATGCTTTAGTGTCTGGCAATTTCGATTACGTCGCCGCCGATTTAAAAGTGAAGAAGAAAGTGCGACTAACTCCCACTCATCCGCTTTATATTCAAGAAGTTAAAGATTGGTTTAGCGAATGGCAAATGTCACTTATCAGCCAGTCTGGCGTGCGTGTAATCCACGACTATTTGAAAAAGAGTCAGCCTGCGGATTTCGACTATCACAAGCTGCTACAAATGGAGCTGGAGTACTCGCAACGCGAACCCTATATTTCCCTCGGCCGATATGTGCACTTTTTAGGGCAAAGCTTTGCAGTGTGAACGCGCGTCGTTACAAACGCGCTGCTTAAACGATTACTGACAAGTCTGTTTCCAGCAGTCGCTCACTTTGGCGCCTGCTTGTTCTAGCAATTGCACCACGCTTTTATCCCCCACCACATGGCCAGCACCAACCACCACAAACAAAGGTGAAGTCACGTCAATCGAGCCCATTAATTTTATAATGCCATCGGCCATCACATGGTTTCGCTGCCAGAGGATTTTCTCTAGCATTTTAGTGTCGCCCTCGCCGCCCATTTGCTCCTGCATTATGGCATCAAGCTCAGTTTCATTACCTGAACGCCAAGCCGTTATTAACGATAAAAGCTCCGCATCCGATGCGCTAATCGCCTCACGCACCATAGACCACTGCTCTTGACTATTAAAAGACGCTAACAATTGAAATTGTGACTCGGCGGTTTCCAACGGATACACAGGCAAAGTCGCATATCGAGCCATCAACTGCATATCAACGCCATAATCCGTGCTGTAACCTAAGTCGTTATAACGCAATAAGTTAACTTGAGTAGCCTGCAGCCAAGGTGCAAAAGATTGTATCGACTGACAAACATTTGCCGTGGCAGCGCAGTAAGGCGTCATGCTCTCGACCGTTTGCTTATCTCGGCTCTGCCAATCTAAACCCTTAGTTTTATCGGCGCGGCCGTATTGCTGCAGTAAGGCTGTGCTATCGACTTTCTTGATATCGACTTCTACGACTAAGCCCTTAGCTTTACCCAACGCGGTTTCAATTTGGGTGGGTAAAGGATAAAAGTCGGCACGTCCAATATGAATCGAACCTAGCAAATACGCACTCTTGCCTTGCCATTGCAATTGATAAAATGGTGGTTTATCGGTTTCTGCACCCGCCACTTTTGTGCTCAAACCCGCTAACGCCAGAAAACTGATTGATGCAATTAGTCGCCATTGGCTTGTTGCCATATCCTTTGCCCCTTATAATTCCTGCAAATTTTGCAATGAGACGCTGTTATGCCACATACCAAGGTTGTAGAGCAACTGAAAGAAAATCTTCAAATCGCCTATCGCCAAGCCATAGACGCCGACACTAAGTTAGATGAGCTAAAGAAAGCTGGCCATGGAAACTTCACCAGCATATTCACGGCAGAACAAGGTTTTATCGCTTCGAGTAATCGCTTTCTGCCCTATGTGCAAGAGCTGGTCGATGACTTAACTCGCATGGAAGAACATCAAACGCTCGATCCTAAAGAACTCGAAACCTATGTGCGTCAGTTAGGCGTATTACTGCAAACATTGCAGGCCTTTAAGAAGCAAAGCTAAACCGAGATTAGGAGCTGAAACTCACCTTAGATTTCAGCTCTTTCCATGGCATATCCAATCAAGCCCACCAACACAGATAGATAGCACTAAGCTTCCCCAAAACTGTCATCATTTTGTCATTTCTAAGTCATAGACTCCGCTCACATAGACGAAGGGGCTGACGTAATGACAAGTTTAGATCTGGCTAAAGAGCTCGATAAAATAATCTCTAAAGCTGCAATCAGTCCCTTATTTCAGCCAATCTTCAATATATTAGAACATAAAATTCATGGTTTTGAGGCGTTAAGCCGTGGCCCTGAACACAGCCCGTTATACTCCCCAGTCCCGCTATTTCAGACCGCCGAACATCAAGGTAAATTAAGCGAGCTAGAAACCCTTTGTCGCCGTATTTCACTCGAGCAATTTAAGTTGCGCCAGTTTCAAGGCAAGCTGTTTATCAATATCTCGCCCAAGGCATTATTAGATCCTGCCCACCCTAAGGGCATGACCTTACAACTGCTGCAACAACTCGGCATAGCGCCATCACAGGTTGTGATTGAACTTTCAGAGCAATATCCCGCCGATGATATCGATTTACTCAAATCCTGCTTAAATCACTATCGTAGCCAAGGTTTTTTAACGGCGATCGATGACTTAGGTGCTGGTTATTCGGGTCTGAGACTCTGGTCAGAATTGTCACCCGACTATGTCAAAATCGACCGTCACTTTATCCATCAGATTGATTCGACTCCCGTCAAACAGGAATTTGTCCGCTCGATTGTGGAGTTATGCCAAAGCTTAACCTGCAAAGTGATAGCCGAAGGAATTGAAACGCAAGAGGAATTAGCCGTACTCAAACAACTGGGTATCGTCTATTGCCAAGGCTACTTACTCGGTCGTCCAGAAGTGCTCCCCTGCCGCGCGATGAAAGCGACCTTAGTGCCGAGCAATACTCAAATTCAACCTAGATACAGCGAATCGGCCGAGAGCCTGTGCACGAGCGCCATTACCGTAGCGCCCACGCTTAAACTCAAATTTTTAAGTGACACCTTTATCTCGCAACCTGCATTACAGGCGGTTGTAGTGGTCGATAACCAGTTGCCACTCGGTATTATCAGCCGCGCGACCTTACTTGAACTCTTCAGCACACCCTATGGTCGCGCCTTACATGAAAATCATGCTGTGAGTGAAGTGATGGACCCGCAAGTCATCCAGATTGAGGCCAACGAACCATTATCCATCGTAAGTCAATTACTGACCTCAGAGAGTGCTAATACGGTAGCACAACAGTTCATTATCCTTCGCCGTGGTAAACTACTCGGCATAGGCCATACCAAGGATCTGCTACAAAGGATCACAGAGCACAGAATTAAGATGGCGCGCCATGCAAATCCTCTTACAGACTTGCCGGGTAATGTGCCCATTCAAGAGGAATTAAAACGCCTTAAGATCCAAAAGAAACATTTTTATCTAGCCTATTTTGATCTGTGTAACTTTAAGCCCTATAACGATATTTATGGATTTTGCCGTGGCGATGAAGTGATTTGTGAAGTGGCGAATCTGTTACTGAAGTATAAAAGCGACAATTGCTTTGTTGGCCATGTCGGCGGCGATGACTTTGTAATTATCAGCACCTGTGAGCATATGATCAGCCGTTGCCAGCGAATTCTAGCGGATTTTGAAACCCATAAGCATTTATTTTATAGCGCAGATCACTGGCTGGCCCAGGAAATGCTCGCCGACGATAGAAAAGGTGAAGCCTGTTACCATCAATTGATCAGTCTGTGTGTAGGCATTTTACCACCCGCACTCACCTTTAACGCCCATGAACATAGTCTATCGACCTTAAGCGCTAGGGCAAAAAAACAGGCAAAATCCGCAAATAACGGATTTTACCTGTTAGAAAATCATCTAATTATCGACACTCAGGCACTAACAGCATAGCTAAACAGCTTTAATACTCAGCATTAGCGACCGATATGAGATATTAAAGTTGTGGTGCAATCGTCTTCTTTAACCACTCGGTTAACATTTTGGTTTCATACATAAAAGGTTTATCATTTAAAGATTGGATCCCATCCATGAACCCCATATTCGACAGTTTTTCATCGCCCGCGATAATCACTTTATCGTTTTCCATGACTTGATAAGAAAAAGTCATACGCGGCGGATAAATGTCTTTGATAATGCGTAAATCATTGGCGGTCGCACCAAATGTTGGACGCATATCACCCGCAAGATCAACATCGGTAATGGTCATTTCAAGCTTTTGATTTGGTTTTAAAATCTTCGCAGCTTCTTTATTGATGTTTTCTGTTAATGTTTCAAATAAGCGCTTCTCATAACGGGATTGGAGCTCCCCTGATGATTTTATATCGCGATAATCTTTAGGACTTTGCCAAACAATTTTAACCACACCATCTTCGGTGATGGGATCCACAGGCGCTTCATCGGCCGCCCAAGCCGCACTGCAACTTAATACACCTGCGAGTAAAAGGGACTGAATTTTCATGTTTGCCTCCAAGGCCTAGATAACTTTCTGAGAACCACAGTACAAAATCTAACCTGAACTAGAGCTTAACGCAAAACTGATATAAGTACAGCAAATGTGTCGTAAGCTTTTGTATAATTAAGTAAATATTATTTAACCATCACAATCGATACGTATCTTTTTGTATCGAAATTGCACCAAGTAAGTGCATAGTTATCAATTTGTGAACATTTCACGCGCATAACGACAAAAAAAGCGTTATCCTTCCGCTATTGTTTACATTGCCCACTTAATAAAAAATGAAATTCCCTGTTGTACCTGTGTTCATTCTTATCCTGTTTACCTGCGTCGTGAGTGCGATTTGGTTTATCTCCCCGAGTGACAAAAATACTGGCCCTAAAACTTGGTCAGCCTTTATCTACAACCATGGCTATGATTCAGGAAAGTATAAAAAAACCGATAACTTTGACAGCTATAATACTTGCCGCGATTTTGCTCGCGAACAATCTGCCTTCTACGACAATGTGCCTTGGGAATGTGGATCTATGTGCCAGTTCGATACTCGTAAGCAAGGATTTCAATGCGAAGAAATGAAGAATGAGCACTAACTAACCATTCAGCATAGGTTCAATATTTATACAATAAACTCAGCTCCTCACAGTACAACTCGTTTTCTTTACCGTCTAAGGATGCACGATTTAGAACTAACGTGTTAAACGTAATTTTTAACTTGGAGCTTACCTATGAACCTAAAAACGGCTTATCTATTCAACCCATATTCACGAAAACTCGCTTTATTGGCACTGCTGACAATCGGAACGAGTATCAGCCTTTCAAGCCATGCCGCACCATTGACCATCAGCCAGCAACAGGCTGTTACTGTTCATTTGAGTAAATTGGCTCAGGCGCAAAATGCGGCTGAACATCAAATGACAGAGCAGCTTAAGCAAGATTTTAGTCAACAATTAACCGCGCAAGAACATGAGTTTATGAGCGACATCTGCCCTAAATACGGCATGACCTTCGATGTCACTACCAACGCTTGCTTACGCTCGTAAGGTATTGCCAAGATTAAAATGGAAAACGGGCACTCAGTTCAGGGTATTGCAGCTTTAAATCCTTGGGCTTAGTGCTAAATTTTTTACCCGCGGGCGTCGCCTTGCCCGATGGCATAAAGGGCAGTTCCTCACCGGTTCTATCTTCGTATAATTGCCCTGCGATAAGGTCGTATTCATCTACAAAAGGGTAAGCATAGGCATCTCGCTCTGGCCAAGCGACTAAACGTGCTAGGGTGTCAGGCTGATTAACCACACCGTCAAAAATTTCTTTACCGAGTGAAATCAAAAAACACCTAAACTCTGCAAAAGCATATTCAGAATCACAGCCCGTAATAATGTAAGCCGCCCCCCAAACAGACCACAAATAACTACGGCGCATCTGCTGACCAAAGATTTTATCGAAAGCTTTTAACTCTTCATTACTCAATTCGGCAAGTTTCTGCTTCAGTGCTTGAGTCAAAGACTCCTGTGATTGCGCCGCTTCCGTTCGCGTGACTAACCCCCAAAACTCAACTTCTGTCATAAACGTCACCTATTAGAGCCTCTAGCAAAAAGGCATATTCTACACGATATCACGGTTATACTGGACTCGGATTAGGGCATTTCCTACACTTGCTCATCTTCTTTGCTACTGGTGTGCACTTCAATCTATGCCTAAACGTCTTATACTACTGATCACGTTATATTGCCTC
Source organism: Shewanella sp. DW31 (assembly GCF_015767295.1). NCBI lineage: Bacteria > Pseudomonadati > Pseudomonadota > Gammaproteobacteria > Alteromonadales > Shewanellaceae > Shewanella > Shewanella sp. DW31. Next base: position 452,290 of record NZ_JADWMP020000001.1, read on the forward strand.
TTCAGCATTGCTGCACTTTGGCGTACTGTGATGACTCAATCCCTTGATGTATTCACCCTAGGTGTCCTCCCCGTGCTCGTTGGCATACTCATACGGGCGCCGTGGTCTAGCTTAGTGTTGAAGATTTATATTGGCATGCAAACCTTAGGATTCTCGGCACTGGGGATTACAGCAATTATTGCCTATCGCATTACCCCTGAGGATGTAAAAGTAGTTGTTTCTGGCCACAACATTCCTATGTTGCCACTCACAGTGAGCATTATTGTTATTTTACTCGTGCAGTATTGGATCGCATTTTCTAAGGTCACGAGACACTATTTGACCCGCCAAACTCAGTAATGGACTTTGTTGCTAAGCTGTTATCAATAGCGTAGCTTAGCGACCCAGTAAAATACTTACGACTCTTAACTTGAAGTAGACTATGAGCCATTTATCGCCCAGCGAACTTTCCATTCTTTTAGTAGAACCTTCAGAGACACAGCGTCGAATTATTATTCAGCGCTTACAACAAGAAGGCATTCTCAGCATTCAAACCGCAGAAAACATAGAAGCGGCTAAAGATATTATTGCTCGCCATAAACCTGACCTTATTGCGAGCGCCATGCATTTCGATGATGGCACTGCCATCGATCTCTTGGGCTACTTAAGGGCCAACGCTGACTGCAAAGATATCCAATTTATGCTGGTCTCGAGTGAGTGCCGCCGTGAACAACTTGAAATATTCCGCCAATCGGGTGTCGTAGCGATTCTACCTAAACCCTTCAGTGCCGACCATTTAGGTACAGCATTGAATGCCACGATTGATTTACTCAGCCACGATGAACTCGACCTCAGTAATTTCGATGTACAAGATGTGCGTGTATTAGTGGTCGATGATAGCCGTATGGCAAGAAACGTCATTAAACGTACAATTGGTAACTTAGGGATGAAGCTAATTACCGAGGCCGAGGATGGCGCGCAAGCCATAGCGTTAATGAAACACAATATGTTCGACTTAGTGATCACTGATTACAATATGCCGAGTGTAGATGGGCTAGCTTTGACACAATTTATCCGCAATGAAAGCCAACAATCACACATTCCCATCTTGATGGTGTCTTCCGAAGCCAACGATACCCACCTCAGCAATGTGTCCCAAGCGGGTGTAAATGCCTTATGTGACAAACCCTTTGAACCCAAACTTGTTAAAAAATTACTCTATCAACTGTTAGAAGAATAAAACCAGAATAAAACTTAAATCACGAACTGAGTAAATATTCTGCGCTTTACTGAACATCCTGCTGCACGCTAGACGCAAAAGGCTTTCCAAGTGTTAAACCTTATGGCATGTTAGGCACGCTTATTTCAAATAAATCTACGGAAAGAAGAGACAATAAAAATGAACAAAACTGAACTAATCGCCAAAATTGCAGAAAATGCCGATCTAACGAAAGTAGAAGCAGCACGCGCATTGAAGTCTTTTGAAGCAGCTATTACCGAATCAATGAAAAATGGTGACAAAATCTCCATCGTAGGTTTCGGTTCTTTTGAAACAGCGACTCGTGCCGCTCGCACTGGCCGTAATCCACAAACGGGTAAAGAAATTCAAATTGCTGAAGCGACAGTGCCTAAGTTTAAAGCGGGTAAAACCCTACGTGACAGCGTAAACTAAGTTATAAAATTCAATACAACGCCTCCATTGTGAGGCGTTTTTTTTGCCCAATCCCAGTGAAGCACTGAATATTTTTTGCACAACAAAAGTGCGCCTCTGCCCCACAAACTGGCAAAAAAAAAACATTTAATTAACATTGCGAATTCTAATACCTTGTTTTACATGGCATTGTAATAGTGGCATGTGATTAGCAAATCCTTCCTTAGAAAAAAACCAAGATGCACTAATGAACACAGCTGACTTTGAGTGTGCCAATGGTGAATCGATAAATAAGTCAATCGAGGGGATGAGCATGAAGAAATCACTGTACAGCGTTTTGGCCTTATCGACGGGAATGTTACTGGCAGGCAACGCCTTTGCAGCCGTATCAGGCAACATTGGCGGTACCTCTAATTATCTATGGCGCGGTGCGACCCAAACTAAAGATGCGGTCGCAATCCAAGGTGGCCTTGACTACAGCCACGATTCTGGATTTTATGCGGGAACTTGGGCATCGAATGTGGATTTTGGTGATGATACTAGCTACGAGCTTGATCTATATGCGGGTTATGGCGGCAGTATTACCGAAGACATCAGCTACGACTTTGGCTATCTCTACTACGCCTATCCAGACGCACCGGGCAGTATTGATTTTGGTGAGCTCCATGCTGCTGTCACGTGGAAATGGCTCGAACTGGCTTACTCCCAAGTCATCAATGCCGGTGACGATCTGGCCGCCGATCCTTTAGATAATAAAGATCTCAGTTATCTTGCCGCGACGGTATCCGTTCCTCTCACTGAAAAGCTGAGTTTATCAGTGCACTATGGTTACTCAAACGGTGATGTCGTCCAATCTTGGTTTGGCGAAGATAATTATGCCGACTATAACGTGACTCTCAGCGCAGATACCAGCATAGGCACAGTGTCATTTATGGTCTCTGATACCGATCTCACCGATGATGATGCCAAACTAGTACTCGGATATTCCTACAGTTTTGATCTATAAGCTCTAAACATAAAAAACGCCACCTTAAAAAGTGGCGTCATTTTATCACCATCACCTACTAGGCAATAATTGACCGGTTTGTTTTACGGGCCGCAACCATTTTCTCGATATATTCAACAATGGGCTCAGTCACTGAAATCCCTGTTGTTTGTTCAATCCCTTCAATGCCTGGCGCCGAATTAACCTCAAGGATCAGTGGACCACGGTTAGAACGTAAAATATCTACTCCCGCGACAACCAATCCCATCGCCTTCACAGCGGCAATAGCCATTTTACGCTCAACAGAGGTGATTTTTACCACCTCACCACAACCACCTAAATGCAGATTTGAGCGGAAATCTCCCTCGGGACCTTGACGCTTCATCGAAGCAACAACCTTGTCACCGACAACAAAACAACGAATATCACTACCATTGGATTCTTTAATGTATTCCTGCACTAAGATATTCGCTTTGAGCCCCAAGAATGCTTCAATCACGCTCTCAGCAGCCGTTTTAGTTTCAGCGAGTACGACACCAATCCCTTGAGTGCCTTCGAGTAATTTAATGACTAACGGAGCGCCGCCCACCATATTGATGAGATCAGGGATATCATTTGGCTTATTGGCAAAACCCGTCACTGGCATGCCAATCCCTTTGCGGGAAAGTAGTTGCAGTGCCCGCAATTTGTCCCGCGAACGCGCAATGGAGATTGAATCATTCGCGGCATATACGCCCATCATTTCAAACTGACGTACAACGGCACAACCATAAAAAGTCACGCTAGCATGAATACGCGGAATGATGGCATCAAACCCAACTAATTCAGTACCTTCATAATGAATGCTAGGTTTAATAGAATTAATATTCATATAGCAATTCAGCGTATTGATCACGACCGCTTCATGTCCACGACTTTGGCAAGCCGCGACTAAACGTTGTGTTGAATACAACTGGGGGAATTGGGATAAAATACCTATTTTCATTGCTGAGTGACCAACTTAAGCATGAGTGAATAAACCGTTCTGCGGCACCAAAAGCACAGCGACAGAAAAAGGGGCTGATATTTGTCTATTGCTCAGTGTAAAGCAAGAAAATATTCCTCACCAGACGAAATCATTATGCTAATGAAATACTTCAAGACCTATCACACTCGGAACTCGGTTTAAGTTAACAGCGGCAGAATATACTTAGCCTCAAACTCCGTTGCATCTAAGGGACGAGAAAACAAATAACCTTGTAATACAGTACAATGGCGAGAAGTACAAAACTCAGCCTGCTCAATTGTTTCAACGCCCTCAGCTACTGATATGACATTAAACCCATGGGCGAAGTTAAGTAATGCAGCGAGCAAACGAGTGTCTTTATCATCCTTATCATAGGAAGCGACAAAGCTTTTATCGATTTTCAGCACGCTAATGGGAAACAATTTGATATGTTCTAAGGACGAAAAACCCGTCCCAAAATCATCAAGGGCAAAACGCACCCCTAACTCGGCGATTCTATCGAGCATTTTGGCATGTTCATGGGGATCTTCAATAAGGCAATTCTCAGTAATTTCAAGCTCTAATGCTACAGCAGGAAGTCCTGTCTTAGTCAGCGTATTCGCTATTTTATCAAACAGGTTCTCATTTCCAATTTGCGATGCAGACAGGTTAACGGCAATGGTAAATTCTCTCCCTGTTGGCTGTAATTGGGTTAACCAAACCTGTGCCTGAATACAGGCTTGTTCAAGCACCCAATCATCAATGTCCTCCATTAATCCAATTTCTTCGGCTATGGGTAAAAATTGATCTGGGGTGATAATGCCGTCTACAGGATGCTGCCATCGGATAAGGGCTTCCATCCCCACCAGCTGATGGGTTTTCGCATTCACTTGCGCTTGATAATGAACCTTAAATTCATTTCTTTTTAAGGCAGTACGCAAACTCGACTCGATATGATTACGGTAACGCACCTCTTTATCTAAAGCTTCTGAGTAAAACTGAATCTGGTTTCGGCCCATTTTTTTAGCGCGATACATAGCGATATCGGCACATTTCATCAGCTCAGAACTGTTCGAAGCCGCTTCATTATAAAAAGCCACGCCGATACTGGCACCAATAAGCACATCGTTATCACCGAGACAAAACACGTCCTCAAACACTTTTAACAATCGATTAGCCACAATCATAGGGAAATATTTATAATCATTATCAGTGACTAGCACGACAAATTCGTCCCCACCTAAACGGGCAATAATGTCGCCATCTCGTAGTACTTCACTTAATCGAGCGGCTACTTTAACTAAAAGAATATCCCCCGTCTGATGGCCTAGAGTGTCATTGATCGCTTTAAAATCATCTAAATCGAGTAAGATAACGGCTAAATAGTCGTGACAACGTTTGGCCCTTGCTATCGCTCGATTAAGACAAAGTTCAAAACCATAGCGATTAACCAGCTTAGTCAACGAATCGTGTTCAGCTAGCTCTTTTAGTTTTTGGTGACTATTGCGTAACGCCAACGCCATTGAAGATCTTTGTTTCGCATAACGAATTGCACGGGTTAGTATCCGCGAGTTAACCTCATCTTTAAGCAAGAAGTCCTGTGCCCCTAGTTCAATACAGCGTTGAGCCAGTTTCTCATCTTCATAGCGACTCAGCATAACGACTACGGTCTGGTCTTGCGTCATGGCATTGAGCTTGATCAACACTTCTAAGCCATTAGCATCGGGTAATAAATAATCCAATAGAATACCGTCAAAATGACGTTCTAATGCGAGATTTAAACCATCAAATGCACAATTTGCTTCGACCACATTAAAAGTCAACTTTGACTGTCTGAGTGCTCGGATGATCGCAGTTCTATCAACTTCATCATCATCGATCAGTAGTAAATCCATATACTCACCTTATGCGGATGGGAGCTCCACTATTCGCCAATAACCTTCAAGCATATTAAAAATATTGTTAAAACCGTCTTTCATATCAGTTTTAACCATGTAACCAGCCACATGATGGCTATAGGCTTTCATCCTATCTTCATCGGTACTCGACGTGGTGAGCATAAAAACGACAGACGAAGAAAGAGAAGGATCTGAGCGTATTCGCTCAAGGAACTCAAACCCATTCATTCTTGGCATATTAAGATCGAGCAAAATAAGATACGGACCTTTGATCGTGTCTAAACTAGTTAGAATAGTTAATGCTTCAATCCCATCCCGAGCACGCACTAAGGGATTGAGTAACCTCAATTGTCTCATCGCCCGCTGCACGGCCATGTAATCCACGTCATCATCATCAACCAATAAAATGGTGACCTGTTGATAGTGATTTGCTGCGCTCATAGAAGCTCCTTTTTCACTATTTTCTTAGGCCAACTAAAGCAAAAACAACAACCTCGGCCCTGCGATTTGAGCTGAATCTCTCCACCTAAACTTTCAACCGTTTTCCTCACAAGTGATAAGCCTAAACCACTGCCTTCAACTTCATCTCTTGGTTTAAGTGTTTGAAACATCTCGAAGACTTTTTCATGATATGAGCTTGATATCCCCGGACCATCATCTATCACACTGAATCGATACTGCTGATCAACCGCCTCACATGAAACCGTAATCACACCTGTACCTAAGTCATGATGTTTTATGGCGTTACTGATTAAATTTCGTATAACTAATTCCAACAATGGTCTTACGGTATAAAAATTTGGAAATTCACCTTTTAGGACTAATTCAAATCCCTGTGGCGGCGCGACGAGCGCAAACATGTCTTCAACCAGTTGCCGACTTTTCACTTCAGTAGTTTCGGTATCAACACGACCAATCCGAGAAAACATCAATAGTCCATCGAGTAATAACACCATTCGATGAATACGACTTTGGATAAGCCCTAGGTATTTCTGTACATTTTCATTGGTGTTATCGACTAAATCCTCTGATAACCAAGAGGTTAGCTGCTCGATACCACGTAAGGGGGATTTCAAATCATGGGAAGCAATATAGGCGAACCTGTCTAATTCTTGATTGATACGCTCAAGCTCAAGCATATGTTCTGCACGCTGAACTTCAATGCGTTTACGTTCAGAGACATTATTAATTGTCGCGAGAATAGAAATGCCATTACTAAAATGAATAGGCGTCAACCCCACTTCAATTGCGAGTCGACTGCCATCTTTACAACAGCCAAACAGGTCATCCCGCATCGACATATTTTTCGCAATAGGCTGCACTAAATAGTTACTCATGTGCTGCTGATGAGCATCCCTTAGGGTTTCGGGCAATAACATATTGATGGAACGACCGAGTAACTCGTCTCTGGTATAGCCGAACAAACGTTCAGCATGGGTATTCACTAAAGTAATAAATCCAGATTTATCCACCATAAATAGCGCACTTGGAGAGGCTTCAATTACTAATCTAAAGCGTTTTTCGTTAGCAATTAACTCTGAAGTCAGTAAAGACTCCTTATATCGATTACGCGCCATAATTAACACTGAGTAAAACAATGCCAAAATAAAACCACAACCGATAAATTGGAGCCACATACCTTGGGTCTGTTCCGCTCTCGAGATAAAACGCGATTGTGATGAAATGTCTAAGCGCCACAACTGCCCTCCAACTAAGTCAGTCTGTGAGTGATAAAACACATCCTGCTCATTCGGGGCCACTTTGCTGCTGGTAAACATTAGACTGTCAGCGCTTGCCTGCGGACTTTCATAAATGGCAAGTTTCAAGCCTGAGAATCGCTCCCCCATAATCCCTTGCATGAGGTCATCCATCCTAAACGCTGCATACACAAGTCCAAACACGTGCTGTTTACGCTCAGCCTCTGTTGTTGTGGTGCCTTGATAAAGCGGTAAATACATTAAAAAGCCCGCTTTCGCATCATCAGAAGTATCTTGAACTAATACGACTTTGCCAGAAACTGTCGGCAGTCCAGTGGTAATAGCGCGAGTGATGGCTTTATATCGATTAGACTCGGAGCACATGTCATAACCCAAGGCTCTTTGATTACGCCAATCAAAGGGTTCTAAGTACACAATCACGCAATACTGATCACGCGTTCCTTCTGGGTAAACTTTATAGTCTTTAAAACCTTCAGCTTGAACTTGTTGGATGTGCGCACTTAATGCTTCAGGTTGAAGTAACTGAGCATAGCCAAAACCTTGAAAACCTGGGTAATACTCAGATAAATGAGCATTGATGACATAAGTTTGCCATTCCTGACGTGTCACATTACTCGAGGATAATAATAAGCCAACGCCACCACGTAAGACTTGCTCATAGGCAAGCATTCTGCGATTCACGGCTTCTGTTAATTCTTGAACGCTATTTTCGAAACGCTCTTCACCTCTATCCCTAAGATATTGCTCAAGCACATACCAAGAGATCCCCATGAAAAGTAAGGCAGCCACTATCATCAGCCAGCTAGAGCTCAGCACGCTAAAGTAGATATTATTAGATGGGGGGAGTGATTTAGAAAACTGATCCTTGTCCATGTAAGCCAATTCCCTAGCAAACGATTAACAACAAACACAGGTACAAGTGTTGTTGTAATTATGACTAAATTCAAGTTTATCCTACTATTTAACTCGGAATTAACGCGAATATATCTATGACGATACCGTGCTCTTAATCACAAAATAAGCAAAAACTAAATTAATCAAATATTCAATTGCAGTCTAGTGCCTACGCAAAACAGCGGTAAGCTGAATCATCCGACTCACGGGAAGAATTTTTCACCCTAACTCACAAAATTATTTGCTTTTCTACCATACTATTTTTAGTTAGAAAGTCGTTAGGAACAACAAGAGGAATTCGTTATGGCTCATATTACTGAAGTCGTGCCCAACGATACTGAACTTGAGGCAATGACCACACCAAGAAACAGCAAAGCCGCCGAGGCAATGCAGCATAGACGCGAAGTCAAAAAGCGTTTAGAAGACTACCTCGAGCGGGCGGAGTTAAAACGTGCATTAGGAGATGACGATTTTTTCTAGCCAATTCTATCTCGCTATCTAGTGGTCAAAATGATGGGATGATGATCTCAGTCGGTGATCATTTGTTTCGAACTCACTGAGTTTTGGCCCACTAAAATCGAATATCTCACCCAGCCAACAGTGCTGGGTGTGACTCTGCTTTAGCTCACTAACCTCCAGATTTAATATCGCGTCATCACGGTCATTTTTACCACTTCTATCAGCTTGAGTTTTGATTAACAAGCATTCAGCCTTAGCACAGTCAAATAACTCATCGCTGTCATGTTTTGCTCCAATCAATCTATTTCTATATCAAGAACAAAGCAGCTTTCATGTCATATCAATAAAATATTATTAAACAGATGGTTACTTATTTATGTCCCATAGACATAGCACTAGAATTGTAACAAGTGCACCAAAATGATTCACAAAATCGATAACAGCTAATTTATTTAATCGGTATATTTTCTCAGCTAGCCTGCGAATCAATATGAATAAATGAGGTTTAAGGCTATGATTAGCCGCATCTCTCTCGCTGAAATTACCTGCAGGATATACGGGAATGTCTGAGTCGTTAGCCCAATATCAACAAGATCTACGCCGTTTTTCCGATGAATTAATTCGCATTCAAACGCCAATAAAAATCTTAGATGCCATTAAATGGCCGCGGGAAATGGAGGAACGTTTTCTCTCCAATAAGGGCACGGTACTTCCAGCTATCAAGCAAGAGTTCTATCAAAACATTGCTTTACCTTTTGATCCTGTTAAAACCCAAGCTGAGCTAGCCTCCCTAAAGCAGGACATCCATAGACGTTTGGGTAAACGAGACAAACTCGGAAAAATATTAGTGGCAAACGTCGATCAGTATCGCCTTGTCATTGATATGTTGGGGAACAGAGGCACGCCAACCTTTGGTAAGCTCAGCCAAGAATTGTACGGCAGTGCTAGCCATAAACTGCATGGCGATCGCCATACCTTGCGCCAGTTAGGCGATAAACTCAGCTACATTTTCTCGCTGCCCGCGGCGAGGCACATGAATAAACATCACCCTAAAATTATTAGCGCGCCAGAAGCGGTTAACGTGCTCAGCCAACGTTTAGAAAAGTACTTCCATAGCGATGATATGCGTGTACGCCTTAGTGACGGTATCGTCTCTGACGCTGCAGTCGGTGGCGATACCGTTAAGCTTAATAGCAAAGCAATGTTCAGCGAATCGGATCTTAATGTATATGAAGTTCACGAAGGTTGGGTGCATGTCGGCACGACGCTAAACGGCCGAGCTCAACCCCACGCCACTTGGCTCAGTGTCGGTTCTCCGCGCGTAGCAGCAACCCAAGAAGGTCTAGCCGTTTTACTGGAAATGCTGACGCTAAGTTCAAATCCGGGGCGAGCTCGGCGAATTAGTGACCGTGTTGCAGCGGTCGATATGGCTGAAAATGGTGCTGACTTTATAGAGGTATTCAATTATTTCAGAGGATTGAATCTAAGTGCGACAGACAGTTACCGTGTCACCCAAAGGGTTTTCCGTGGTGGTATGGTGGAAGGCGGCAGTTTCTTCACTAAGGATATTTCCTATGTGCGTGGCTATGTGGAAAACATTAACTTTATCCGCAGCGCCATCACCTCAGGCCTTCCTGAACTCATCCCTATGCTATTCCTCGGTAAATTGGCGATTGAAGATATCCCCGTGTTATACCAAGCTTGCCAAGAGGGCATTCTGACTACGCCTAAATATCTACCGCCCATGTTTGATAACTTTAGTGGCCTTTATGCTTGGTTTGGTTTTGCATCAGGTTTAGCAGGAATCGATTTGAAAGGTGTACAGCGCCATTTCACTCGCTTATTTAAAGACGTACCGAATGTCGTCCCCGCCTTTGAGTTACTCGATGATACTGAATTTGACAACAACTCGGACTAATACAGTAACTAGATTGATTTAAAATAAAAAAGCTCACAACTATGTGAGCTTTTTATAAAACTAAACGCTAATCTTCGATAGAAAAACCTTCACCATTACATTCAAAATACAACTCACAGGCAGGATAACTCACTTTGCCACACGTGTAGAAGATAATGGCATTTCCACCCAACTTTTGAACTTGTACTTTCAACTCTTTTAAGGCTTCCACACTAACTGCGGCAGTGCATTTAAATCCAATCGATCACCCTGGGTCGCAATTGCTATAGCCTTTGGTTTAGTCTGAGGATCTTGGTTAATCACATCGACTAATCCATGCTGCGCCTCGGGTTCTCCATGGACTAAAATTAACGGCGGCTGGCCTTCAAAATGGTGATACCAACGTAATAACTCTGCTTGATCCGCATGGGCTGAAAGTCCACCCACTGTGTGTAACTTAGCCGCGACTTTAATGCTGTTACCATGAATAGACAGTTCCTCAGCGCCATCGACGAGGGCGCGCCCCGGTGTTCCAAGCGCTTGATAACCACAAATAATCACATCACATTCTGGGCGCCATAGATTATGCTCTAAGTGGCTACGAATACGTCCACCGTTACACATGCCGCTCCCTGCGATAATGATCAATCCCTTATGCACGTCGTTCAGCGCTATCGACTCTTCGGTCGTTTGGATAAATTCGACATTTGACAACAGCGGATGCTGCCCAGGATGTTGGCGGGTAAAGCGTTTAAAGTCCTCATCCATCAGCGGATAATTATTAACGTAGACGCGTGTCGCCTCAATTGCCATCGGGCTGTCTAGGCAGATTTTCCAACGGCCGAGATCCCATTCTTTAGCATATAAATGAAATAGATATAATAACTCCTGTGCTCGTCCAACCGAAAAAGCGGGCAGCAATATATTTCCTTGGCTCTCGTTGACTGTCTTAGCAAAAATGGCTTTCAATTCGGCTAAGGTATCCGTCCAGCTACGGTGAAAACGATTGCCATAGGTGCTTTCCATTAAGACTAAATCTGCCGTATCCACTAAGGTAGGATTACGTAAAATCGGCATACCTGCACGGCCAAGATCGCCACTGAAGACGATTTTCTTCTGGGATTTGCCCTCACCTAACCACAACTCGACTAAGGCGGAACCTAAAATATGCCCTGCATCTGAGAGGCAAATATCCACATGGGGAATAACCCGAGTCACTTGACCATATTCCAATGGTACAAATTGAGTTATCGCGAGTTCAGCATCTTCAACGGTGAATAGCGGTTCTAGGGGTTCAAGATCATGTTTAGCACGCTTTTTATTGACTCTTTCGGTATCGCGGGTCTGCAGCATAGCCGCATCTTTGAGCATGATAGCGCACAGCTCTGCCGTGGCTTTATGGGTGTAGATAGGCCCATCAAAACCCGCTTTGACTAAGAGTGGTAAACGCCCAGAATGATCGATATGGGCATGGCTAAGCACGACAGCAGAAATAGACTCAGGATCAAATGCGAAGGGATCATAATTACGCAACTCATCAGACTTACCGCCTTGGATCAAACCACAGTCGAGCAATAAGTGTTCATGATCAACCGAGAGTAAATGACACGAGCCCGTCACTTCCTCTGTCGCCCCTAAAAACTGCAATGTCATTCGCATGGTGTCCCTCCAAGGTGTTTATCTCATATAAAGATAGACTATGCCCTTATTCCTAAAACAAAAAGGATTAATTAGTCACGTGCGAGCAATGTCAACTTTAGCTGTAATGCTTAGTCATCAATAACCTAACAATGGGTACAACTGACCTTGACGTACCGTTTTGCCAGCGTTAGCAATAGTGCCATCGCGCAGCCATTGTTCGAGCAAGATCTGCAAAGGCTGCTTGACCTCTGCGGCCGTCATTCCAGCGCTAATACTTGGGCTATAGAGTAATTTAAGCAAAATGAAATCAAGCCCGGTGAGTAAGTCCTGCGGGGTTTTGTCGTTAAAGATGGAGGGAAATACTTTCTCTGAATCATTAGGTAAACCAAGCACTTGAGTAATCTCTTCCACTACGCAAGCCACTAACTTACCGTGCATTTTGGCTTGATCAACAGGAATAATAATCCAAGCACGTTCAATCTCTTGCCGTGAATTGAGAGCAAACTTTGCCATACACACAGAGCCATGGACATTTTTCGCCGAGCTCGGTCCCATTAAGCGCATCACCTCACCTGCCCATAGGGATTGACGGGTAAACACTAAGTGCAGATTCGCCTCAGAGAGCGTATCCACCCGTTGAATATCGAGGCCGGTGATCTGGCCTAAGTGTGTTAAGTGCATCAACACTAATTGAGTGTGCAGCGCCTTATCACCCACTTGATGCTCAATAAACACTCGTACCGGTATGCGCCACTTACGCACGCTATGTTTAGCAAGGTCATACTCATTTTTTAGGGCGACTTCACTAAATGCTTGGGTGATATAAGCGGAGTTTTTCCAATCCGTAGTGGGCGTTAATACTTGGGTTAATCCGGGAGATGTTTGAGCAGCAAATAAAGGTAAAGCTAATAAACTTAGCGTTAGAAAAAGCCCTAAACGAAACAGACGTGCAGTAAAAAATAACCAACTGTAGAAACGTGTTAATACCCTAAGCCACTTTTGCATTGGCACTCATCCCGCAACTTGACGAGGTTACTGAATCAAAATCATAGCAGTGATACTGATAAAAGAAGTCGAAATCTGCAAACAATCTCCTACGACATAGACTTAATAAACTCGCCCAGATAATGCAATGCCGACTAAACCGTTGCCAATAAAACCCCATAATAAAATGACTACGCAAAGCATCAATGCATTGTTTTTAAACACATTATATTTAATATCATTAATCGTATACTGATGATATTACACCACCATTGCCAAGGATTCAGGATGACAATGGTGTGCATTTTTAGCTTAAGCGCTTTCTAACGAGCATAATCCGTGCAACTATTCAGCGAACTCACTAATATGAGCCTATATTTACAACAGCTAGTCCCTTAACCACCCCTCAACTTCATCGCGCGTCGGTACTGAGCCGCTATGTATGAGCTCACCATCGATCACTACCGCTGGGGTTTTCATCACTTTAAATTTCAATAGGCTTTGAGGATCTGTGTCCTTTTTTACAATCACATCCACGCCCATTTCTTCTGATATGTCCGCAATCATCTCAGCGGTTTTGCTACATTTAGCGCAACCACTGCCTAATACTTTGACTTGTTTCATGTTACTTCCTCAACGAACTGTGCTGCAAAATTAAAAAATTCAACCTACTGTCATACTCGCAGCCACATATAGCAAGGTAAATTTCCAGCCATGCAAACTCATAGACAAGAGTATGGCAACATCTATAGCTCAATTCAGGCCACAATAAGATAACTGCATTATTAGTTGCATTGCATTGATTGCTATTAATTTCTATATCTAAAGATAAAAAATATTTATAAACCATCTGTTATAAACACTAAAAAAAACTAAACCAGTACAGCCTAGTTTTTCATAAAATCACAATACTCTAGTTAAGTTCACGACTCACAAAAAATAATCTTGATAACACAACCAATATTAATAAAACCTAAATTAGATGCTTGGTGAATACAGCTAAAACAGGCAATATTTTACTTGATTATTATTTAGATATTTCCCCGTCATCATTTATCCACACATCTCGTGACCCATATCACTTATTGCAACATTTAAGATTGATCCTACATCACTAAACACTAGTATCTGCTATGTTGCGGCTGCGACACGATTTATCAACATATTATAACAATACGGAAACCTCCCTATGACCTGGACCCAAACATACACGCCACTCGGTAGCTTGTGGCTAACCGCAATGGTTGCTTTACTGCCTATTGTGTTTTTCTTCCTAGCCTTAACTGTGTTAAAACTTAAAGGCTATATCGCTGGGGCATTAACCTTATTAATTGCCTTAGCAGTCGCGATACTCGCCTACAAAATGCCTATTAGTATCGCGCTTGCTTCTGCTATATATGGTTTTAGTTATGGGCTATGGCCAATTGCTTGGATTATTATTACCGCAGTATTTTTATATAAAATCACCGTTAAAACAGGTCAATTTGAGGTTATTCGCTCGTCAGTCATCTCAGTCACGGAAGATCAACGATTACAAATGCTATTGGTTGGCTTTTCATTTGGAGCCTTCCTCGAAGGTGCTGCGGGTTTTGGTGCACCTGTTGCTATTACAGCTGCGTTACTTGTCGGGCTTGGATTCAATCCATTGTATGCAGCAGGACTTTGTTTAATCGCAAACACGGCCCCCGTCGCCTTTGGAGCTATGGGTATCCCAATTATCGTAGCAGGTCAGGTTTCATCACTAGACCCATTCCATATTGGACAACTCGCTGGCCGTCAGTTGCCAATTTTATCGATTATTGTCCCCTTCTGGCTCATCGCAATGATGGATGGCATCAGGGGAATACGTCAAACTTGGCCCGCAACATTAGTAGCAGGCGTTTCATTTGCGATTACCCAATTTTTAACCTCAAACTTTATCGGCCCCGAATTACCCGATATTACTTCAGCGTTAGTCAGTCTAATTTGTTTAACGTTATTTTTAAAAGTCTGGCAACCAAAAGAAATATTCACTTTCTCAGGCATGAAACAAAGAGTTACTACCCCTAAATCTACTTTTTCTAATAGCCAGATATTTAAAGCATGGTCTCCCTTTATTATTCTCACAGCGATTGTAACCCTGTGGAGTCTTAAAGATGTACAACTGGCATTAAGTTTTGCCACTATCAGTATTGAAGTACCTTACTTACATAATCTCGTTATCAAAAGTGCACCTATTGTCGCTAAGGAAACCCCTTATGCAGCAATATATAAACTTAATTTATTAGGCGCTGTTGGAACAGCCATTTTAATCGCAGCAATGATCTCAATTGTGGTCCTTAAAATGTCAGTAAGTAATGCACTGAAATCCTTTAAAGACACTTTAATTGAATTAAAATTCCCGATATTGTCGATTGGATTAGTATTAGCATTTGCCTTTGTCGCAAACTATTCAGGTCTATCTTCAACCTTAGCACTCGTGCTCGCAGGCACTGGCGTAGCATTCCCCTTCTTTTCGCCATTCTTAGGTTGGTTAGGTGTGTTTTTAACAGGTTCAGACACCTCATCAAATGCCCTATTTGGTGCGCTGCAAGCCAATACAGCAAACCAAATAGGTGTAACACCGGAGTTATTAGTCGCCGCAAACACTACGGGAGGAGTAACGGGCAAAATGATTTCGCCACAATCTATTGCCGTTGCTTGCGCTGCAACGGGATTGGCGGGTAAAGAATCAGATCTTTTCCGCTTTACGCTAAAGCACAGTCTATTTTTCTGTACTTTCATTGGTGTGATCACAGTACTCCAAGCATACGTAGTCCCTTGGACATTAGTGTTTTTCACTAAATAAAACGATATCTAAGATATATTAAAAGCCGAGTGATAAACCACTCGGCTTTTTAGATTGGAATGGATATAAAACTCACTCTGCGATGAAGTTAAAATGGGTTCAATTAAGCAAAGTAGCAAGGCAGCTTTATTAATCCCAGTGAAGTCAAACAATCAAAGTCCAGCTTGTCATTCTTGTCGTAGATAAATACCAGGTACATTGATGACAAATGCAACTTAAGCCAGCAATTTCGCCTTATCCTTACCTAATACGCCTTTTAGCACTAAAGAGTTAAAGTGCAATGGTTCCAGCTGCGGCCATTAGTCACTTGCAGTATCAATGAGATCCATTCGGATAGAGATCTAAATACTGGCTCGATAGCATTAATCAACACTGCAAGCTCCTAATCGTTTATCTCATGGCTAAACAATCACTTGATGATAGGTTTCCACATGGTATGACTCGACTAATTCGGGCATCACTTGGTGGAAATAGTGTTGAATTGCATCTTTAGCGCAGTGCTCATCAAAGGCGGCAATATCGACAAACTTCTCTACAAACGTCACGCGACGTGGTTCATCACGGCTCACATTGAGTTCGTAACGAATACAACCCGCTTCACGGCGCGTATCAGGAATAAGGCTCGCGAGCGCAGAGATTAGCGCTTCGGTTTTGCCCTCTTTAGCCAGAAAACTCGCCACGCAGGCAATTTGTTGTTGATTGATTCTATAGTCCGTTGAAGTCGACATCTCAGTTCCTTATTGGCTTAATATTGAATGTTTATGTGCCAAGATTTTGTTGATCGTTTATGTTGATAATTGATGTAGATAACTCATATTGATAGCCGCTTATGCTGATTGGTAGCGCATATCTAAATGGGGAATACCATCTTCTAAGTACATCTCAGAGCAGGCGACAAAGCCGAGTTTTTGATAGAAAGCTTTGAGGTAATCTTGAGCCCCGATTTGGATCCCCGCGTCGGGCCATGTCGTCAGTGCAGATTCGATGGCGTGCTGCATTAAAGGCATGGCTAGCCCTTTGCCTCGACCCGCTGGCGATACCACCACACGGCCGATACTCGCCTCTGGATAACTCAACCCCGGCGGTAAAATACGCGCGTAGGCAAGCAGTTCCCCGTCTGACGATAAGCCGAATAAATGCTGGGTTTCTGGGTGCCTATCCTTATCGTCAAGCTCTGGATACGCACAGGACTGCTCTACCACAAACACATCGACTCTTAGCTTCAATATGTCGTATAGCCTATTGGCATTTAATTGATTAAATGTAAGATTTTGCCACTGCAAACGATATCCCTCTGCAAATCATCGAAAAAGAGCTTTGAGTCTACCACAGCATAAAGACCATAAAAAAGCGCCTTAATCCGTGAGGACTAAGGCGCAAAACTGTTGCGCAAACCAATAGATCTGGGGAAATCTATGGCAACAACAGGATAACGAAAAACGTTATTACTCAACCATGGCATCGTGGGCCACAGGCCCTGTCGGTTTACGGATCAGCAGCACAGCGAATACGGCGATGAGTAGCAGAGCGCCCATGATGTAAAACACATCGTTATAGGCCTGAATATAAGCTTGCTGACTCATGGTTTTGCCCAGTAAAGCTTTCGCCTGCGCGGCGGCGGTATAGGGATCAGAACCTCCCGCCTGCAACATGCTTGCGCTTTGGGTTAAATAATCCTGTGCTTGTGTGCTCACTGCGGGTAAAGATTCCTTAATATGAGCCAAATGCCCGCGCGACAAAGTGTCAGTCAGGGTCGCCACCAGCGCGATACCAAAAGCACCACCTAAGTTACGCATCACGTTTAATACCGTCGATGCCGAGGCATTTTCATGGGGTTTTAAATGCATGGTCGCAAGCATTCCAATTGGCACCAGAATAAAAGGCTGACCTAATGCCCGCACTACTTGCGAGGCGATCATCTGCGGTCCGGCATAATCTGCGGTCATCTGGCTATTCATGTAATAGCTAATGGCGAACATTAAAAAGCCAAAGGCAGCGAGATAACGACTATCGAAGCGCTCCATCAATTTCGGCACTAAGGGCAAGACCAATAGCTGCGGAAATCCCATCCACATAATCACGCCACCAATCTCTAACGGTGTGTAATCATGGACTTGTGATAGATAAAGCGGGATCAAGTAAATAGCGCCGAATAGTGCCATCCCCAGTAAAAAATACGCCACGGTGGAGAGCACAAAATCACGCTTACCGAGCAGGCGCAAATTCACTAACGGCTCTTTACGCCTTAACTGGATCCAAACAAACAACACCAGATTCACGACGGCAATAATGGCCAGATTACGAATGAGTTCTGAACCA
The DNA here is from genome assembly GCF_015767295.1 of Shewanella sp. DW31. NCBI lineage: Bacteria > Pseudomonadati > Pseudomonadota > Gammaproteobacteria > Alteromonadales > Shewanellaceae > Shewanella > Shewanella sp. DW31. The sequence continues at coordinate 470,527 of NZ_JADWMP020000001.1, forward strand.
AACCAGTCCTTGCGGTTACCTTCTTCGAGCACCACTTCAAGGCAACCCATCCCCAGCGCCATAGTGACTATGCCCGCCAGATCGACATTCTTCAGCTTATCCCAAACGACCGACTGCTTCTCTAAACCGTAGGCCAACATGGCCATCACCAACAAACCCGGTGGCACATTGATATAAAACAGATAATGCCAGCTAAATTGCTCGGTCAACCAACCGCCTAAGGTCGGGCCGATTGAAGGCGCAAAAGTCGCCGTCACGCCAAATAACGCCATGCCGACGGCACGTTTGTTATCGGGTAAAAACTCAAGAATAAGCCTAAAGGCTAACGGAATAAGCGCACCACCAAAAAAGCCCTGTAGCGCCCGAAAGGCGATCATGGCCTCTAAGTTCCACGCGATTGAGCAAAGCACAGAAGCAAAGATAAAAGCAGCCGTGGTCCATAACAGATAACGCCTGACCGACAATCCTGTGCTGAGCCAGCCAGAGAGCGGGATCGCGATCATCTCAGCAACCAGATACGCGGTTGAAATCCAGCTGCCTTCTTCGAGCGTTGCCCCAAGGCTGCCTTGAATCTCCTTCATCGATGCGTTGGTGATTTGAATATCGAGGATCGCCATAAAGGCGCCGATCAAACCACCAAATACCGCAATCCATGAACGGCGACTGCCACGCTCATAATCGGTAGGCTTTCTAGGTACACTGATGCCCTGCGCCTCCATATCGGCAGACGCAGTGATAGAGCCAGTTGCGCTCATACTAACGACCTGTATTTGCAGCGATTGCCGATGTTGATGACTCAGATGCCGTATCCACTTTTACGACTGCACTTAAGCCCGGTAGCATGTGTGCTTCTTCCTCAGTTAAATCTAAGCGAATACGCACGGGAATACGCTGCACGATTTTAGTGAAGTTACCTGTGGCGTTTTCCGCCGGCAGTAGACTGAATTTGGCTCCGGACGCCGGTGACAGACTATCGATAACACCTATAAAGGTTTTGTCGGGAAACGCATCGAGACTGACCTGCACCGACTGTCCTGGTTGCATATGTTGGATCTGGGTCTCTTTAAAGTTCGCCGTGATCCACACTGCCCCATCCGGAACCAAACTGTAGAGTGCTTGGCCGGGCTGCACGTACTGCCCCACCATAGCGCCACGTTTACCAATCACCCCAGAAAAAGGTGCGGTCACGCGGGTATCATTTAATTGAATTTTCGCCAGTTCTAAAGTCGCATCGGCCTGCTCTACTACTGAACCCGCCTGATCTAATTGGGCATTAAAAACCGCTAACTCACGTTGCTTTGCCACTAACACGGCTTGAGCTTCATCGAGACGGGCGGCGGCAGAATCAAATCCGGCCTGTAGTTGGTCGACATCATCTTGGGAGCTGTAATTACTGACTTTAAGCTTTTTCGAACGGCTCAATTGTTGTTGTGCCCGTATTTTATCGGCCTTTGCCGCCACCACGCCTGCGTTGGCTTGAGTGATTAACGCCCGTTGCAACTCCACCTTTGCGGCTAAGGTTTGCAAGTCCGCCTTCGCACTCGCCTGTGAGGCTTCGGCTTGACTCACTTTGGCACTAAACTGGTTATCTTCTAGCTGAGCTAATAACTCACCCTTTTGCACATGCTGGTTATCGGTTACATCGCTTAACACAACGTAGCCAGGCACTTTCACGCTGATATGGGAAATATCGGCCTCAACATAAGCGTTATCAGTGGTTTCGATAAAACGTACCTGTGTCCACCAGTAATAACCGCCTCCCGCAACTGCAGCGAGTAACAGTGGAACGGCGATAATGAGTTTACTTTTGGACATGAATGACTCCTTGATTAGTGATATCTAGTGTACTACTGTCTCACTAAGTTTATTAGTCAGTAAAAAATTAACCCACTGTTTCACAGGTGTAACAATGATGGATCTCAATCGCGTGCAAATTTTCGCTCAAGTGGTCGAGCAAGGCAGCTTTACGGGTGCCGCCAAAGCCCTTGGGCTCACTAAGGCAACCGTCAGTCGCAAGATAGCCGAGCTCGAAGCCGATACCGGCACACAACTGCTGTTTCGCACCACCAGAGCCCTAAAACTCACCGAAGCAGGATCGAGTTATTACAACAGGATCAATAAGATCCTCACCGATCTGCAGAGCGCTGAAAATCAGCTCAGCGCCCAACAGCAATTGATTAAAGGCAATCTAAAAATTGTCTGCCCAATTGAATTAGGCCAATTGTTTTTAGGGCCTATTTTCGCGCAGTTTTTAACGCTTTATCCCGAAATCACCATAGAGGCTGAACTCACCAACCGTAAGGTCGATGTAATAGAAGAAGGCATCGATCTGTTATTTCAAATTGCCGATTCGGGTGACACTCGCCTGCAAAGCTATGCCTTAGTCAACGCCCATAAATCGCTCATGGCAAGCCCAGCTTATTTAGCTGCCCATGGAACGCCCAAGGTGCCACAGGACTTAGCCAAACATAAAGCGATTCGCTTGCAGTCGGCGCATATCGAAGGTGCGTGGAAATTATTCGATGGTAAAACTTGGATTGTCGCCGAGCCCAAGACTCAACTGACGGTAAACAATGTCACCCTCGCTCGCGAGGCCGCCATTGCGGGGCTTGGGATCACAGCGGTGCCGTCCATCATAGCCCAAGTCGCATTAGAAAAGGGCGATTTAATCCCGCTACTAGATGACTATCCAATGGTGCAAACTAAGGTAGTGCTTAGCTATCCACAGCGGGCGTATCTACCGCGAAAATACCGCGTCTTTATCGAATTCATCTATAGCTCCCTATTTAAACGTTGGGGATCGCAAGTCTTAGAAGTCCCTGATTTTATCGGCCATGCCGATCTAGATGAATAAATCGAATACCCCAAACAGTAACAATTGTTACTTTGTAAAGTGTAAATCATTGCCTTGAGGATAAATCCTCTATGTCAGAATTGCCTTAATCCATAAGCCCCTATAAGCTTGGCAAGGTAACAGGCTGCAAAAGACCTTAGGTTTTCCTGATACAGTTTGCACAATAAAATTTAACATTTAATCTCAATTTTGGAGGAAACCTAATGAGCTTAATTAAAGAGTTCAAGGCTTTTGCGTCCCGTGGCAATGTGATCGACATGGCCGTTGGTATTATCATAGGTGCCGCATTCGGCAAAATCGTCTCGTCCTTCGTGGCCGATGTCATCATGCCACCAATTGGCATCATCCTAGGCGGCGTGAATTTTAGTGATTTGAGCATAGTGCTACAGGCAGCTCAAGGCGATGCGCCTTCTGTGGTCATTGCCTATGGCAAATTCATTCAGACTATTATCGACTTTACGATTATCGCCTTCGCCATTTTTATGGGTTTAAAAGCCATTAACACCCTAAAACGCAAGGAAGAAGATGCGCCTAAAGCGCCACCAGCACCGACCAAAGAAGAAGAGTTGCTGTCTGAAATCCGCGATCTATTGAAAGCTCAACAAGAAAAATAATCTCAAACTTGAGTGTCACGCATAAAAAACCCATCTCTAGAGATGGGTTTTGTTTTTTACATCAGCGAGATAAGTGATTACTCAGCTTCAACATGCACAGTTTCACTGTAATCTTGCACTACTTCTGCCACCCGAATGCGATAAGAGTTAAACAAACAGGGCACTATACCCGTTTGCTCAGCAATGCTGTGGGCCATCTGATTACGCCATTGGGTGATGGAAGCTTGGTCCTCCCAGAACGACAGGCTCAGTACTTTGCCATCGTCGGTTAGGCTCTGAAAACGTTCGATCGAAATCAATCCCTTGCGGCCTTCTAAATATTGGCGCATTTCAGCCGCCACGTGCAGATACTCTTCCTTCCCTTCCTTTGTCGGGATGACTTCAAAAATTACCGCAATCATAATGTTCTCCAGAAATGAATGTCCTTAATGTCGACTCTAAGACTAGCCCATCTATCACTCTTTAGCTCACTGATTTTTAGAGTTTTAGTCAATGTGATAACCCTGTCTACAACGAAGGCAATAACCCGAAACATAACAAGTTATTGCCCACGATGACGGCTTACTTGTGATTAACCGAGCTCATCAATGCGCTTATCGCCGCGATATAACCAGCGATACAAGGTCGGCAAGACGAGTAAGGTCAGCGCCGTCGAGCTAAACAAGCCACCGATAATCACCACTGCCAAGGGCTTTTGGATCTCACTGCCGACACCCGATGACAATAAAATCGGGATCAAACCTAAGGCCGAGGTCAGTGCCGTCATCAATACCGGCCGTAAACGCCCAACCGTGCCCTCATAAACACAATCATAGAGTGCTTCGCCGCTTTGCCTGCGCTGATTAATCGAATCCACCAGCACCACACCGTTGAGCACCGCTACCCCAAATAGAGTGATAAAGCCAATAGAGCTAGGCACAGATAAATAAGTGCCACTGACATACAGGGCCACTATGCCGCCAATCAAAGCTAAGGGCACGTTCGCCATGATGAGCAACACTTGCTTGAATGAACCAAAGGAGAAGTACAACAACAAGGCAATCAAGGCGATAGAAATCGGCACCACTAGCATCAACTTTTGCTGCGCTCGCTGCTGATTCTCATACTGGCCGCCAATGATCACTGTATATCCCGCTGGCAAATCCGCCTTTGGCACTAGGGCATAAATATCTTTTACAACCGAGCCCATATCGCGCCCCGCCACGTTGGCCTGCACCACAACACGGCGCTGCACATCGTCACGGCGAATATTCGGCGGCGCCATTTCCACTTCGACGCTGGCGACTTCCCCTAAGCGCACTGTGGCGCCATTTGTACCACTGAGTAATAAGTCTTTAATCGCATCAGGGCTTTGGCGAAACTCGGCCGCGAGTCGCACATTGATGTCGTATCTGGCATTGCCATCGATCACTTGCCCTGCACTCGCGCCGCCAATACCTTGGCTGACGAGGCTCATCACTTGATCGACACTGATGCCGTAACGCGCCAATAGCTCGCGTTTGGGGCGCACGACTAATTGCGCCTCACCGCTCACTTGCTCAAGCGACACATCCACGGCACCGGGGATTTTCGCGACAAGATCGGTAAGCGCTTGGCCTTTCTGTGACAATACTGCTAAATCTGGGCCGAAGATTTTGATCGCTAACTGGGCTTTTACCCCCGAAAGTAATTCATCTACCCGAGTCGCAATCGGCTGCGAAAAGGTCAACAAGAGTCCAGGGAACACGCTGAGCTTTTCCTCCATCAAGCGTTGCAGTTCCAAACGCGAGCTTGCCGACTGCCACTCTGCTATCGGTTTCAAGCCAATATAGACTTCAATATTACTCACAGGCTCGGGATCGCCGCCCAATTCAGGTGCACCAATGCGGCTCAGGGCATATTCCACCTCGGGAAATGCTAGCAAAATAGCCTCAAGCTTAGGTGCTACTTGAAGCGAAGTACCTAAACTCGCCGTCGGTGCCAGCGTCACCCTCAAGTTAATCGTGCCTTCCTCCAGTTCAGGCACAAATTCGGTACCCAGCCTTGGTAGCAATAATAGACTCAAGCCGAACATCACCAAGGCGCTGAGCATCACCACCTTTGGCCTAGCAAGCGTTGCCGTCAGTAACTTGCGATAAGCGGCATCCAGTGGCGCTAAAATAACACTTTGTTTAAGCATCACACCGCGCTTAAACAGATACACGGCAAGGGCTGGCACGGCGATCAGCGCCACCAGCAGCGCCGACATCATAGCCAAAATAATACTGACCGCCATCGGCTGGAACAGCTTGCCTTCAACGCCTTCGAGTGCAAACAGCGGCGCAAATACGACGATAATAATGGCGGTGGCGAAGAAGATTGGACTACACACCTCTTTTGCCGCGAGCATTATCCGAATAACCATATTCGATTCGCTGACATCACCACTGGCTTTAGCGCCATCCTCCTCACTGTGATAGGGATCGTCCTCACCATCGGCACGCGCCCTCGCCTCAGGTAAATGGCGGCGATCCGGTTGGGTTAAGTGTTTGAAAATATTCTCTACCATCACCACAGAGCCATCGACTAACATACCAATCGCCACTGCTAAGCCGCCGAGCGACATCAGGTTTGCCGACAGACCATAATAGGACATCACCATAAGCGCGAGCCCGATAGACACTGGAATCGACAGCAACACCAACAAGGTCGCACGGATATTGACGAGGAACAACGCCAAGATCACCACGATAAACACAAAGGCCATTAGCAGCGCATCGCGCACTGTGGTCACAGCCTTATCGACCAGATCCGCTTGGTCGTAAAACACCTCAAAGGACACGCCATCGGGCAATGCCTGCTCAATAAGGCTCACCCGCGCACCAATATCGTCAATCGTCGCCTTAGTGTTTGCCCCCATGCGTTTGAGCACGACACCAGCCACCACTTCACCGAGATTTTGCACTTGGCCAGATTCATCGCGGCGCGTCATAGTCACTGCCCCGACACGGATCTCGCTGCCGAAATCCACCTGAGCGATATCGCCAATACGCACTGGCGTACCGCTGGCTTCGGTCAGAGGGATCTGCGCGATCGCCGCCAATCCCGCGTCTCCTGCGGGCAACATGCCATAGCCGCGCACCACAAGTTGCTCTTGGCCTTGGTCCATAAACCAACCGCCAGCGTTGCGGTTATTGCTCTCTAGCGCTTCGGTCACCTGCGCCATAGACAAGCCATAGGCACGCAGTTTATTCGGGTCGACCTGCACTTGGTATTGGCGCACATCGCCACCAAAAGACAAGACTTCTGTCACGCCGCCCACGGGCATCAATATCAACTTCACCAGATAATCATTTAAGCTACGCAGCTCGGCGGCATTAATGCCAGAGTTAGGTTCTGCACGCAGAATATACTGATAAATCTGCCCTAATCCCGAAGTATTCGGGCCGATTTCCGGCACTCCAACGCCGCTTGGGATCATCTCCCGCGCCGCCTGTAACTGTTCAAACACTTGCTGACGGGCGAAGTAAATATCCGTCCCCTCAGCAAATACCACAGTCACAATCGACAAGCCAGTACGCGATAACGAGCGCACCTCAGTCACGGCTGGCAAGGCGTACATGGCCGATTCCACCGGATAACTGATAAGTTTTTCCACCTCTTCTGCAGCTAAGCCTTCGGCCGCAGTATTGATGGTCACTTGCACGTTAGTCACATCAGGAAAGGCATCGAGATTCAACTTTGGTAGCATGGCCACACAGCCCACAATCACGGCGAGCAGAGCCAATACCACTAACAGCCGATTTTTAATCGCGGCTTCGATTAACTTTTGCAACATAGAAAATCTCCAAAATGAGGGCGCTCATATTAGTGGGCGTGAATATCAAAGCCCGCTTTCGCCTGCTCGGATGCCAAGAAGAACGCGCCAGCCACCACAACCTTGAGCTGTGCCTGTTGGGCTTTTTCAAGCTCAGGTCCACGCACTAGACTCAGGCCACGTTGACGCTGCACCACTTCTACCTCAATGGACTCGAAGCCATCCTCATCTTGAATAAAAATCTGCCAATCGCCATCGCCGCCACGGGTCAACGCTGCATCGGGCAGCACTATGCCACTGCTGTTTGGATCGGTAGTAGAGCCAGCAAAGTACAATTCAGCAAATTGCCCCGCATGCAACACATGATCAGGATTGGGCATACTCACCAGCACTTGCTCGGTGCGCGTTACGCTGTCGAGTTCATGGGAGCGACCTATGATCTTGCCCGCCAACGTCTTATCCCCTACTTGCACTAAAGCTGAACTGCCAACCTGGATATGCGTAGTTTGAGTTGGGGTTAACTGCGCCTCAACCCATAAATAGGATTCATCGGTCAGTTGCATTAAGGGCGTGCCCGCGCTAAACACTTGACCTAGCATGGCGATATCCTGCTGCACTCGGCCGTCAATTGGCGCTAAGAGTTGATAACTGCCTATGGCTTCGGGTGCCGATTCCAGTGCACGAATTTGCGCAGGCGTCATCTTAATTGCCTCTAAAATCGCCCGTTTAAGTTCGGCATCCACCTGCGCCTGCATCCGCCGACTGACGCTAACCGCACCTTCACTCATGCGTTTGACTCGGCTCCATTCGGCAGCGGCATTAATGTAGTCCGCCTGTGCCTGCGCAACGGCTGCGCCACCCAAGGTAAGTAAAGGCTCACCTTTTTTCACTTCTTGTCCCGGCACCACATGGCGCGCCAACACACGCACATCGAGCTGCGGCGCAAGGGTCGCGGTTCGATCGCGATCCACCACTAAGGTCGCCGTCGCCCTAATATCGAGATTCAAATTGGCTAGGTTCAAGCTATCGCTCGACAAAGGTAACAAGCTAATCCCCGCCAAAGCTTGCTGCGCTTCGGTCAATTTCAACGCCTGTTCGCCGTGTTCATCCGTCGGCGCCGTTTGCGTTACCGAATCGCCGCTTTCCTTAACGACGGGTGCGTGATCACCGCCAGCCAATACAGGCTGAGCGAGAAATGCCAGCGTGCTCAGCACGAATAATGCGAGCGCGATGTTTGATAGGTTAAACCGACGTTTTTCAGACGTCGTTACAGCATCCAGTTGAAGGACATTTTCGGGGTGAGTATGTGAATTCATTATTGTGACCTCATGGGTTTACTGTACGTGCGGCGGCATTAGATGTTATCGAAGGGGCTGCATTTAGCTTTTCGATAAAAGGCATAAGCTGGCCGCTTTCGCCCATCCACGTTAACCAGCTCTGATAGATAGCCGTTTCTAGGTTTAAGCCCACCAAATAACTGGCGGCTAACTGCCGACGACTCTGTAAGTACTCGCTGGTACTCACATCCCCCGCCTGCCATTGTTGGCTTAAGGATTTAGCCGCTTTAGCACCTGACACTTGCACTAACTCGCGCCAGTCTTGGTAACGCTCAAGCAAACGCGGTAACGCATAGAGGAATTGTTTCTGCTTGGCGGTAAGTACTCGCTCACGGGCAAGATAGCCTTGCTCGGCGATCGCGATTCCCTTATCGGCTACGGCCTGTAACTCACTGTAGTTATTGCGAACTTGTAGAGAAATCGACACACCAACCCCAAGTTTATTGTCCGTACCTTCCTTTTCGGCGGCTAGACTAATGGTCGGGTCTGCTGACGTATCGGCCTTGACTTGCATGGCATTGACTCGCGCCAGCAGCACTTGCTGATAGGCACTAGCCAGAGCCGGCAAAGTGGATGTTAAGGTGCTCAACTCGGCTGCTGGCGCTTGCTTAGCCTGAGCCACAAAGACATGGATCTCCTTAATAAACTCGCTAAAAGCAAAATTATTATTTCCAAGTAACTCAATCACTTTGCCGTCGGCCACTAAGGCCGCCTGCTCAGCTAAGGCGTAATCGGCGGTGTTAGTTGCTAACTCGAGTTGCATCAATTGCAGCTCAACGTTGGATAAATCCCCCGCCGCCAATCGCTGCTCAGCAATATTGAGCTGCGCCTTGGTGAACCTTAATTGCTGCTCGGCAAAGGTCAGCGCCTTACGGCTTTGCGCCTGTTCTGCCAAGGCCAGTAAGCGTTCGGCCAACATTTGGCTACGCTCTAACCCTATGTCTGCTAAAAGGATTTGCGCTTCAAGCTCGGCACGCTGTGTCGCCACACCGCGCTTGTCGCCCCAATCGAGGGTTTGGCTCAGCCCTAAGCTGTAGGCATCTGTATCAGCATTTTGATAATTAAGCCCAAGTTCTGGGTTATACACAGCGCGATCTGCCGCCTGAATGGCCAGTTTGGCCTGTTGCTGCCTTACAAGTTGCGCCTGAACTTCAGGTAACTGATTGAACTGTGTGAGTAACTCAGGCAACCATTGGCCAAAGTTGACATGTGCCGTGTCGGTTTCTTTGGCGGGTAAGCCCAGTGATTGCGCCTTAAATGCCTCAACTTCAGAGGCATTGATGTCAGGGGCATTAGCTTCAGAGGCTTTGGCTTCAAGGACCTTGACTTCAAGGACATTGACTTCAAGAGAGTCATTTTCTGCCGCGAGGGCAAAGGCTAGCAATCCGGCAGCCAATACTAACCCGCAGCTAAACAAGCCCGATCTAAACAGACAAACTAAAGTACGGGCGAGAATCGTTTTTTTCATCGCAAATCCTAACAATATCGAATGTGGATCGGCTGACTTTTGCGCCCAAGCGAAACGGCTAGATGTGAGCTTCATTTAAATAGCTCAATGCAAAGCAATCATATCGTTCTGGGCATGGCAAATAAGCGCCGATCGAATCATCCCGCCAAGCAATACAGTAACGGCTCAAAAGCCAATGACGGCTCCAACAGTTAACGCTGCGAGCATCAGTTCAAGCGTATCTTTTGGGAGATGAACATAACGGGCTTATCACGCGGCAAAATAGAATGAGATCCAATCAGATGAATCAATCGTCCTAGGCCGAGAAATAAGCCGAATATTGGAGAATTAAGCGATAGGAGGTCGGTATTTAGGTAAATTTTCAGGCGGGAAATAGGATACATCGGTAGGCAGATAGACGCTTTCTAACGCCTGTACAGGCTGACTCACTGCCTGAGATAACAGCGCCACATGACCGCCATGGCATTGGCAGTCGAGGCATAGGTCAAAATCTTGTATTTCAGTGGTTTTGACTAAGTGGGAATGAAATCCGTTGCTTTGGTTTTCACCCGCGTGATTACTGGTGACACCCGTGGAGTCCGCAAAGCCTAGGGCTTGCTCACTTGGGCAAACGCAATCGACACATTGGGCCAAAGTGGTCACTTGAGCACTAAATTGCAGATGGGGATGATTCTCAGCTTCTTCCGCACCATTGCCCGCATGTAACTGATGCGCACCCAAATTCGCGCCGGCAAATTGCAGCACGATAATGGCTATCAGTAGGGTCACCATTCGAGTAAAAAATGGCTTAGCGGTAGAATTCAAATATCACCTATAGCAAATAACGGATAACGGATAACGGATAACGGATAACGGAACATCTGACCCGTATGATAAACATAAGTTCACAGCTCGCAAGCAAAGTCTTTCAAGCTGTGATCTCTAAAGGCTAACGCTGACTTAAACACCCTGTGCTTATTTAAACACGCAACACTTATTTAAATACACAGTGCTTAGCGTAATCAGCGGCTTCGTTAGCAGTCCAATCGCCAGACGGCTTATTTTTCATCTGTTTACACCAAGCATCACTGCCCACTTCTGGCGCGCAGGCACTCAGTCCAGCGGTAAATGCCAAGACTAACGCAATCGCACTGACCTTAGAAACTGCCAGTGAAGAAAAAGAGCCCGATTTCAATAATGACATACTTAATTCCTTGTAAATATGGCCTAAATTAGACCATTAAATATTCGAACGCTTAGTGATCCAAGCAATCGCTTTGGCTTTCTGTTCGAGTGGAAACCAAGCCACTTCGCCCTGCATAAATGGCCCGAGTAAGCGCACCGCATTTCCTACCCAATCAGGGCCACCCACAAATACTAAGGCTTCAAAATTCGGTAACTGGACTTCACCACTACCGGTCAGCGACTCAAATTCCCAGCCTTCGAGTAACACATCCGCCTCAATATACAGGCAAACTTGGCCCCAATCCTTACGATAACTCTTAATCGCAGGCTGTAAACGGGTCCGATAATCGGTGGAGGATAGTCGGCCACTGGCAAAAAGACTGATAACACCCTTAGCAATATCGGGGATTTGGCATAACATAGAGGCACTCCGAATCGAGAACACTTTTGCAGGCAATGGCTTTAGCCAATGCAGCGGCAAAGAATGCGCCCGATGATAACAAATCTATTGGAAAGCCATAAGTCATTATTGATGGCTTCTCAATCCATGCTGAAAAATGCCTAAGTTTGCCATGATAAAAATCTCAAACCGTGTGGAACTTCAGGAAAATGAAATCGAGTGGCAATTTATCCGTTCGAGTGGTGCAGGCGGCCAGCACTTAAATAAAGTGTCCACCGCTGCGCAGCTGATTTTCGATATTAAAAGCTCATCATTACCCGAGTTTTACCAAGAACGCTTACTCAACAAGGCGGATCACCGCATCACTAAAAGCGGCAAAATCATTATCAAATGCCAAGCGAGCCGCAGCCAAGATGCCAACCGCCAAACCGCCTTGGAGCAATTTATCGCCTTGGTTGCCAGTGTCGGTGAAGTGCAGAAAAAACGCATCCCCACCCGCGCCACTAAAGGCAGCCAAACGCGACGATTAGAGACCAAGAAACAAAAAGGTGCCACTAAGGCCATGCGTCAACAGAAGAGTGACTATTAACTTAGATGATAGTTAACTTAGGTGACAATGAACTCAACTGACAGCCAACTTAGGCAATTGCTAACTCAGTACCAGAGAAATAACCGCAGTTGAACCCAGCCAACAATGGCACAAGATGTCAAAGGTATAATCGGCTCGCACATGATCAGCTCGCACACAATCGACTAACGGATAATGCAAAATCGATTTGAACAGGTTAAGTTAGTGGCCTATGTAGAAAACTGAAATAAATTTTTCCAACTTTAATCCCAGCATTAATCCCAAGGCATGTCGTAAAGGAAAGCGCAATGAGTCACAAAATTTTGCTCGTCAATGGCCCCAATCTCAACCTCTTAGGCCGCCGCGAGCCCAGCGTTTACGGTCATCAGACCTTAGCCGACATAGTGGCGGAGTTAAACCTGCAAGCACAACAGGCGGGAGTTGAGCTCGAACATATTCAGTCCAACGCCGAATTTGAGCTAATCAATGCGATTCACGCGACCGATGCCCAGATGATTATTATCAATCCCGCCGCCTTTACTCACACCAGCGTCGCCCTGCGTGATGCCTTGCTTGGCGTGGCAATTCCTTTTTTTGAAGTGCATTTATCCAATGTGCACGCCCGTGAAGCCTTTCGCCACCATTCCTATTTTTCCGATAAGGCGATAGGCGTGATTTGCGGTTTCGGTTCACAGGGTTATGAGTTTGCGCTGGCGGCGGCCATTAAGCGGCTCAACCAGCCACAGTAAATTCTATTCAATAGCGTGCTTTGCAAGGGCAGATAAATGGCAATGGATCTTCGTAAAATTAAAAAACTCATTGAGTTAGTACAAGAATCTGACATAGCAGAACTGGCGATCACCGAAGGTGAAGAATCAATTCGCATCACCCGCTACAGCCCTATGCCAGCCAATATGCAATCACAGCAAACACTACCCAGAGCAAGAGTCGCGCCTTTGAGTGAACAGGCAAAACAAACAGGCATTTCGCCAAGTACAGAAGGTTTTGTACAAGTCTCACCTATGGTCGGCATTTTTTACGCGGCGGCAGAACTCGATGATGTGCCGCTGGTTAAAGTGGGTCAACGAGTGAGCCAAGGTGAAGTGATCTGCATTATCGAAGCGATGAGAATGATGAATCCCATCCAAGCCGAGCGCGATGGCGTGGTCAGCACTATTTGGGCCAAAGACGGCGATGAAGTGGCATTCGATCAGCCGCTATTTACCTTAATCTAACCGCTCGTCTTCCCATGAATTGAAGCACACTTGAGTTTAAGATGCGGTTTTCAAGCCAAGACAGCATTAACCGAGGTCACTATGATATTAATTACCGGCGCCAGCAGTGGTTTAGGCGCGGCGCTCGCATCGCTCTACGCCAAAGAGAATGAAGCACTGACACTCACAGGCCGCCATGCCGAGCGCCTGCAAACCGTCGCCAATGCATTAACGCCCTTCTCCAACAAAACGATCGCTGCTATCACCGCCGATCTCGCCAGTGAATCGAGTCTCGAAGCCCTGTTCGATGGCCTAACGCAAGCCCCTAAAACCGTGATCCACTGCGCGGGCAGCGGCTACTTTGGAGCGATTGAAACCCAAACCGCCAGCGATATCCAAAGCCTGCTCAATAACAATGTCACCTCGACGATTTTGTTAGTGCGGGAATTAGTTAAACGCTATAAAGATCAAGCGGTCACTGTGGTTGTGGTCATGTCCACCGCAGCACTGGCCGCCAAGGCGGGAGAATCCACTTACTGCGCGGCAAAATGGGCGGTACGGGGATTTATCGAGTCGGTGCGATTAGAGCTTAAACAAAGCCCAATGAAGTTGATTGCCGTGTATCCCGGCGGCATGGACACAGGCTTTTGGCCCAGTAGCGGTAAGGCTTTAGATACCTCAAGCTTTATGTCCGCCGATGAAGCGGCAGGCATGCTCAAACAAGCCTTAGTTGCCACAGAGCATGGTTATATCGCCGATATCACCATACAAAGGGGCTAAATGTGCGGATTCGAGACGCAGAATATGACCACTGCGTCTCTTCCTTAGCACTCGCTAGTCGGCGCAGTTCGCTGTGTTTAGAGTAACGACGCGACGGCTTTCTCTGTGGGTCAACCACCACATCAGCAGTCCTCCCAATGACAACAAAGACGCCGCATAACCTGTCGCGGCAATGCCTTGTCCAGACAGGATCACTAAACTGCCTACCCAAGGCCCAATTGCATTGGCAAGATTAAAGGCGCATTGCACTAAAGCGCCTGTCATGGCCTGTCCATCAGGTGCCACATCCATCAATCTGGCTTGCACAATAGTGGCAAGCCCTAACCCACAACCGACAAAAAATACCACGGGCATCAGCGCCCAGTAATGTCCGGTCAAACTCGGGTAAATCGCCAACACCACAGTGCTTAACACTAACGACCAAAACGCCGCCGCTAAGGCCGACTTATCCGCCGCCCAACCACACACTAAGGTCCCAAGTGTTGCGCCAATACCAAATACCGCCATCATGATTGGGATCTTAAACGGCTCGACTTGCGTCACTTGGATTAAGGTTTCAGCCAGATAGGTATACACGCAGAAGATACCGCCAAAGCCAATGGCCGCGATGCCTAGCGTCAGCCAGACTTCACGATTTTTAAGGGTTTGTAGCTCTTTTTTGGGACTCGCATCAGCGGGCACGGCTTGATTAGGTGCTAAAAAATACACCATTATCGCGGTAATGGTCGCTAAAATCGCCACTATGCCAATGCCCGAGCGCCAGCCCACAGTTTGCCCCATCCAAGTCGCAAACGGCACACCGATAATCGTCGCCAGCGTAAGACCAATAATCACCCGCGATACGGCGCGGGCCTTCATTTCTGGCGGCACTAAAGAGGCGGCGAGCAACATAGCCACGCCGAAATAAGCGCCGTGGGGCAAGCCGCTGAGAAAACGAAAAAAGATTAACCAATTCAATGATGGCGCTAACGCACTTAAGCCATTGGCCACCGCCATTAACCCGGCTAAGGCAATCAAGAGTGTTCGCCGTCTGACCCTAACGGCCAGCACCATGATAATCGGCGAACCGACCACAACCCCCAACGCATAGGCACTAATGGCATAACTCACATGGGCAACCTCTACCCCTAAATCGCTCGCGATATAAGGCACTAAGGTCATGGAAGCAAATTCTGTGGTGCCTAAAGCGAATGTTCCGAGTGCTAAAGCAAGTAACACCCATAATGTACTGGCGCCCTTATGCTGATTTTGGGCAGCCTGATTTCTAACAGTATTCAAACCTCTTCTCCGCTATGCTATAAAACGACAACTAGCTAATACCAATCGAATCAAATATCTGTTCATTCAGCGGGAGTTCAACGCGCTTTAGACAAGGCGAAGGCTTGAAGGCATAGTGATGCTCTGTCGAAAGCCTTAAACGCAGTATAAAGCGCGTTGAAACCCGCCCTTCGGGAGCCACACAGGCATCCCACTCCCGTGTTGCATTGACTTAAAAGGGAATACCATTTCTGCGTCAATGCGCCTTGGATTGAGATGCCTGTGAGGCTCTGAACTGATTAGATATTTAATGTGATTGGTATAACTCACTAATAAAAAGATAATAAAAGATGATAAATAAATTGGAGCCCACTAAGGGGCTCCAATTTCTCAGTCATTTACGTAATGTAAATCTATCTGACTAACTGTTCTTGATAGGTTTGACTGTTCCAGTCGTAGGCGTAAAGCGTGCCTTGCCACTCGTAAAGTGTACGACCATCCTGCTGCACAACCCTAGCATTGCTCGGCAAGCTAGACACACTGTGCGGTGCGCGTGGGCGCGGAGTTGCAGCTGTTTTGCCTGCGGCATTACTAGTTTGCGACACCAGTTGCCCAGTCGATTGTCCGGCTATATTTAAAGGCATACTCGACACCATACGGCCTTCACTCGCAGAATACTGCATACTGGTTGTTACCCGTACAGGTGCAGAAATCGCCACAGGTTCATCGTCATAGGCCATAGGAATCGACAAACCTATGCCCGAATAGGGCGAGTTCCAGTAATTTCGAGCGTAGGCGTCACGCGACGTATTCCAACCCCAATCATTGTTCCAATGGGTGTTCACACCATAACCGACATTCCAACCCGATCCCCACCCCGTAGCGAGCCCTAAACCCAGTCCTAAACCCCAAGGGTAATAAGGTCGATAATAGGGACGATAATGGCGATTATCTTTGCGCACATGGCGGTTGTCGTAATAATTGTCATAACGATTGTTGTAATGACTGTCGCCACGACTGTGGCTATCACGATGACCGTGACGTTCGTCTTGATCCGAATAGCCTCTATTTCCGGCCACAGCCACAGTCGGCACACTGAGCGCCCCCAAAAGTGAGATCCCCACGGCAAGCGATAAAACCAAGCACTTTAGCGACCGCTTATGCGCGCCATGTGATTGACTTTGAACACACTTTTCTTGAGCAAACCATACAGGAATATTCATATAAACCTCGAAATAAAGGGCGTAAGCGAGATCTATCGCGACTTACTGGTAACCATTTTACGCTTCCTAAGCTTGAAGATCACTGAATTGGTTAACCCTAAAACAGAAAAATGCTATAGTGCGCGCCACACGGATTTTCACCGCAGAGGCTATTTCCACATGAGTTTTAAGGATTTACGCAGCTTTATTGATCACTTAGAAGCCAATGGCGAACTCAAACGCATTAGCTACCCAGTTGATCCTCATTTAGAAATGACAGAGATCGCCGATCGCGTATTACGCGCTCAAGGCCCTGCGCTATTATTTGAAAATCCCAAAAATCATCACATGCCCGTGTTGGTAAACCTGTTCGGTACACCAAAACGTGTGGCCATGGCACTCGGCAAAGACGACCCATTAGCCCTGCGCGAAGTGGGTGAACTGTTAGCCTTTTTAAAAGAACCCGAACCACCTCGGGGTTTTAAAGACGCGATCGCTAAGATCCCTATGTTCAAGCAAGCCTTGAATATGCCGCCAAAGACAGTGCGTAATCCGCCTTGCCAACAAATCATCAAAACCGGCGATGAGGTCGATTTAACCCAATTGCCTATTCAGCATTGCTGGCCGGGCGATGTCGCGCCACTGGTGACCTGGGGCTTAACCATCACCAAAGGCCCGCGTAAGAGTCGTCAGAATTTAGGCATTTATCGCCAACAATTACTGGGTAAAAACAAGCTGATTATGCGCTGGTTGTCCCACCGTGGCGGCGCGTTAGATTTTGCTGATTTTAAACAACAATTCCCCGGTGAGCGTTATCCGGTTGTGGTCGCACTCGGCGCCGATCCTGTGACCATTTTAGGTGCTGTCACCCCAGTCCCCGATTCCATGAGCGAATACGCTTTTGCCGGTTTACTGCGCGGTGAACGTACCGAAGTCTGTAAGGCATTAAGCTGCGACTTAGAAGTGCCCGCCACCAGTGAAATCATCCTCGAAGGTTATATCGATCCTGAGGAACTGGCGGAAGAAGGGCCCTACGGCGATCACACGGGTTACTACAACGAAACCGATAAGTTTCCAGTATTTACCGTTACCCACATCACTCAGCGTAAAGATGCCATCTACCACAGCACTTACACTGGCCGTCCACCGGATGAGCCCGCCATGCTGGGGGTTGCATTAAACGAAGTGTTTGTGCCGATTTTGCGTAAGCAATATCCTGAGATCGTTGATTTTTATCTGCCACCTGAGGGCTGTTCGTACCGCATGGCAGTGATCTCCATTCGCAAACAATATCCGGGACATGCCAAACGAGTGATGATGGGCGCTTGGTCTTTCCTGCGCCAATTTATGTACACTAAGTTTATTGTCATAGTGGATGAAGATGTGAACTGCCGTGACTGGCAGGATGTGATCTGGGCGATCACCACCCGCATGGACCCTAAACGCGATACTGTGATGATCGAAAACACCCCGATCGACTACCTCGATTTTGCTTCACCCGTTGCGGGCTTAGGCTCAAAAATGGGACTCGATGCCACCAATAAGTGGGAAGGTGAAACTAACCGCGAATGGGGCACGCCAATCGTGATGGATCCAAAAGTAAAACAAAAGATCGACTCAATCTGGGATGAGTTAGGCATAGACGACAGCCCAACCCTATAATTCAGCTTAAGCCATTACTCAAGTATCGGCTTTAGCCAAGAGAATAGGCCAATAACAGGCCTCTAAAGCGACACCTAGACACATACTGTTGAAGAAAGGTGCAAAGGAAGTTTGATGAAAACCATACGTTGTAAGATAGAGAAAGTTAACCCATTTAACGATGCCGTATATCAAGTATTGTTAAGGCCTGAAACCGCCTTCGATTTCCAAGCGGGGCAATACTTATGTGTTGTCATGGGTGAAAAAGATAAACGCCCCTTCTCTATCGCATCAGCGCCAAACGCCGAGCTGATCGAATTACACATTGGCGCAGCCGTCAGCGAAAGCTACCCAATGCAAGTGGTCGAGCGCCTGAAAGCCTGCGCCATTGACGGCAGCACTATCGACATCGAAGCCCCAGGCGGCGAAGCCCACCTGCGTCATGAAAGCATTCGCCCTCGCCTGTTAATCGCCGGCGGCACAGGTTTCTCTTACATTAAAAGTATCATCGAGCACCAAATCGCCCTCGGCCAACAGGTGGAAACTATGCTGTATTGGGGTTGTCGCACCCAAGATGCCATGTATTTTGAAACCATCGCCCGCGAGTGGCACAACGCTCACCCTTGGTTACACTTCGTCCCAGTCATCGAAGAAGCTCCCGCTAATTGGCAAGGCAAAACCGCCAATCTGTTAGCGCAAATCAAACAAGATTTTGTCAGCTTAAATGGCTACGACATCTATATCGCCGGCCGTTTCGACATGGTGGGTGCAGCGCGGGAAATCTTCCGCGAGATTGGTGTAGAAGAAGCACATCTCTACGGTGATGCGTTCGCGTTTATCAAATAACGCGATAATTTGTATGCTTGGCTGGCTAACGTTTGCCCGCATAGGCTTAAATAATAAACCCCAGTTTTTACTGGGGTTTTGTTTTTACATTACGCCGTATTTCACTTTGAATACGGCCTTACGGCCAAGAAAATCTACATATCCAAACTTCGTTTGTTATTTTAAATCAAAGTCAAAGTCGTGGGGCTTCACCCCACACCCGACCAAGGAGGACTGCTCGTCCTATCCTCCTTGGATTCTCCAAGACGCCCCCAACGGAGTTGAAAGCCCCTTGTGCTCATCTGCAAATTTGCTATCGCTTCCGAAGGATGCGTCCCTGCACCTGCGAAAGCTAGCTCGGCATCCATGCCGAGACTCACGCAATTTGTCTATTCGCCCTGCGGCAACTCAGAGGAGATGAGGTTATCTGTGGCTAACGAGTTAAAAATTTCTATTATCAGTATTTATAACTTTTCAATTCCATTAAAAGAAGCGGCTAATTGTTGAAGCTCGCCAGTTTCATGAAGCCACAAATAAACAGTATCCAAAAACCTGCCTGACTCTTTGATAAAAACCATTTGGTCGCCTAACCCATTGCCCGCAATGGTGATGGCATTCTCAGGGAAATGACCAACCCCTTTGCAGGAATTAGTTTCATAAAGGATGTGATGACAAGTGCGGGAAATTCGTTTTCTATCGGAAGTATCTTTAATCGGGTACAACTCCCAATCATCTTCTGCCGTAGCAGCCTCGCCACCATTATCTAATTTCATCGCCTCACGATATTCGCGTGGCAATGTTGCACCCAACTCTTGTTCAGTTAGGACTAATTGTTCTTCCGATAAATCAAAAGGCACTTATCTCTCCTTAGCAACTTAAAGGTTTTAACTTTAATCAAAGCCAAAATCAACGTCGTGGGTCTTCAACCCACACCCGACCAAGAGGGGATCAACAGCAATCCCCTCTTGGAACTCCCTTGCCGCCCCTAGCGAAGTTACATGCATTAGATACTAGCCTTGGTCTAATGGATAAATTGCTATCGCTTCCGATGGTACATCCTGTACCCCGAAAGCTAGCCGGTCATCCATGACCGGACTCACGCAATTTATTCCAACGCCCTGCGGCAACTTCGCGGGGGATCGGTGTAATCTTTAGCATCAAATGTATGCCTATCCGTGCTTCCTCTCTTTGCTCCCAGTAACCTGAAAGTCTTCTTTTTACTACTATCTTCCTGAATATTTAACAATGGATGGCTCATTTAAATTTACATGATATGATTACTAAAATTAAAATTTCAACTTAATTAAATAATTTTTCCCTATATAAGCATGGACATATGAGATGAAGGATATAAATATAGGTTTCTGGCTGACGCTAGCCACATTAATAGTTATCGTTGTCTGGTGTGGATATTACATCGTAGTCAAAAATATAAATCACAAAGATATGGTATTTTCTTACACTGCATTATTTGCAGCAATGTGTCTATTTTTATTGAATGTTTATTTTTCAATGCGTAGTGAAAGTGAAGTGAAATATATACACTCACACATATACCACAAAGGTGATCTTATCTGTTTTTATAAGCACGACGATGCTAAGCATATTCCATTCTTTGTTTCAAAAAACAATAGGTTAATTTATAGTTCATCTAAAATTCCTCTTTCGGAAGAAGTTGTACTGTATAGTGATATTAATGAGAGAATAGAACTCAATAAAAAATTAGTCGAATATATGAGGTCATGTTTCATAGGTTCTCTTGCAAATGACTTCCATGATTGGGAGGCGAATCCTAAAAATAACGTCCGAGGAACAGCTTTTTTTTTCATATCCAACGATGTGGATAATAAACATGAATATGTATCTCATCGAGATATAATCCGGTGTTCGGGGGTAAATGTCAGCGAGGAGATGTTAGGCGATTGTAATATAGCTAAGTGGATTAAGTTACCCAAAGGAACAAAGGTAAAAAAATCGGAAAATGGAGTGATATTTGAAAACCCTCATGTCTTAATAAAAGTTGAGTTTAATGTCGATATAAATCATGCATGGGACTTAAAATATCACCCTAATGGGACAACTTATACTATTGGTGCAGCCCTTCCTCCGTCTGAGCGTTCCATCACGTACTTTTCCACGATTAAGTATTCTACAGAATTCAAAAAGGAATTATCAGGGAGCCCTAATAAGATAATATATAAGGTGTGGTCTGATAAATTATTTAATTTTATAAATGATGGTTTTTCATTATCCTAAATTACCTACACCTCTAGCTAAAAACTAGGGGGCATATATTAAAAGATGGAACAGGCAAAACTCTTTTGAGATAAGCAGCTAACCCCGAAATAGCAGGAGTTCACCTCCCCCTGCGAAGTTGTCGAAATACGCAGATAAAAATGCCGTGGCGACATCATGGATGATGGCGCAGGCTCGGGGGGACAAGGATGTCCCATCTGAGCCGTTAGGCAATTTTTATTGGAGTATGAGACCACTAACCAATGCATGTAACTTCGCTAGGGGCGGCAAGGGAGATCCAAGAGGGAATTGCTGTTGATCCCCTCTTGGTCGGGTGTGGGGTGAAGCCCCACGACTTTGATTTAGCTTTTAATTACTAATGTATAAACCTTTAACACCACAACCATAAACCAACTCAGGGTTAAACACCCAAAGCCCTGCGGCGAATGAGCAGCCCCTTACACTTGTGGTCTATGTAGATCAAAACGCAGATCTTCACAGATCCCATAATAAGCCGATGGGCCGCCGGCACGTAATACGGGCTCGGCAAGGGCGGTTTGATAAATCCCCTCGGCATTGAGTAAATGCTTGGCGATATGCACGGCCACCACTTCTCCTAACACTAACCAAGTATCAATCTTGTCGCCATTAGCGGCAGTTAACTGGATACATTGGGACAATTTGCATTCGAAGTTTACTGGACTTTCAGCCACTAAATCGGCCTTAACAATGGTGCCTGCTTTAGCCGTGAGTCCGGCAAAGCTAAACTCATCTTGACCGCGTGGCAGCATGGCGGAGGTTTGATTCATCTGCTCAGCTAAGCCACGGGTGGTGAGGTTCCACACAAACTCCCCTGTTTCGACGATATTAGCAACACTGTCTTTCCAGCCTGTGCTGGCAAAGCCGATGATGGGCGGTTTGTAGTTGAAACAATTGAAAAAGCTGTAAGGGGCGAGATTGCGTTGCCCCTCGGCATTCCGTGATGAAATCCAGCCAATTGGTCGAGGCCCCACAATCGCATTTAAAGGATCGTGTGCAAGGCCATGGCCTTTGCTCGGTTCGTAAAAATAGCGGTTATCAGCAGTCATACTTCATCCTTTTGTTATTGCCACAACAATACTGGAGCAATTAATACAGCCATCACAGGTACGCTTTTATAGCCGCTATCTTACCCAAGTTTCGAGCAGCGACCAAAAGTCTGTAGGGCAACTTAAGTCAGCTCCTTCAACAACATCTGGCTGCAAATTTTAAATCCAACACACTCTTCTGCTAAAGTGATACTTATCAGTGGGCTAAAAAGCCTAACTCTGCTAAATAGCATGTGGCAAATGAAGGAGCGGTGAATGGGCGCGATAAAAGGGGGATGGAAGAGGTTGTTGTTGGTCGCAGTGCTGTTAGCGACAGGTTGTGCCAGCGTAGCGCAAATCGATTTCAATAGCCTGTTTGGCACTAGCTCACCGCAAAAACGCGTCGAAAATGCACAGCTGAACGACCAATTTATTCAACAGGCCGAGTTTGTGCACAAAGAAGTCGAGCCTATTCTCAATAGCCGCTGCGTGGTATGTCATGCCTGTTACGATGCCCCCTGTCAGTTAAAAATGACCTCGAGCGAAGGTATAGAACGCGGGGCGAGTAAGGAAAAGGTCTACCAAGGCACACGCTTAGTCGCTGCCACACCTAATCGCTTATTTGTCGATGCCTTTACCCCAGAAGCTTGGCGTCAACGCGGGTTTTACCCCATGCTAAACGAGCGCGATCAAACCCCAGAAGCCAATACCCAAGCCTCAGTATTAGCCAGAATGCTCACGCTTAAGCAAATGCACCCCCTGCCCGAAGACAAGATTTTAGATAAGCGTTTTGATTTCAGCCTAGACAGAGTTCAGCAATGCGCCAGCCTAGAGGAAATGGACAAATACGAGCAAAGCCAGCCCCTTGCAGGTATGCCTTATGGCTTGCCAGCACTGAATGCGAATGAACATCAAGTGTTGATGCACTGGCTCGAGCAAGGCGCGCCACTGCCGTTTGCACAGGCGCTTACACCTGAATTTATTGCAGAAATAACCCACTGGGAGGAGTTTTTAAACGGCGACAGTTTAAAAAGCCAATTAAGTGCACGTTACATCTATGAGCATTTGTTTGCCTTCCACTTATATTTTGAGTCTTTGAATCAGCCGAACGCCCAGCCTTTATTCTTCGAGTTAGTGCGTTCTCGGACGCCGCCGGGGCAAGCGCTGGATATTATCGCCTCCCGTCGTCCCTTCGACGATCCTAAGGTGGAGCGAGTCTATTACCGCTTTCGGCCTTATCGGGCAACCATAGTCGATAAAACCCACATCCCCTACGCTTTGAATACCGGCTTGCTGGATAACTGGCAACAATGGTTTATCGATGCGGATTACTCTGTCACTCAACTGCCGAGCTACAAGCCGAGCGTTGCGGCCAATCCCTTTGAAGCTTTTATTCAAATTCCTGCCAGTGCGCGCTATCGATTTATGCTGACCCGCGCCCAAGATACCATTATGGGCTTTATCAAAGGCCCAGTGTGCCGTGGTCAGGTGGCGCTCAATGTCATTAACGATAGATTCTGGGTGTACTTTGTGACTCCAGATTATATGGACGACACTGACTTTAGCGCTTTTTACCATTCCCAACTTGAAAACCTACGTATGCCTGCAGAGGAAGAAAGCACTGCATTAGCAGTAACTTGGGTAAAATATGCCGCCAAGCAAGGCAAATATATGCGGGCGCGTAATCAGTTCTTGAACGAGAAATTCAAAAACGGCCAGCACCTTACCATAGACGGACTCTGGGATGGCGACGACACCAATGATAATGCCAGCCTGACAGTATTTCGCCACTTCGACAATGCCACAGTGGTCAAAGGCTTAGTCGGCGAGCCCCCCAAAACGGCTTGGATTATCGATTATGCCTTGCTGGAGCGTATCCACTATTTATTGGTCGCGGGTTTCGATGTTTATGGTAACTACGGCCACCAGCTATTAACTCGCTTATACATGGATTTTTTACGTATGGAGGGGGAATCGAATTTCCTGACCCTGTTGCCGCAGGAGGAAAGACGCAAGCAGTTGAGTGATTGGTATCAAGGGGCAGGTACTCAGCTCACGGCCTTTATCGCAGGGGATATCAACACCTTTCATCAGCCTACGGGCGTACTTTACTTTAGTGACGATCTAAAGGGCGAGCTGTATCAAAAACTCGGACAGAAGGTTGCTAAGGTTCAACCCAATCGATATCACATAGAAAACAGCAGCTTGCAAATACATAGCAAAGCACTTTTACACACATTAGATCGATTAAAAGGCACACAAGCGACCCTGTTACCTGAACTAACCATGATCATGGTGGAACCTGAAAAAGCGGGTAAAGCTGAGATATTTACCTTAGTTCGCAATAGCGCTCATCGGAATATTTCGAGCCTGTTTAATGAGGCGAGTAACCGCGAACCCGCTAAAGATGACGTCACTTTAGTGCATGGCTTATTGGGCAGTTATCCTGAGGCATTTTGGCAAGTGAAAGAACAGGACTTGCCTAACGTCGTGGCGACAGTAGAGAAAATGCAAACTGAAAAAGACTATGAAGCACTGTTAGATATGGTGGGTGTACGCCGTACCGATCCGAAGTTTTGGGCCTTTAGTGACAAACTCAATCAGATCTTTTTCGACAATCACCCGATAGAAAGTGGGTGGCTGGATTACAACCGACTGCAAAATCGTTAATAAAAAGGGGAACGTTAGTGTTCCCCTTCCTTTCAAATCAACGCAGTAAACTTACCAGATCTTAACGCGATCTTCAGGGGCTAAATACAGCTTATCGCCAGGCTTAACATCGAATGTAGTATACCAAGCATCTAAGTTACGCACGGTCAGCGCGCGGTACATGCCGGGGGCATGTCCATCGGTTGCCACCCGAGCACGCAGGGCTTCGTCACGCATCTTAGTGGCCCAGGTTTGCGCAAAGCCGATAAAGAAGCGTTGATCACCCGTAAAGCCTCCAATCACTGGGGCATCTTTGCCTTTAAGCGAGGCGTGATAAGCATCATAAGCGGCGGCTAAACCTGCTACGTCGGCAATGTTTTCACCTAAGGTCAACTTGCCATTCACGTGTAAATCAGGGAAAGGCGCATAAGCATCAAACTGCTGCGCTAACGCATCGCCTTGCTTATCAAATTGAGCAAAGTCAGCGGGCGTCCACCAGTTACGCATAGCACCAGTCGAGTCAAAGGCCGCGCCATTGTTATCAAAACTATGGCTGATTTCATGACCAATTACAGCGCCAATCGCGCCATAGTTGTAAGCGGCATCGGCTTTAGCATCGAAGAATGGCGGTTGCAAAATACCCGCAGGGAAGTTAAGCGCATTCTGCACCGGCAAATTCACCGCATTCACCACTTGCGGCGTCATCCACCACTCGCCTTTATCCATTGGTTTGCCAATCTTGGCTAACTGGTGGCTGTACTCCACTTTTTCGCCATTGATGGCATTGGCGTAGGCATTGGTCGCAGTCACTGCATAGCTGTCGTAATTGCGCCATTTATCGGGATAACCCACGCCCACTGCCATAGTGGCCACTTTTGCTAGGGCTTCTTTCTTGGTTGAAGGGTCCATCCAATCGAGTTTTTCCACTCGCTGACCGAAGGCGGCCACTATGTTATCCACCATAGTGCTGACTTCTGCTTTGGCCGAAGCAGGGAAATATTGCTCGGCATAGGCATGGCCTACGGCATCACCTAAATATTGGTCGAGTGCCGCTAAGGCACGTTTATCGCGGCTGCGCTGCTCTGGCGTGCCAGAAAGCTTAGTGCCATTAAAGGCAAACGAAGCGTTGTCGATAGCCGATGGCAACACATCGGCATGGCTATTGATATGGTGGAACACGAGCCAATCTTTCCATGCTTCTAAAGGCTCAGAGGCCACAAGCGCAGAAAGTCCCGTAATCGCCGTTGCATGGTAGGCCGCAAATTTAGGCTGATTGCCCAGTTGCGCCGCCGCTAGAAAGGCAGTCCAATCGATGCCCGGTGCTTTGGCATCAAAGTCAGCACGGCTCCATACACCCGAAGACTGAGTAAAATCTTCGCTTGCTTCACGGCTGGCGTGGGCTGCAGCAATCTTGTTTTCAAGGGCGAAAATACGATCGGCACGGACAGCAGCATCGCTCACACCCGCATCTTTAAGCAAGGTTTCAATGTAAGCGCGGTAAGCGGTGCGAATGTCGACCATTTTAGGATCGGCAGACAGGTAATATTCACGCTCAGGTAAGCCTAAACCGCCCTGTAAAAAGTAAGGTAAGACTTCGCCCGGCGTTGCTAAACCTTGGGTGACGAAGATCCCAAATAGGTTTTCGGTATAAAAGTCAGTCGCGTTGAGAGGGTCGACATCGGCGCGCAGATTTCCGCCTAACGCCGCAGATAAATCCTGCTTGCTCGCAATGGCCTCATAACGGGCAATATCCGCCTCGGCAGGCTTCATTCCTGCGGCATCAATAGCGGCGGTATCTGTGTAAGCCTTGTAGAAATCGGCGATACGCGCTTCGTCGCTCCCCACCGCATGTTGCGCTTTCACCAGATCGGCAATCAAACTGGTTTTATGCTTTTCGGTTGCTTCAAAGGCAACGAGGAAAGCGCCAGTGCTGGAGCGATCTGCTGGGATCATCGTTGTTTTCATCCATTCGCCATTGGCGTAGGTATAAAAATCATCCCCTGGTTTTACCGTTGGCGTCATAGCCGCGACATTAATGCCAATCGGCATTTGAGCCGCAATGTCTTGACTTTTTGGTGCGTTTTCGCTGGTTTTTACGGTGTTTTCTGTGGTGTTATCACTGCAAGCAGTGAGCCCAGCCAGTACTGAAGTTGACAGTAACAGCACGGGAATAAGACGGTCCGACATGAATGACTCCTCTCTTTTTTATTATTGTATTTATAGTGTGATTGCTAAGTTTGGCAGTGTAACTGGCACTGAATGAAGAAGTAAAACAAAGCCAATTTTTATGATAGAAAGTTAATGCAAACAATTTGAGCCAGACGCTTAAACACGCAGCTTAGTATCATCACGACCGCGCTCAACTGCAGGCACAAAAAAGCCGACACTATGTCGGCTTAATCAAGTTTGGCTAATGACTACTCTATAATTTGATCTGAGTGTACTGAGTCCACGCAAGTACTTGTCCCATCTGAGGAATGATCCATACTGCCGTGTGCTCATTTTGATAAACACGATAATAAAATAAATCTTCATCACGGATATCATGCTTACGAATTTCACGGTAGAACTGCATAGCAGAATGGCTGACTTCATCCGGTTTTGTCAGTTCTTTTTGTAACACTTTAACGTGAAAAACATCGACTTTAAGGTCATCAATTGTGGTCTGGTACTGCTCAAACTCACCGCGGATAGTGTATTTAATCGGCGTCGTTAAACAATCTTGATCTGTAATACAGGAGGTTGAATAAAACTTACCCTTATTTTGCCCTTCATAGACCAGAGACATACTGAGATCGTTACGAACTAAGAGTTCGCCCGCGACGGGAAAATAAATATCCGCATGGTAATTATGCTCAAGTAACTCACCCATTCCTTTATCATCCGCAGGGAGGACAATACGGTTATAGCGAATGCGCTGCTCCATTATTTGGCTCAGCGGAATAAACTCCGCCATATTTAATCCTGCGGGTTTTGCATCTATCGCCGTGATATTGATGATGCCGTGACCACTGCAGGCATCGGCGTCCAGCTCAGGGCAAATCGCCATCGAATAATTTTTGCCATCTGTTGAGGTAAATGCACTGAAGTAATTAAGGTTATTGATGTGATTTCCCTCTGGCGCTAAATGTTTTTGCCACCATGAAGGATGTAAACGATCCTCATCACCAATATAGAAGGTTCGCGCCGTCCCCAGCGTGCCACCAATATTGAGGCTGATATATTTATCGGCATGCCATTTAGCCACCTGTTTAACCACCGCATGATGGTCGCTCACATACCAAACGATTGCCAAGATAGCGCACAAGAGGGCAATACCAGCAACTTTAGTCCAAACCGACACCCCCACTAAGGCATCACGAATTGCATTCGCATCATTGATCGCCAGCATCTTTACATGGGATTGTTCAGAGATATGCAATTGATAACCGCGGCGTGCCACGGTTTTAAGCTGCACTTCGGTATAGGGTTCGAGCTTTTTACGTAAGGTACTGATACATTGCGTTAAAGAGGTAGGAGCAACCACCCTTTCAGGCCAGCCGACCTGCAGCAATTCTTCCTTAGTAAAAATGGCATTCGTGGATGATAACAGCAGAACTAATAAGGCCGTTTCGGAAAAAGTCAGGCTGATGGTTGTCCCATTCACATGATCGACTAATTCCTTAGCCTGTTCATCTAACATTAAATAAGATGTGATTTTATGCATGTTAAACGCCTGAAAGATCAGCCAATACTGATAAAGTTTGATTACACTAACAACATGCAATCATCATGTGACATTGTTTCTTTCCAAGAAAACGATGATATGCAATCACCAAGTCAAGATGGTTTATTTTACCTTTTAACAACATATAAGAGTGTGACTCTATACTCAGTTTAGTCATTGTTTAATAAGTACAAAGTTAGACTAATACAGAGGTCGCTAAACTAGATTTCTTGGTATTTAAAGATCCAAGAACAACACAAAAGTAATGCACCAATCCAGCCACCCAGCAAACCATACATTAAGGGTAAGCCCAGCCCAGTTTGAGCAAGCAGAGTGAGACTACTTTTAGCCACGAGTGTATCCGAGGGAGTCGCGAGTAAATTTAAAGCACGGAACAGATCAGTAGGGTTCAACAAAATCAGTAGATTGAATACTGTACGATTAAACATCTCACTCATTCCAACCACAGCACTGAGTAAAATAAGATCATAAACCAGCACAAGCACAAACCATAAAATGAGTAATATCCCCAGTGCCTTGGCTTTTTCTCGCACACACAAGCTAACCCAATAACCCAAGAGCACGAACACTAATGACAGTAAAATACTGCTCATAATCAAATGGATAAACCCGATAGCTATGGATAACTGGGCCTGAGTATCGCCCAGTGATATCAGTATTAATCCTGTTAAACCAAAGCCCAAAATGCAGGCAATGGTCATCACGCAGGCATGGCCTAAAAACTTGCCGCACACGAGATGCCAACGTGCTAATGGATAGGTCAGCAGTAACAACAGAGTGCCGGATTCTTTTTCACCAACAAAGCTGTCATAACTCAACAAAATCGCACCTAAAGGGAGCATAAATACCGATAAAGCGACTAACCCAGAAAGGATTTGGGCAGGCTCAAATACCACTAAGTTGCCGGACACAGCGCTGCCCATAAAACTCACACACAGAGATAGCAGCAACAAGATTCCCGCCATCATCCATAACCAACGATTGCGTAAATTATCCTTAAACTCTTTGGCGGCTATGGTGATCACTATGCTCAGAGCACTTAAACGATAGTGCAAAACCTCGGAACGGTTCATAGGACTGATTCCAAATTAATCGCCTGATTTATATCTGTTATGTTAATAGTCTTTGTAGGCATTTTTGACGACTGAAGGGGGCAAAGACTTTCCATGTAATGATGAAATACACTCTGCAAACTAGGAGGTTCAATAGAAAAATCCCCCGCTGGCACTTTTTGTAATAAGTGATTTAACACGGCTGACTTTTGCTCCTGTGGCACGGCGAGCGTGAGTCCCTGCCCCGCATTTGCCTTAACACATGCCGCTAAAATGGGATCCGCTAGCAATGCTTGCCTTTGAGTATTAGATAGAAAATGCAACAAGATATGATTTGGCAACTGAGTCGCCGCCCTCAGGGAGGTTAAGCTTCCCGAAGCCAACATTCGCCCTCGACCTAAGATCAAAGCGCGATCCATCTGATCTTGCACTAATCCCAACTCATGGGTACTGATAATAATGGCGCAGCCCTGCGCCCTGAGCTGAGCGATTTTTTGATACAGGAAAGCCGATGCCAAGGGATCTAAGCCAACTGTCGGTTCATCGAGTAACAGTACCTTAGGCTCAGCCAATATCGCCTGCGCGAGCCCAAGACGTTGCCGCATCCCCTTAGAAAAAGTACTCAAACGCTTATCTTTAGCGGCCTCTAAACCAAATTCAGCAAGTAATTCATGCACTTTAGGCAAGGCAACGCCCTTAAGCTTAGCGAAATATCGCAGCAGCTCATTGGCGGTCATATTGTCATAAAAACTCACATTTTCAGGCAAATAGCCTAAGGACAAACTCTGTCTGGCATTCATACTTCCGACACTATGACCTTGAACTTGGAGCAAGCCACTTGTGGGGGTAAGTAATCCCAAAATAAGCTTGAGTAACGTAGATTTACCCGCACCATTATGCCCAAGGAGTGCGATCACTTGACCCGCTAGCACCTCAAAACTCACATCATCCAGTGCCTTAAACTTGCCATAGCATTTACTGATATTTGTCGCTTTAACAACCACATCTGCACTCGTTACAGGCTTATTCGCTGAGCAGGTCATAGTTTGATGATTCATCGCGAACCTCCATCAATCAGTACGTGCGCGCCACTTTGCATTAGGGGAAAACTATCACTTATACCGCTCGTCACTTGGGGCTTAAATTGGCGTTCCACCCAGCGCAGTAACAACACAACGGGGCTTTCCATCAACAGTTTGGCTTCAGGATAAAGCCAAAACAGTTTATCTAAACTGTCATTCGGCCTATGGACAATATCCCCTAATCCATCGCCATTCAGATCCCAGCCTTGATATTCCGACCAGTAATTCCCCTGCCCCTGATAACTCCATTCAAGTTGGCTTTCACCGACATATTTGACTTGGGTTTGATTGGACATAATACGATTATGCCAAAGGCGATTTTCCTCTCCGCCCATGGCCATACTGATCCCAGTATCACTGTAGCTAAACTCGTTATCTTGAATACGGTTATGTTGAGCAGCGTAAATAAAAATACCTTTCCCCTCATTGCCAAGCTCCACAGTGCCCTTAGGGTTATGGATTTGACTCGCAACATTGGCTTGCACATGGGATGCCTCAGTAATGTTGAGTAAAATGCCAAAGTCCCGCGCCTGAGTCACACGGTTGTGGTGCAGGTAAATATGGGTTGAATTCATTAGGGCATAACCGCCATCGACGGCAATCGCTTGGTTTTGCCACGCTTCGTCGGCTTGGGTATACATGTAGTGAATACCATATTGCAGCTTAGTGAATTGATTTTCATAAATGCGGCTGTGGGTAACGGACTCTAAATACACACCATCACGGACAAAAATGAGCTGATTTCGGTCAATTTGTGGCGAATTAACATGCTTAAGATAAATGCCATCACCCCGATCAAGCACATGAATGGCGCCGTTACCACTA
Organism: Shewanella sp. DW31; assembly: GCF_015767295.1. NCBI lineage: Bacteria > Pseudomonadati > Pseudomonadota > Gammaproteobacteria > Alteromonadales > Shewanellaceae > Shewanella > Shewanella sp. DW31. Next base: position 502,263 of record NZ_JADWMP020000001.1, read on the forward strand.
ATACTATTGTTCGTGATGGTGGGCGAGTTTAGCTGTTCGCCATAAATACCAAAACCATCACCCACCAAGCGGTTTCCCTTAATCAGCACATTATCCGCCCCTTTTTTGAGTAAAATGGCGGCATCACGGTAATACAGATCCCGTCCCCAGTGGCGGATATTGAGCCCCTCAATACTCACCTGAGGCGCCTCAATGACCAACGCACTGCCTTGGCGCAGTGCATCTAATGTCGCGCCTATTTCCCCCTTTAGCGAAATGGATTGCGTCACCTTAAAGGAGCCTTCATACACCCCAGTGGCTAGCACTAAGGTGTCACCTGCTTGAGCTTTGTTAAGGGCAAGGGTGAGTGAATCTGTATCTGTTACCCGAATGAGTGCAGCCCAAGTACCGAAAGAGGCAAAGCACAGCAGCCAGATAAGGACGAGACGCAGCTTCATCATCACAACCTTATTTATCACCCGCGAGCAGTACTAGGGTGATGTCATCAAATCTCAGCACTCGGCCACCGTATTCCTTAGCAAAGGCTTCGGCGGCGGCTTTAGTGCTAAAAGGGGCAACGGCAGGTCCCATCACAGCTTTCTTAGTCGTACCGTAAACATAGAAGGCATTTTGAGCATCAATAAAGGCGCCATCGTCTGGCTGATCCCAATCAGTCGTGCCCGCGTCATGCACCATCATGTAATCAATTTGTCTTTTATTTTCAGGCTGTAATGCAAAGTTAAACATATCGCGGCTAGAACAAAACTTAGGTACCGTTTTCTCAGCCTTGAGGTGTACTTGCCCTTTAGGTCCGGGATATTTAGTGATCACCATGCCGCATAAATGGCAACGGTCATGCTCGTGGATCATCTCGGCTTTATGAACATGGTCTGTGGCCTCGCTTTTATTACAGCCAAATAGCAAGGGCACGAACAGCAACAATGCATAGTATTTCTTCATCCTATTTATCCTTTTATTAAAATATCAACGCCTCGCCAGATTCCTTGCAGGGACAGATCTTTACGGCGAGGGTTGATAGAAACGGGTTTCATCTTTCATTCATTTTGCTTTGTGCTTTTGCAATCGCATTATCGATTGCTTCACGGTTGATACTGTCCCCATTGTATTTGAGCAGGAGCTGCCAATGGTCAATGGCCTCTTGGTTACGAGCATGCAAGTAAGCATCTGCCGCGAGTAACATATGGGTTTGAGGCTCAAAGGGAGAAAGTGCTAATGCTTTGGCAATCACCCCTTGGGTTTCAGGTGTCATTTGCCGAAGCTCGCGGTAATAAAGCGCGTTAGCTTTTGCCCCTAACACTTCGGCATCATCTCCCCCTATTTCGAGTAATTTATCTAAGGTCAGCACCGCATCTGAGTACAAACCTCCCGCATTGTAAGCCTGAGCTAATGACATAAGTGCCAAGGTGTTTTGCGGCTCACTCTGAGCCCAACGACTGGCTTTGGTGATCTCGGCCGCGACTAAATAATCAATATTTTCATCAATCCGACCTTGATCCCAATCCCTAAAACGGCCAGTTTGACTGTAGATAGCAAGTGTAAGTAGCACTAGGATGATTCCCATCGCAAAGGGTACTTTGCTCGACATGTTTGGCAGCTGTGCGATTCCCATTACTAGGTTTAGACGCATGTGCTGCCAGTAAATGTAAGCAACAAACAACAGTAAACTGATGCCAATGCCTAGTCCTAAGCTCACCATTCCAGTCTCCATTTCACTCTCCAAACAACTCGTTTTAGGAGCCTGATTAACCGTGTGCAGGCATCATCTTTTTATTTTTCATCTCTTTCATTTCGCTGGGTTTCTCAATATTTTTCAGTTCAATTTCAAAGATAAGTGCTGACTCAGGAGGGATAATACCTACGGCTTCAGTGCCATAGGCAAGGCTTGCTGGTACCACAAAACGGTATTTAGACCCCACAGGCATCAACTTTAATCCCTCTTCCCAAGCGGGGATCACCGACATTAATGCAAAGCGAGTGGGCTCTTTACGTCCAACCGTATTTTCAAACTCAGTCCCATCGATAAGAGTGCCAACATATTCCACTGTGACCACATCTTCTGGATTGGGTTTATGGCCTTTACCTTGGGTTAAGACTTCGTATTGAAGACCAGATGCGGTGACTTTAACGCCAGACTTTTTTTGATTTTCAGCAAGATATGCCGCACTTGCCTTTTTAGTTTCTGCCATTTGTTTTTCAGCAACGACAGTTCTTGCGGCATTGAGTTGTTCTGCTCTTTGGTTCAGGTAGGTCAGCACTTCTTCGTCGGTTAATTGCTGTTTATCTTTAAGCGCATCCACAAAACCTTGCACGACTAAGTCGACATTCACCTCTGAACCCAATTCAACTTGGTTGTAAACTTGACCAGAAATGTAATTACCAATAGAAGCGCCAATGCTGTAGGAGGTTTTATCTGCATCGGTTTTCAGACTTGTGGCGGCAAAACTGGCTACCGAAACAAATAATGCGGCGCAGGTCGCCACTGTGATGCTTTTGGGGATAAAAGAAGTTGGCATACGTGTTTTCATTTTATGTTCTCTACAATGTTAACCCTGTGGGTTTCGCCTTTTGGCCCTGCAAACCAAACCGATAAAACATCGGTCCTGTGTGTTACTAAGGTTTTTCTGTTACTCGACCCGACATACGCCAGCCATAAATACCATCGGCCATATGACGCACACCTGTGTAACCTAGCTTCATGGTTTCTCTCGCCGCCATATTGCTGCTGGTGCAAAGGCGGTTAGCGCAGTAAAACACCATGACTGCATCTTTATTCTTTGGAAGTAACTCTCTCCAATTCTGAACATTGAAAAAAACTGCTCCGGGGATAAAACCTTCTGCCCATATCTCCAGTGTATTTACGTCGAAAAAATAAACGCCTTGTTTGCCGACTAAGGTTTCCGCTTCCATCATCGAAATGGGATTTAATTGGATTTCGTTATAGGGCACTTCAGACATTTCTGAGCCACCACCGGCGATGACTGGCATAGCAGTCACGCCTAAGGCCAACACCATCAATATTCGGCTTACACTTTGACGAAGCATGTTATGCATAATTAGGCTCTCATATTCCCCGACACCCAAAGGTGTCGGGGATAACTAGGACTCAAGTTAAATTATATTTTCTTCGCACTCAGCGCATTACCATCAATAATGGCTTGGGCTTGGGTCACATAGGTCAAGGCGGCATCTAAGCGTTTTTGTGAGTAACGCGCACCATGAACACCCCATGAACCATCGGCTTTAATCAGCTTGAGGACATCTTGAGCTTTATCGGTCAACAACAGCACTTGCGTCTTATCTTCTACCGATAACTTCGCCATATTGGGGGACTTATCGATGCTAATAAGGGCTTTTTCTACTTTGGCATAGGTTTCTTTCACTGGTTTTTGCCACTTCTGAACTTTGCCGTAGATTTGCTGTTGATCTTTAAAGTGCAGACCCTCACCCAACTTAGATTGGAATTGGCTATGGCAACCTTTGTTATCCACTACATCGTGATCAGAAGCGGAAGTACGAGCACAGGTCCACATCAGATCGAGGTAGTTATGGCCATTTTCGTCCTTCGCCACAGTCCAGCCCTTAGTGGATGAGTCGCGAGACTTACCTTCAGGTGGGTTAAGCGTCTTACGCAATGGATCGACATCGATTTTCCACATGTGCGACTTACGAACGTTGTCGAAACCGGCCATATCAGGGAACTGGATCGCGGTGAAGTTTTCACAACTACCCATGTTTGGCATATGACAGCTTTGACAAGTTTGTTTACTGTGGGTTTTGGTATTACTCGCAATTTCAGCCTGTGCCGTATGGCAATCGGTACATTCTTTGATGAGTTTTGGTTTAGTAATACCGGATTTCCAATCACCATCAGTCACTTCGTGTGGATCATGACAGGTAGAACAACGCATACCCTTATCGTAGTGAGACGAGGCAAACATTTGCGAACCTTCTGTACCACAAGATGGGCACGAAGATTTCATCTTCACGTTAAAGGCATATTCCAGTTTTTCTTTACCCTGTGGGGTTTGCGCAAGTTCTTCAACGAAGTTAAAACGCTGGTGGCAACGCTCACAGTTAGAAGGCATACCACCACCGATACCGCCGTCTAAATGACCACCTGCGCCATGGCACTCTTCACAGGTAATACCGAGTGACACTGTATGTTTTTGGAGCTCTTTAGGATTACCAAGGGCTGCAAAAAACTCATCTTTAGTTTTAAAATCAAACTTAAAGGTGTGGCACATTTCGCAATAGGAACTCGCAGGTTGGAATAAGAATTCCTTCTCGTATTTAGCACCATAGGAGCTCATACCCCATTGGTGTGAACCACTCGCGCCAAAATCTTCCATTTTAGTTGGAAATTCAGGAATAACTTTCTGAATTTTCTTCGCCATTTCAGGGGTTAACCATTCAGCCCAACCACGGGAGAATTGGTTACCACCGGCGACCATAGTGCCAGTACCATCTTTGAGTAAACCGTCTTTCACATGGAAAGTACCGCGTACTAAGTAACTGTCGATAAAGCCGTATTTGGTTCTTGGTGTTCCCACCGTCGCATAAATTGCATCAGGGGTAATGCCGTCTGGCAGGATAGAAGTATCCTTAGTGCCATACATGGTTTTGTTTAAATCGTTATCGACTTCGGGATGACTCCCCGGAAAACGTAAGGTTTTTGAATGGCGTGAACGTTTCCACTTTTCATATTGTGGACCGTGGCACTCACCACATTTTTCAGGACCAACAAACTTATTTGGGAAATCCAAAATCGACTTGGCACCGAGGCGATATTGCAATGCCATAGGGCGATTGCCCTCTTGATGTTGGCTATATTTTTGGCTATCACCACCGTGTAAGTATTCTTCACCACGGTCACTGACCTTATAGGTTCCTTTTAAACGACCTTGCTCGGCATATTTAAATACCGGATGATTTTCAAAAAGAAAATCAAACAACTCTTTTTCCTGAACAATATAATCCTGCAGTGTTCTTACACCACGGGATTCTAGTGTTAGATCGGGATTAGCCATAATTCCCTGAGCTTCCGCACTCATTTGTTTATTACCATAGCCAGGCTTTACCTCGCCCGGTTTAGCATCGGATGCTATTCCGGCCACACTGACGATAGTACCTAAACAAAACAGCACGCTGAGTGCTATTTTGGATTTCCATCGTTTCATCATTCACTCCTAATTATCATTAGTTTTATATTTTCCACTGAACCTAATTGCTCACTTAACGACATAAACAATTGACCAGTTACAGCATGGTGGAGGCAAAAAACCATTAAAAATCAGAGCTAGAGCACACTAAATTTGCGCTTATAAATCAAGATGAATAAAATCAATTAAAACAAATAAAATACAATAACTTATAAAATTAATGCCATTTGTTTTTTAGAAGTTAAAAAGCACATTTCAGTTATAAAAAAAACTAAAAATGCGTTTTATTTTTCAAAAAACATCAAGCGTAAAAAGGAATGATTTAATAACGGATAAGATCACATTATTAAATGCGAAACTCGACTAATCTTAAAATCAACAGTGATTAAATCTTGTGATTAAACTGACTTTTACTACGAAAAGATTATATGTAAATTTAAATCACAAGAAAATAACTCAAGTTTCTGAGCGAACTTAATAAAAATCAGCATGTAAAAATCACACGGGTAAAATAGCCAACTGTAAACACTATATTACCGCGACCACATTATTCTAAGGCATAATAAATGACAACTATGCTTCCAGAAATTGGACATATATTACTGATCATCAGTAGCGTATTGGCATTATTTTCTGCAGCACTGACCTTAATCGGTGTTAAGCAGAATAATGCCTATCTGGTGGGATTAAGCCCGATACTCTTTAGAGCCATATTTACCTCAGTATTTGTTTCACTTCTTTGCTTAATTTATTGCTTTATTACTGATGATTTTTCTGTTGCTTATGTCGCAAACCACTCGAATAGCCAATTAGCATTGGGTTATAAAGTGGCCGCCGTTTGGGGCAGCCACGAAGGGTCAATGCTGTTTTGGATATTTGCGATTGCCCTTTGGGGGGCGAGCATCAGTTATCGCATAAAGATGGCGGATTGCACTCAGGATAAGGCCAGCGATAAATACCAAGACGCCCTGTATTTTGCGAGGCTGTTGGCCATTTTGGCGTTAGTGATCCTAGGTTTTAACCTATTTTTACTCTTTACCTCTAATCCCTTTGCCCGTTTATTACCTAACATTCCGATTGAAGGGCGAGATCTTAACCCTATTTTGCAAGACATAGGACTCATACTGCATCCACCCATGCTCTTTCTTGGTTATGTTGGCCTCACTGTTTGCTTTGCCGCAGCGTTAGCATCACTGCTCGGTGGTGGCTTTAATACCCGTCAAATTAACTATTTACGACCTTGGGTATTATTAGCCTGGGTGTTTCTAACGGGCGGCAATGCCTTTGGATCTTGGTGGGCCTATAACGAACTGGGTTGGGGTGGCTGGTGGTTTTGGGATCCGGTAGAAAACGCCTCCTTTATTCCTTGGCTTGTGGCAACAGCATTAGTGCATTCCCTCATTCTCACTCAACATACTCATGGCTTTAAACTGACGACTTTGCTGCTGTGCTTATTGGCATTTTCACTCAGTTTACTCGGCAGCTTTTTGGTGCGTTCCGGCATAGTGCAATCGGTACATGCCTTTGCCGCCGATCCGACCCGTGGCATGTCAATCCTCTGCTTATTAGTGATTTTTGTTGGGGCTGCGTTACTCATTTTTGCACTCAAAGCCCACCATTTAAAACAGGATGTGACTTTCGCGCTTTTCAGTAAGGAAACGCTGTTACTGCTCGGGATCGTTATCTTAGTCGTAGCAGGGTTTTCCGTATTACTCGGTACATTTTACCCTTTGATCTATGAGCTACTCGATTTAGGTACACTTTCAGTGGGGGCCCCTTATTTCAACGCTATATTTGTCCCCCTCACTTTCTTGCTTGTCCTGTTAATGGGCATTGCGCCCTTAGTGCAATGGCAAATAGCGCAATGGCAAAATGCCTCAAAGACTCGTATCGCTTCCTTGCTCATTCCTAGCCTAGTGATATTAGCCGTCGCTGGCTGGGTAAGCTTACAGGCCGCCTCGGGCAATAGCTTATTTTTACTCCTTGGCACTGCCGCAGCACTTTGGTTGCTGGTGTGTTTATTGCTCACGATATTGGCAGCCTCGGGATTAGGTAGACGAATATATGCCCGTCAATTAACTCAAAACCGCAATGAGCACGGCTTAAATCCTCCCGTTAAATCATCAAAACAAGGGTTTATAGCCATGCTATTCGCCCACTTTGGGGTGGCTATCACTATTATTGGTGCAACATCCGTCTCCTTTTTTGAACAGGAAGCCCTACTGCGAATGGGGCCTGGTCAAGGTAAGCCTTTAGCGAGTTATGTCTTAGTGTATGAAAGCACTGAGAATGTTGAAACGAGCAGCTTTACCGCCATTCAGGCCAATATCAGTATCCGCGATACCGCGAATGATGAACGGGTTTTAAGCTATATCACACCACAACGGCAAACCTTTAAAAGCAATGGGATGGAAATGTCCCACGCGGGTATCGATCATGGATTCTGGCGGGATATTTATGTGTCTATGGGGCTGCAATTAAGTGACAGCGAATACCTTATCCGTATCAGCTATAAACCCCTTGCGAGTTGGATCTGGCTTGGTGCGCTATTAATGATGCTAGGTGGGGCGATTACCGCTTGGCCTACTCGCCATTTTAGCTACCAAGCTGATTTAACAACTTTAGGTAACCTATCCCATCACAAACCACAGGAGACACTTGCCTAATGAATCCAATATTGCGCTTTTTAGTCTTACTGCTCCCTATCACCTTATGTGGGATAGGGATCCCATGCTTATCCGTTGCGCAAGCTCAGCCCATATCAAGCCTTTCCTACCAGCAACAGGCAATAGATATCAGTAAAGTGCTGCGTTGCCCTATGGCGACGAATCAGAGCCTATTTGAGTCACAGGCGCCAATCGCCCACGAACTCAAAGCACAAATATTCTCGATGCTGGAACAGGGGCAAAGCCAAGATGAGATTATCGATTTTATGGTGCAACGCTATGGTCAAAAAATCCGTTATCAACCTGAATTTAAGGCCTCCACCTTCGCACTTTGGTTTGGGCCACTGCTGTTATTAGTGCTTGGTGTTGGGTTGTGTCTCGCATTGGTAACCCGTAGAAAAACACAAACGACTATTTAAAAGTAAAGGATAACCAGATGAAATTACACTATTTTCCCTTTGTTCTACTCGTGTGTTTGGGTCTGTTTTCTAATAGCAGCTCAGCCCACTCACTAGACAATAAACTCTACAGTACGGGAGAGCCCCTCCCTAAGCCCCTTGTGATGACTGGTTTTATAGAAATGCAGCACGCACGCGGCGTACCAGAAGTTCCCTTTATTGATGAATCAGGACAAACCCAAACCCTAAAACAGCACCAAGGAAAATTGGTTTTAGTCAATCTTTGGGCAACCTGGTGCGCCCCCTGTTTAAGGGAAATTCCAGAACTCCAAAAACTTAAGCAGCAGTATCAAGGGAAGAATATCGCCATCATTCCAATCTCTATCGATGAAGAATCTAAAGATGTACGCCCTTTTCTTAACCAACATGGCTTTAGCGGCTATGCCACTTGGCTTGACCCGGAGCAAAACATAGAACAAATCATTCCCGCGAATGTCGTACCCGCCAGTTATATTTTTGATGCTAAAGGTAATCTTGTCGGTTTTGTGCGGGGATATCTCGATTGGGCTGATAAAGACGTTGGCCCTTATCTTGATCAACTGATTGCAAAATACGGCCAATAATCACCAAGTAACACAGGCTCACAATATATTTCTCCGTTCGGTCATCCGCCAAAATTTACCGAAACCCGCTGCCGCCTATTTGGCTGCGGGTATTTTTATCTCTACCCCATCTTTGTATTCTGCGACGCATTTCTTTAAAATTGCCGCCAAACTCTTTATTTCAAGGCAAATCAGATGAAACTCACCCGCTTAACTCAACCTATTTATGACCACTTATATCGTGATATCAGTGAGTTTCGTAGCACCTTCGACTTGCCCGTTAATGATATTGATTCTTTAGATGACAAGGCCGATACCTTACATACTTCATTGATTATTGAAGAGTTAACTGAACTAGCCGAAGCCGATAGCCGTATCGAGCAAGCCGATGCCATAGTCGATTCTGTATACGTGTTAATGGGCCGTTTAGTGCATTTAGGCGCACAAGCCATGACCGACAGACTCGAAATCAGTTACCTGATTGACTTGTTGCTATGCATGGCTAAAAACCGTGAAATCGACTTTATCGCCTGCTGGGATGAAGTGCATTCGAGCAATATGAGTAAAGTGTGCCGTAACGAGCAAGAACTAGCCGAGACCATTGCCTTCTATGCCAAGCAAGGTGTTGAAATTGTCGGTAGTCAGCAAGGTGATTTCATCATAGCGAAATGCGCTAAAGATGTGGAAATGGCAGGTAAAGTGGTTCGCCAAGGTAAGGTACTAAAATCGGTTTACTATCGCCCAGCGGATCTGACTACACTGGTTAAAGCCTAACCACGGCAAGCCTAGGATAGCACTTAACTAAGTGCGTCCTAGGATGTGTTGAACAAGGCTAAAACGGCAGAACTCAGTCCGATGTATCACTCTTACGATATTCTAAAATATCCCCAGGCTGGCACGACAGGTACTCACAAATACTCGCCAGTGTTTCAAAACGCACGCCTTTCACCTTGCCGCGTTTTAGCAGGGATAAATTCGCTTCGGTAATGCCAACCGCTTTGGCAAGCTCCTTAGAACTCACCTTCCGTATCGCCATCATGACGTCTAAATTAACGATAATGTCCAAAATTACACAAACTCTTTGTTTTCTGCCTCAAAATCTCGGGCAGCTTTAAGCAAATAAACAATCAGCAACATCAATAAAATCGTAGTGATATTGCCAAAATCGAGCGCCAAGTCGATACGGGTATCCTCAAAAAGCGACTTGTGATAGTAACCTACGCCTAAGGTTTGCAGTATCTCTATCACTAAGGCGGCAACCTTAAGCCAAACCAACCACAGATAACAATGCATACTTTCGTCGCTAAAAAACAAGCCGTCTTGATAGTAGGCTAATAATTTTTGCAGCCAATAAACACCCAGTAAAAACGTGATAAACAATGGACTTAACATTAACAGCAACAGGGTTTGACTCGCATCAGGCGATACCCATAGCGCTTGGAACAATCCATTATTCGATCCAAAACGTATCTCATCATGGACTAAGTAGCTATAACCCAGATACACCACCACAATCGTAGCGGCCAACAAAATCACCCACCGGAAAAATGCACTGATTTTTATTAACTTTTCTATGTTTTTATTCATCACTCAATCCTAAATTTAATCCAATCCCAGTGCTCTTTAACCTTGGCTAGTATACTCGTTCGGTAAAATATATTGCAAAGAAATATAATTTTATTGTTTTACGATAATTAATTTTCGTATTAACATGATGTCACTTCTAACAACTCAAGGTTACAACAATGCGATTATCCTCCTTCACAAGCCAGTTATGCAGTGCTGCTATTGCCGCTATGCTACTCGCAAGCTGTTCAACCTCAACCACTGAGCAAAAAGCCAACACGAATAGGCTTAACAGCCAGCAAGCCCAAGTGCCACTCATTCCCATCGAAGATTTTTTCAATGAGCAAAATATTCACCATTTAAAAATGTCCGCCGACGGTAAATGGTTAGCCTTCACAAAGGAATACCAAGGTGCGAGCAATATTTATGTAATGGCGGATAAAAGCGATCTTGCAAGTGCGACACTCTTAACGCAGTCCATTGAACCTATTAAAGAATTTGAATGGTCATCCAACAGTAACGAACTCTTTTTTATGAAAGATAAAGGGGGAAATGAAAACACCCAAATTTTTAAACTCAGCTTTGAAACTTCCCAAGGCAAAATAGAGCCAAAAGAGCAGCAACTGACGCACAATGACAAGGTGAAATACAGCGTCATGGAACAGCCCAAGGATAACCCTGAGCAGCTGGTTGTGATGGCGAACCACGATGAATCGAGTCGGATGGATATCTATTGGCTCAACACCCATGATGGCAAGCTAACGCCTATTTTTGAAAACAACTTAAACTTGGTGCAAATGAAGTTTAATAAACAAGGGCATCCCGTTATTGGCAGTAGCACTAATCTAGATAACAGCTATAGCCTCTACGCACTCATTGATGGCACTTGGCGTAAAATAATCCACACAGCTAAGGGTGAAAGCATTGATATCTTAAAAGTAAACGATGCGAAAAAACTCGCCTATATCAGTGCCAACATTGGTGAGCGGGATAAACAACAATTGCTCAAAGTTGATCTTATGACGGGAAAATATGAAACCTTACATAAAGATCCTAAGGATGAAGCGGATGTTTATCAGGTATTGTTTAACGATGCTGGTGAACCTTTAGCCATTTCCTATTACGGCGGTCGCTTAAGAACCTATGCACTTGATACTGAGTTTGCTAAGCACTGGGATGTGATCAATAAGCATTTTAATCAAGATGTTGAAATAACCATTACCGAACGTAACGAGAAAAATAATCTCTGGCAGATCAACGTCGCGAGCGATAGGGCATCGAGCTTAGATTACCAATACAATGCCATTAATGCTGATATCCACTTACTCGCGGATATTCCTCCAAGCATACAAGCAGAACTGCTATCACCAAGACAATCCCTAGTCTATACCGCAAGGGATGGTGTAAAAATTCAGGCTTATTTGACATTACCAAAGGGAAACCAGCGCAATTTACCCACCATCATTCTGCCCCATGGCGGCCCTTGGGCTCGAGACTACTGGGCGCTAGACTCGGGTTACTTCCATGCGATTGCTCAGTTCTATGCCAACCGTGGTTATGCCGTGTTACAGCCAAACTTTCGCGCATCGACAGGATTTGGCAAACACTTCCTCAACTTAGGCAATAACAATTGGGGCACTGGCAGTATGCAAGATGACCTGACTGATGGGGCTAATTACTTAGTCGAACAAGGGATTGCGGATAAAAATCGCTTGGGGATCTTTGGCGCATCTTACGGTGGTTATGCGGCTTTATCCGGCGCGACTTTTACCCCAGATCTTTACCAAGCCGTGATCGCCTATGTGGGGCCGTCAAGCTTAGTTACGCTAATGGCGTCTTTCCCCGATTACTGGCGCCCCTATTTAGGTCAATGGTTTGAATCAGTAGGAGACCCGTTAATTCCTGAACAAAAACAAGATATGGAGAACCGCTCCCCAATTAATTTTGTTGATAACATAAAAGCACCGCTGATGCTTATCCAAGGAGCCAATGATCCGCGAGTGACTCAAGTTGAATCAGATAATATTGCGAAAAAAATGTACCAAAAATCGTTACCCGTTGAATACTTACTCGCCAAAGATGAAGGTCATGGATTTATCAAACGTGCCAACAAGCTCGCCTCGATAATTGCGACTGAACGTTTCTTTGGTAAGTACTTAGGCGGAAAAGTGGATAATAATGTCAATCCAGCTTTGCTTGAACATCTTAATAGCTTAAATGTTGATATAGAAAAACTGTAACCTTAATAAAGCGTTAGAAGTGCAACACAGATTTTGCCAAGGAAGGCGAAATATCTTAACAGGCTAACGCGGTTAACTGTGGGCCAATAGACTAATCTATCAAGTATGACTACACCCCAAGAGATAAAAATGAATCCAGCAAAAGTCGTGCGTGCCGAGGTTAAGCAATTAACTGATTTACCCAATATTAGCAAAGCCTGTGCGGCGGATTTACGTTTGCTTGGCATAGATAAGCCTGAGCAGCTGTTAGATAGAAACCCCTACGAGCTGTATCAAACGCTGTGCGACAAAACGGGCCAGAGACACGACCCCTGCATGCTCGATGTGTTTATCTCCATCACCCGTTTTATGGCAGGTGAAGATCCTAAACCTTGGTGGTTTTACACCGATGAGCGCAAAAATACCTTAGAGAAATGAAGCTTTAGCGACTATTTATCCTCCTGTTTACCCATTATCGTTTCGGGCTCTTCCCTTAACCACTCACGCCAAATGGCCACCAGTAGGGCCATCAATACTGGACCAACAAACAAACCGACAAAACCCATGGTTTTTACGCCGCCGATCAAACCGAAAAAAGTCGGTAAGAAAGGCAATTTAATCGGCCCACCGACAAGATTAGGCCTTAAGGTTTTATCGACAATAAACAACTCTATGCTGCCCCAAAGAAACAAGCCGACCCCCGCCGTCATATCGCCAGTGCCGACAAGGTAGAGTGAAATCAAGGTAAACATGGTTGGCGCGCCGCCGGGAACCAAGGCCATAAAGGCGGTTAACACCCCAAAAGCCACCGCCGAAGGTACTCCCGCAATCCAATAGGCAATCCCCAGCACTATGCCCTCACCAATTGCGATAAGCGTCATACCAATCACGGTAGAACTGACTGTTGCAGGCACCACACGGGAAAAACTATGCCAGCGAGCAGGCAGCACTCGCTCACCCACGATATCCAACTGTTTAGCCACTTGCGGACCATCTTTATAGAGGAAAAACAAAGTGATCAGCATAAAAAGTAAGGTCAACAACAACCCTAAAGTATTCCAACCCAATTGCAGCACCCAACGGGAAATGCCACTCAAATTCTGGCCACTAATGGCACTGATAATTTGGCCTAATTCATGGGGTTCACCAATAAACTGCTGCCATTGCAGGGTTAACCATTCGCCCATCCAAGGCAAGTCTTTGATCCACAAGGGCACGGGCGAACCGTGTTGGTTAGTAAACACCAACCAATCAACCCAAGTTCTAATCTCTTGTAACGCATAGGAAAATACAAACACAAGCGGAATAATCAGCCCGAGCACAATACAACATAGGGCAATGGTTGCCGCCAACGCCGAGCGACCACCGCATTTTGCCAATAGTTTTTGATAGAGAGGCCAACTTGAAAAACACACAATCAATGCAGCTAAGGCGGGCACTAAAAAATCGATAAAAAAGAATACGCCAGCACACAAGAGCAAAACCAACAAACTACGACCAATAGCGGCATTACTGAAAATCGGCGTCATAGTGCTAAAACCCCCCACAATAAAATTCAACGATAAAATGGAAAACACTCTGTATTACACCAAACAAGGTTAACGCTTAACCAACTCGTTCTACGAATCAGTTTATTGCGCAGTGCTTCCCATGGGCAATGACTTTAACACCGAATATTGAGCTGTGTATCTATTCAATCTTTGAAGACAAAAGGCCTTTGGATATCTATCAAAGGCCTAACATTTGGAATGAGCTTATTGAGCCGAAAGTTGCTCAACTACTTTCTCTGGCTGGCTAAAATCGGTAATACGCTGAATAACTTTACCATCCTTAACCCACAGTAAAGTAGGAATATTGCGGATTTTAAAATGATTAAATAACACACCTAATTCATCAATACTAAAATCGACTTGAGTTTGATAAAGCTGCTTAAAATCTTCGAGCGCTTTATAGTCTGTCCACAAGTGATTGACCACACCGTGCCACGCTTTATTAGGCACTTTTTGCGCGAGATTATTTAAACCTTTTTGAACGGCAATACACTCTTTCGACATTTCTGGACGGCTCTCAGCCAAGTACCAATCACACCATGTTGCGGTGAAAAAAAGTAAATGCTCACCTTGTTCCCAAGGTTTCAGTAACTTAGCTGTTTGTTTGGCACTGGGTGCCTCCGTTGTCTGCGCAGTCAACTCTTGGCCATTCGCCAACATATCGATAAATTTATCTAAATTGGCATCAGACTCATGGCTAGTGTAAACCACATCACCAGCACGATTGATTAATACACTATAGGGTGTGCCGACCAAACCTAAAGCCACACCCAGCTCGCCTTCATTATCCAACCACACGGGCATAGTGAGCCCGAAACGTGCGATAACATCAGCAATCTTAGGCTGCTCTTCATTAATATTGATATTCACCGCGATGATATTAATCTTGTCCTGATATTTCTTCTGCAGGGCTTCAAAATGCGGCATTTGCTCCATACAAGGTTGGCACCAGGTCGCCCAAAACTTTAGGTATATCGGCTTGTCACCCGCAACACTGGCTAAAGTCACTTGCTGCTGATCTGGATAGGTTTTAAGTGCGATATCTTGATAGGCTTTATTGCCAGCAAACGTAGCAAAACTCATAACGGCAAGGCACATAACAATGATTTTACGTAACAACATATTGTTTTCCTTAAATTTATAGATCACTCGCACCCACGGCTATAGGGCCAGTGATTTGCAGCCATTTGTACAGAAAAACATAATTTAAAAGAAGCGGCAGTCTAACGACAAACCAACCTTTAAACGACGAGTATAAACTAACAAGCCGCTAATTTAGCCATATTAAATGTAAGCCTTGGTGAGCATAACAATGAGTATTAATAACCTATCCAACAATATCTTAGACCATCAAACCTAACGCCAATTGCCTTGTCAGCTCTGCGGCGGGAATAGCCTGACAACCTGTTGCATTTTGGCCGCACCAAAGTGAGCTAAAATCACCAAATCCTTGTTGTTCAGCGGCGCTTCGCAATACTGCGACGGCGCTTGAGGCGAGCGGAAAATCCGGGGCGGCATTATTGATGGGGCCAAGTTCTGCCATAAAACGATTCATAATTCCACGGGCAGGTCGACCAGTAAATAAGTTAGTCAGAGCCGTATGCTGCGCCGCCTCACTTTGCAGGGCGGCACGGTGAATATCACTGGTGGTGCATTCGGGACAGAGTAAGTATGCCGTCCCCACTTGCACCGCCGAAGCGCCCATCGCCATAGCGGCGCGCACGGTCTTGGCGTCGACTATGCCACCCGCTGCAATAACAGGAATATCAACGGCGGTAATGATTTGCGGCAATAGACTAAAAGTGCCTAATTGCTCGGTTAAATCATCGGATAAAAAATGCCCCCTGTGACCTCCGGCCTCTAAACCCTGCGCAATAATGGCATCCGCACCACGCGCTTCAAGCCATAGGGCTTCTTCTACAGTTGTCGCTGTCGAAATGATTTTTGAACCCCAAGACTTTATCTCCAGCAACAAATCTTCATTCGGTAAGCCAAAATGAAAACTCACCACCTCAGGTTTAAATTTAGCTAACACTTCAGCCTGGGTGCTGGTATATGGCGCGCGTTGTGCCCCCACGGTTTGGCTATCAGAATTGACACCCAACTCAGAAAAATAAGGCGCGAGTTGATTAAGCCATGCGGCTTGTTTCGCTGCTTGCGGTTCAGGTTCGTGATGACAAAAGAAGTTTACATTGATGGGCTTAGTCGTCTGGGTGCGAATATGTGCCAAGGCGGTATCTAAGGCTTCGAGGGATAACATGGCGCAGGGCAAAGATCCCAACGCACCCGCTTGCGACACTGCTATCGCTAAGGCACTGCCCTGAACACCCGCCATCGGCGCTTGAATAATTGGCAATTCGATTCCAAATAATCGGGTTAACTGGCACGGCATACATCACCTCCTTTGACTTGTTATCACTTGATGCTCAATCCTGATATGGCCCCGCGGCTAAACGGTGGGAGATCCACCACAGATTGCCCACGGGATCCCGCACTCCACCTTGGCGATCGCCATAGGGCATATTCGCCACTTCCATCACTAATTCACCCGCAGAGGCGAGTGCCTGAGCCACCGTTTTATCAGCATTTTCCACATATAAATAATAGGATGCGGGCATAGGCGTAAAAGCTTCACTCGCCTCACTCAACATAAATAAACAGTCGCCGATTTGCATCTGTGCATTAGCTATTTTGCCATCAGCCCGACGGGAAATATGTAGCGCTTTAGCATCAAAGGCTTGCTGTAAAAAAACCACTAAACTATCGGCATCAGCGATCATCATATACGGGCTAACCCGTGCAAATCCTGACGGAATAAACATAACGATTCCTTGTTACCTAAGCATGAAATTGATCATAAAAAACCACTATAAGCCAATGACTATAGACTAAGCACTATGGCAAAAACCAGCTGTGGCAATTAAGCCTTAAGCGTGAAATGTAAACTTAAGCATTCAGTGAACAAGTCAAAGCGTAAAGCCTGCTAATGTAAGACGACCCTACAATTTCAACCACTCTGCAGCCAATCATAAAAGTGCCATAACACTTCATGACACTGGTTATTAAGAATAAATCAGCTTTATTTAGCATCGACTTAGCAACTATGGATCATTCATCTATGCTTAATCTATTGTTAACTTAACATGATGATCCTATGCACTTTACTGCATTCTTCGCTTACTCCCTCAGGATTTGCCTCACCTTAATCCTCTATAGTTTCGCCTTTGCAGTGCAGGCAACTTGGTATCCCGCCGATGTGATTGCTGATGGCAAAAAAACGGCATACACACCACTCACTCAAGCCCAAAAAGCATGGCGGATCTGCGCCTTACTTCCCCATGGTAAAGACCAATATTGGTGGGGCGTCGCCTTTGGGTTATCGCAGGAAGCCGAGCGCCAAGGTGTAACTCTCGGCATTTATGATGCTGGAGGATATGACAATATTGAGCAACAAAAACAACAACTCTATGATTGCCAAGCCCTCAAAGCTCAAGCCTATATTATTGCTGCGAATACGGCTGACGGACTGATTGCGGATATCGAACAACTCTCTGATGCGGGCATTCCTGTTATTGATTTAGTGAATGGTATCGCGACCGACAAACTCACGAGTCGCTCCTTAGTCAGCTTTGAAGATATGTCTGCGGCGGCGATTGAGTATATTGCATCGCAGCAACGAGACCCTGTCGATAAAGCGCCTGCGAAACTTAAAGTTGCTTGGTTTCCAGGGCCTAAGGGCGCCTCTTGGGTTATGGCAGCAGAACAAGGATTTAGGCGGGCGGCAGCCAAACAAGAGCTCGACACAATTGAAGGAGGGTTTGGCACTACGGAGTTATTTATTCAAGCTGATTTAGTGCGAAAAGTGCTTACTAAACAAAGTGTAGATTATGTGATCGCCAATGCAGTTGCCGCCACTTTCGCGGCGCGCTATTTAGACGGGCGTAGGAATAAAACGGGAAAAGTCATCGCATTCTACTCAAATGCACAGACCATAGAATTAGTGCAGAAAAAACAGTTACTCGCGACTGTCAGCGACTCACCAGTATTGCAGGCTCGGATTGCCATCGATCTGGCGGTGCGCGCACTCGAAGGTGCGCCTTATCCCCACAAAGTGAGCCCAGTTATCAAGGTCATCTCCCAAGACAACATCCACCAGATTGATTTAGAACAAATATTAGCGCCACAGAATCAGTGGATGATCCATCAGGATCTTCCACAACAAAAATGATGCTCACTAAACTAAATAATCGGCGCCCAGCCCAACAAATAATGCGAGTCCTGCCCAATTGTTATTGAGAAACGCTTTAAAACAAGGGGCTCGTTCGCGATCAAAGATCAGCATTTGCTGGTAAGTACTAAAGCCGACAAAAGTCAGTAAACCTAGGCCATAGAGTAAACCACGATCGGCGCTCCAACCGGCGGCGATAAAACAAGCCAGCGCAGCAAGCTGAAATAAACCTATGATTTGGCGGTCATATTTACCGAACAAAATTGCAGTGGATTTAATGCCCACCTTTAAATCATCATCCCTATCGACCATGGCATACATGGTATCGTAGGCGACAGTCCAAAACCAATTGGCCGCAAATAACCACCAAGCCTCGATGGGCACTTCACCCGTCTGCGCGGCGTAAGCCATAGGGATAGACCAACTCCACACCACGCCTAGAAACATCTGCGGCATATTGGTGATGC
Organism: Shewanella sp. DW31; assembly: GCF_015767295.1. NCBI lineage: Bacteria > Pseudomonadati > Pseudomonadota > Gammaproteobacteria > Alteromonadales > Shewanellaceae > Shewanella > Shewanella sp. DW31. The sequence continues at coordinate 521,118 of NZ_JADWMP020000001.1, forward strand.
GTTTAGTGAAGGGATAAATGATCGTGAGGATAATACCAACAACGGATAATTTAACCACTAATCCATTGAGTAATAAGACTAAACCAAAAGCAGACAAACCTAAAACGACGAACAGTATCAAGGCTTCTTTAGTGCTGATTTCACCACTGGCCAGCGGCCGAGATTTAGTACGTTCCACAAAAGAGTCGAGATCGCGATCGGCATAGTCGTTAATAATGCAGCCACAGGCACGCATGATCACCACGCCAATAATAAAGATGATCAATACCTTAAGATCGGGCATACCACCCGCTGCTAACATTAGCGCCATCAAGCATGGCCACATCAGCAATAGCGTACCTATGGGACGGTCGATTCGAGTAAGACGGGAATACACATCCCACTTTTGCTTTAAATTCATTAACTAGGTACTCCCAATACCCTCAAGTTTCCACTCGTTTTCAGGCTTAGCATCATATACCCATGCTTCTCCCGATGCGAATTCATCCCCTAAAAGCGTGTCACAAAAAGCTGACATTCATCGCGATGATGTCAGTCATCACAGCGCTTCTAAACGAGCGTAAGCCACTACTAACCACTTGCTGCCAAAGTCAGTAAAGCTCACTTGTACTCGCCCTTGGGCACCGCTGCCCTCAAAGTTGGTCACTTTACCTTCACCAAATTTAGGGTGATTGACTCGTTGGCCGACGTTAAAACCGGTATCGTTTGTCGCAGCCGATTTTGGGGCGCTAAAACGATTATTCGCCATCGGCGTTGAAACCTGCGCCTTAAGACGAATTTCATCCACATATTGCGGCGGGATCTCTTTGATAAAACGCGACGGCCGAGCGTAATCTTCGCGGCCATAAATGCGCCGCGATTCCGCATAGGTAATGTAGAGTTTTTCCATGGCGCGGGTCATGCCCACATAGCAGAGACGGCGTTCTTCATCGAGTCTATCGCCCTCTTCGAGCGCCATTTTACTCGGGAAGATCCCTTCTTCGACACCCGCCATAAACACCATAGTGAACTCTAACCCTTTGGCAGAATGCAGCGTCATTAGCTGCACCGCATCGGTAAAGGCATCGGCTTGGCCCTCGCCCGCTTCGAGCGCCGCGTGGGAGAGGAAACCGTTAAGTTCGCCCATGTCCTCCAGCTCTTCTGGTAGCTCAAAAGTACGCGCCGCCGTGACGAGTTCTTCTAAGTTTTCGATTCTAGCGTGGGCTTTTTCACCCTTTTCGGCTTCATACATGGCCTTAAGGCCCGACGCTTGGATCACAGTATCGGCCATGCGATACAGCACCATATCTTGGGTGTCTTCACGCAGTGTCATGATTAAGTCCATGAAACCACGCACAGAATTTGCTGCGCGGCCCGCGAGCACTTTCTCGTCGAGCAGACGTACACTCGCCTGCCACAGGGTTAATTCATGCTGGCGCGCGGTGGAGCGTAAAATATCTAAAGTGCGATCGCCAATGCCACGGGGCGGCGTATTCACTACACGCTCAAACGCCGCATCGTCGTCTTTGTTATTAATCAACCGCAGGTAACCCATGGCATCTTTAATTTCTTGGCGTTCGAAGAAGCGTAAACCGCCGTAGATGCGATAGGCTAAGCCTTTGTGTAACAAGGCTTCTTCCAATACCCGCGACTGAGCGTTAGAACGATATAAAATCGCACAATCACTGAGGTTGCCGCCCTTTTCGTGCCAATCATTAATTCGACCGACGATAAAGCGCGCCTCGTCCATTTCATTAAAGGCGCAATAGAGCGAAATCGGATCGCCATCGGCTTCATCCGTCCACAACTCTTTGCCCATGCGCTCTGGGTTATTGGCGATCAAGGCGTTGGACGCTTTAAGAATATTGCCCTTAGAACGATAGTTTTGCTCGAGGCGAATCGTGGTCGCACTCGGGAAATCTTTTAAGAATCTATGTAGGTTCTCAACCTGAGCGCCGCGCCAGCCGTAAATCGATTGGTCGTCATCACCGACTATCATCACATTGGCAGTTTGACCGGCAAGCACGCGGATCCACGCATATTGGATCGCGTTGGTATCTTGGAACTCGTCCACCAAAATATGCTTAAATCTGTCTTGATAATGGGCCAACAAGTGCGGCTTATTGAGCCATAACTCATGGGCACGTAATAAGATTTCGGCAAAATCGACTAAACCCGCGCGGTCGCAAGACTCTTGATAAACCTGATAGATTTTTAGCAGATTCTGCTCAAGCGGAAAACCGCCCGCATCGATATGTTTAGGGCGTAATCCTTGGTCTTTTTTACCATTGATATAACCCTGAGCTTGGCGTGGAGGATATTGTTTCTCATCCAAATTCAGGCTTTTAAGAATACGTTTGATCAAACGCACTTGATCGTCAGAATCGAGGATTTGGAAGCTTTGCGGTAAACCCGCATCTTGGAAGTGAGTGCGCAACAAGCGATGCGCCAAGCCGTGGAACGTGCCAATCCACATGCGGCCCATATTAGTACCAGCGACTTTTTCAACTCGCTCGCGCATCTCAGCCGCAGCTTTATTGGTAAATGTCACCGCGAGAATCGAGTAAGGACTCTGCTGTTCAACCTGCATCAGCCACGCAATGCGGTGGGTCAACACCCGAGTTTTACCACTGCCCGCGCCCGCCAACACTAACATGCTAGATTGCGGTGCCGCGACAGCCTCGCGCTGCTTATCATTCAGGCCGTCTAGTAAAGAAGATACGTCCATTCTCGCCTCCAAAAAATCGAGGAGGCATTATAACAGAAGAAAACCCGCCTGCGCGTTTGATCCACAAGACAAGAGCCACAAGACGAATGACAAGTTGCCGCACCTTGCTTTGCGCTTGTGTTGTAATGACGACATTGATTAAGCACTGTCATTCCCACAATGCTTGTGGGCGGGAATCCAGCTTTTCGGTAACAGATCTTTGTTTTTAGGGTAGGTATTGAGCAAATGCAAGGCTGTATTAATTATTCATAAAGAGGGTGTTCATCATTCTGTTTCAGCGATTAAGCACTGTCATTCCAGTGACACGCCATTAACTCATCCCTGAGGGCTCGACGACGGCATCCATGCCGTCAACGGTCACTTACATGACAGTGCTTAATCCTATTAACCTTTGCGTATCTCTGTCAGCCAGCAAAGATAGAAGGCGAAAAAACGACTTTCTTTTATGGGTAAGTCCACGCGTTAAAATTTCCATTTGTCGTTTATTAAACCTGATTTTTCTTAATTTTCTCTAATATTTTTTCTTGCTTTGTCTCAAGACATTGAATGAGGAGGGTAGTCAACTCAATAATATTACTTGTTAACTTTTTGTCAAAGTGATTAGCCTTTCTGTGAATTGGAATAGTGAAAGGTTCAAATCTATTTTTACCTGCAATATCCTTAACATGAAGTATATATCCACTTTCAAATGGATCACCGCCACTATGGGCAGCAAAGTTATGCCTTATTCTTCTTAACTCACTGTGAACTAACGTATGAGATTTGGGCACTAGTTTATCGTTTAACTGAACTCCATTTCGCCCTTTTGTATCTGCAAAACATTTCCAATATGTTGTCACCATGGATATAAATAGACTATGTAGAATAGCTCTATCTTCCGTTGTTACTTCTTTTTTATCCAATAGGTGGGTTGCGATTCTTCCCCAGCTTAAAACACTATTAAGATCAGCGACTATCAGCTTGTAACCAATATAACTTTGAGAAAATCTGTCATCCAATACTTGAGTTTGAATAGCTTTTCTACGATAGGTCACTTTATTAACTAACTCATTCCTTTCCTTGTCAAAGAATGCTCTCAGCTCAAAACCACCTATTTTTTTATAGTACAACTAGCATCTCCTTATCACCTGAAGTTTAATGTTATGTGTACAACTGAACACTTATGCCACTTGATGGCAGTTTTTTCTCAGAGAATGAGTCTGATGCAACTGCACGTTCAGAAGCATAAACCATGAGAGAAAACCACTTTAAAATCAATGAATAATATTAATAAAAAACAGAGTAATTTGAAGCACTTCGAAGAATTACTCTAAGTTCTTGCTACTCTTATGAAACATTACGTCGAAAACCCTACCCAATTACCATTTAAGTCAAATTGATTGAAGGAGCCACCCCTATTAGTAACCCAGATCTGCTCCCAGTTACCGTCAAAGTCACAGAGAATGAGAACATCATCATTAGCCTTGATAGTAAAGTGTTGGGGCTCTCCTTCCATGTCATACCAAAGCGATACCTCATCAGTCGCAATAACAGTGAAGCCAGTAGAGTTTCCCTCTAAATTAAACGTGTACAGCCCTGAAATATTTGAACTTTTATAAGGATTAATTAAAGCGCTTTTAAATGGGTTTATTAAGCTGTTTTTAAACGGGTTTAACAAACTGTTTTTGTGAGGATTGAGCACATTGTTCTTGAACGGATTAATACTGCTATTTTTATGTGGATTAATCGAGCTATTCTTTGCGGGGTTTAGACTAGAGTTTTTCAACGGATTAATAGAAAAGTTCTTCATTGGATTTATCGATGAATTGCGAAATGGATCCACAGATAAATTACTAAATGGGTTTCTTAAGCATGAAATTTTCATTGCCCCTCCTTGATATATAACATGTGCACAATGCTCATGCGTGCCTAACCACCAGAACTATAAAAACGCGCATCTTAACTATCTGTATTAAATGGAACTTATCAGATTGCAGTCCAATATACTATCACTGAAATGAGGGATAAATACGTTTACCAAAGCCAGCACGAGATTACAAATCTCAATTTGTGAATAAGACGAGGTAACTCTGACTCACCCACTACCAAGCTACATCTTCAATTGAGCGCGTCACTAGAATGACTATGCTTAATCACTACAACCTGAATAGATAAATCAGCAGCGGAGCTCTGCCCTAAACCCCTTTCTCGATGAGAATAACTTTAGGTAGCGGCGGATCGCGGTTAGAATACCCACCCTGTTTTTCTTGGTTACTTTTTCGGAAACAATAATGTCCCATTCAGCGCTTAATTCTTTTGATGATTTTTACCAGCTTTTGGCTGACAGCTTGGCGAAGAATAGTCTGATCAAACTATTGTTGAGTAAGTACCGAGGGGCAGATAAAAGCCTGCAGCGCATTACGATTCGGCCGATCAGTTTGCAGAATGAACCTGTGCTGTCGTTTGTGTATCAGCACCAGACGAATCACATCACTAAAAACCTGAGTTATGACGAAGGCTTAGCTAGCATAAAACTGTTACTCGGTAACGATTTTAAGAGTGCCCACTTAGCCACGGCGCAGGCAGAAGTTCAGCTTGAGATCAGCAAAAAAGGCAAAGTCCAAATCAGTACACATAATGTTAAACAAGCCGTCGCGGCGCCGTTAGAACATGACCGTGAGAAAAAGCGTTTTGTGGATATCGAACGTCCCTTCCTGACCAAGCTCGGGGTGACGGACAGCCAACATAATCTTATCCCTGCGATGTCGCGTAAATGGAAGCAAATCAATAAATTTATTGAGGTTTTCAGTCAAGCACTCGAAGCGTCACCCCACAAGAATGACCAACCGATCAATGTGGTCGATTTTGGGTCTGGTAAAGGTTATCTCACCTTTGCAATCCATGATTACCTGCGCCACAGCCTACACAATGATGCGCAGGTGACTGGGGTAGAATTACGTCAAGCCTTGGCCGATTTATGTAATGAAACGGCGGCAACGCTGGATCATCAAGGATTATCGTTTGTCTGCGGCGATGTGAGAACCCATGCGCCTAAACAAACCGATGTGATGATCGCCCTGCACGCCTGCGATATCGCCACTGACTATGCGATTCATTATGGTATTCGCGCCAATGCCGACATCATCATGTGCTCGCCTTGCTGCCATAAACAAATTAGGCCGCAGATGCACAGCCCAGAGTTGTTCAAACCTATGCTGCAATATGGAGTGCACATGGGCCAACAGGCTGAAATGGTGACGGATTCATTACGTGCGCTATTTTTGGAAGCCAACGGTTATGCGACTAAGGTGTTTGAATTTATCAGCCTAGAACATACCAATAAAAATAAGATGATTTTGGCCGTTAAAAAGCCACAACACAATCAGAAAGACAGCGCCGCAATCCTCGCGCAAATAGCTGACATTAAAGCCTATTACGGGATCAAGGAACATTGCTTAGAAACCTTACTCGCGCAAACCCAAGCCGATTAACAGCCAGCGGTTTACTGGCAAAGCATTAAAACTTTGCACTCATGACAACCCCGTTGAAATTGAGGCAATCTTTGATTCTTTGCTGCTGAACCGCGCTAAGGGTGTCAATATCGTGGAAGGCAAACTCTGAATGTTCGTGACTTAATTGGATTGGCAGAGACTCGTCTTCTGCCACATTTTTTGCCACCTCAGATCCATCAGGCCCCTCAGGCCCCTCAGGCAATAGCAGTTCACAACGAAAGATAAAGGCTTGGGATTGATAGGCGCTGTGATAATACACGCCGCTCAAATAGTTAACCCGCACACTTAAGCCCAATTCCTCTTGGCATTCGCGCACCAAGGCCTCGTGAATCGTTTCACCGGGCTCGAGTGCGCCGCCGGGCAAGCCCCAAGCAAAATTACCATAATTGGCCTTAAGCAACAGCACTTGTCCCTGCGCATTCGTGATAACCGCGTGGCTGCTCAATCTAAAGGTATCGTTAAAGGCCACTCAGTTATCCTTACATTTCTGTTCGGTACGTATTTGAGATATCAGACTAAATCACTTCGCCGCAAAGGTATTACAACTGGCGAGATTACCCGAATCAAACCCTGTCTTAAACCATTTCACCCGCTGCGCCGAACTGCCATGGGTAAAAGCATCGGGCTGTACGGCGCGACCCGCCATCTTTTGCAGACGATCGTCACCCACAGCACTGGCAGCGGCAATACCTTCCGCTAAATCGCCCGCTTCAAGTAAGTTAAGTTGTTGATTGACATAATGCCCCCAAATCCCTGCGTAGCAATCAGCCTGCAATTCAAGTGCGACACTCAATTGATTCGCTTGCACTTTACTGCCAGATTGCTGGGCTTGGCGCACCTTAGTGCTAGTGCCCAGCAGGTTTTGCACATGGTGACCCACCTCGTGGGCAATCACATAGGCAAAGGCAAAATCACCGGCCGCGCCTAAGGTTTTAAGCTCATCAAGAAAGCTAAGATCGATATACACCTTGCTATCGGCGGGGCAATAGAAAGGCCCAGACTGCGCCTGTCCCATACCGCAGCCAGTGAAGGTCATATTGCGATAAAGCACTAACTTAGGCTCTCGATATTGCCCTTTGAGTAACTGGCCCCAAACGGTTTCTGTGGTGCCTAAAATGGCCGCCACAAACTGTGCATTCTCATCCTGTACCGCGGTCGTTGAGCTAGATTGGGATTGGCTAAGATTAGCTTGAGTGCTGGGGTCGAGTGACAGACCACCGGTAAAATACTGAAAAGCAATATAAATGCCGCCGATGAGCAACACCACACGACCAAGTTTAGTTCTCAGTAAAAAGGGCAAGAACCTGAGTAACAAGGCACTCGGCACACCCGCAGATGCCATTTGCTGGCCGCGTCTGTCTTCGATATTGGAGCTTCTGTCAGTGTCACGCCAGCGCATCGCATTCCTTCACTCTGTAGTTAAAAACTCTCGTTAAACCGTTCGTTAAATCGCTATTTGAGCCACTTAGATGCACAACTCTGATTTCGTATTTGCACTCTAGCGCCTAGTGGTTAAAAGCCTAGTGATTAAGAGTCTAGTGGTTATTTCGCTTGTGTATCGCTTGTGGGCGCGTCTTTCAGTGAGCGTAAAAACAACCCTAAACCACCAAAGGCCAAAACGAGGATCACGATAAGTTCAAAGGCCGACATAGATTTAAAGTGGAATTGAATCGAGCTGATAACCCCTACAATCAAGGCCGTTAGCGAACCTAAACTCAGCAGCCAAGCTAACTTACTCTTAGCGTCAAAAAACACCATCACAATGCCGATAATAAACGGTAGCATCACCATGCCTGTGGTAATCGACATGCCTTGCCCAAAGGCATTCACTCGATATAAGCCATAGCCCAGTCCAAAACTAGAGCTCACTTGTATTGCATTGAACAATAAATAAAATCCACCACACATCATGGCAAGACCCATAAAAAATTGTCCCGTCCCGCCCTGTGTTCCGCCCGCACCTTTCATAGATATCCTTTCTACATTAACGATTTTTGAGTGGCTTGTTCTATGGCCATTTTCAGCCGCTGATTTTCTTCGACTGCTTTTACTTTTGCATACTGATAACGGCTTTTATCCGCTTCGGCGACACAGCGCTGTTTATCTCGCATGGGCTCATAGGGATCGACATCAGTTCAGGCAGAACACGCTAATTCGGCGCAAGCAGATGTCAGCACAGTAAAGAACAAGAGCAGCATAATCAAAGGGAATTTCACCATCAAGCACGTATCAGTGAATGACAAAAATAACACACCTTATTCATGGGTAACGCCCATATTGTCAATCACACATTTTTGCTAAGTGATATCAAGCTTATTCAGGCCCCATGTTGACATAAATTACGCTAAGGCCAACACTCAATGATGAATTTTTATACGCATGAACGACGACACTAAAGTGGATTAAATACACAGTGGCTAAAATAAGGATGCTGCAACGATTCCAATATAAGCCCTACCGTTAACATAAGGAATGCCTTTGAATACGCTATTAATAGGAAAAGGTGAACAACAGGTTCACTTAAATCTTAAGTATGCCAATCGCCATGGGTTAATTGCCGGTGCCACAGGGACAGGCAAAACCGTGTCGCTGATGAGTATTGCCGAAGGTTTTTCACGCCAAGGCGTGCCAGTTTTTATCACAGACGTTAAAGGCGATATCTCGGGTCTAGCGATGGCGGGTACCCCAAGTGAAAAGCTATTACAAAGGGCAACTCAAATTGGCATTGAGAATTATCACAACGAAGCCAACCCTGTAGTGTTATGGGATTTAGCGGGCGTTCAAGGCCACCCGCTGCGTACCACCATCAGCGAAATGGGCCCAACCTTACTCGGCCGAATTTTAGAATTGAATGACACCCAGAGCGGTATTTTAGACATAGTCTTTCAGCTAGCGGATGACCAAGGATTATTACTGCTCGACTTAGATGATCTGCGTGCCATGCTGGCCTTAGTTGCCGAGGAACGCAAAGAAATCTCCGCCAAATATGGTTTAATCAGCGCCCAATCCCTCGCAGCAATTCAACGCTCGGTACTAGGATTAGAGCGCGATGGTGGCAAAGACTTTTTTGGTGAACCCGCGTTACAGCTTGAAGATTTAATGCGCACAAATTTACAAGGGCGCGGCATTATCAATTTATTAGCAGCGAACAAACTGATTTTAACTCCCCGTTTATATTCAAGTTTTTTACTATGGCTACTCTCAGAATTATTTGAGAATCTGCCCGAAGTCGGCGATCCCGAAAAACCTAAGCTAGTGTTTTTTATCGATGAGGCGCATTTACTCTTTGAGGGTTGCCCACCGAGTCTATTAAAACGCGTCGAACAGATCATGCGCCTAATTCGCTCAAAAGGCGTAGGCGTTTATTTTTGCTCGCAATTTCCTGATGATGTCCCAAGCGAAATTCTCGGACAATTAGGTAATCGTATTCAACATGCCCTGCGAGCTTACACGCCAAGGGATCAAAAGGCCGTTAAAACCGCCGCCGAAACCTTTGTGCCTAACCCCAAACTGGTTGTTAGCGACGTCATATCCCAGCTCGGCGTGGGCGAAGCTTTAGTGTCTATGTTAGCCGACAAAGGCGTGCCAACTATGGTCGAGCGCGCACTCATCGCACCGCCACGTTGCCGCATGGGACCCGCCACAAGTGAGGAGTTACAACAAGTCCGTACCCAAAGCCCGATTGGAGGTAAATACGATCAGTTAATCAACCGCGAATCGGCCTACGAACGCCTTAACCAAAGACGAGTTGGTAACGCCACCAGCGACACCACAACCACAGCAAGTGATGCTCAAACGGGCCAAAAAGCCGAAGAACAAGGTTGGTTCAGTGAACTCATTTTTGGCAATAAGCGCCGCCAAGGGTTAGCTGAAACCTTGTCAAAACAAGCGGCACGCACGGTTGGAAGCCAATTAGGTAAACAAATTTTGCGCGGTATATTAGGTGGCATGTTAGGTAAATCGAGCCGACGTTAGGCATATGGTACTTAGTTAAGCCTCCAATTAGGGCCCACTAAAACCACAAACACTGACGAAAATAGAGGTACTGTGTCCTTGTTCGCATATTTCTTATACAGGTTAACGCTAGCATTAGCATTAATTATTCTAAGTGATAGATGGATCATGGTACGGAATTCGGTGATAAGATTATTTTGCTGTAATCGCTCATTGAGGCAAATAAATTCACAGATAATTATCAATAATTTTAGATATTTGTAATTTAAAATGTTGTAATTCGAGATAAAAATTTCGCTTCAATCAGGACGTCATGGAATAGGTTCAATTAAGTACGGCTTACATGATTAGCCTGATGAATAACCAAAGAGTACATGGAGTTTTATATGAGTAAAGAGCAAAAAAACCGTAAAGAATCGAAGAAACAACCGCTGATGTCTCCTAAAGAGAAAAGAGCAGCAAAACATGCGAAAAACGCAACTAAAGGTTTCTTAGATAACACTAAATAGTGTCTTGTTATTAGGAGGTTTGTCCTCTAATAACACAAATAGGGTTAACTTAGGTTAGCCCTTTTTATTGCCCGCTTCATTGAACCAACCAAGTTTTACCTCACAATACAACCTTGCTCAAAACAGTCTCAGATCTCAGTTTTGTGATACAAAAGTAGCAGCTATCGACTATAGCCTAATTGACCTTTTTCAGGTTTTATGTAGTTATATTGAGCTGATTACGGTATTTACCGCTCGAAAGACCCTACATAACACTATAAAAAATAAGGATATTTCATAATGAAAATCAAAAAACGTTTTGTCGCCGTCGGCGCAGCAGTGACTCTCACACTCAGTGCTGCCGCTATGGCTGCTGCCCCCGCCTTTATCAACATTCTCACAGGCGGCACCAGTGGTGTGTATTACCCTATTGGCGTTGCGCTGTCGCAACTCTACGGCACAGGAATAGAAGGTTCTAAAACCTCAGTTCAAGCAACTAAAGCCTCAGTAGAAAACCTCAATTTATTACAAGCGGGTCGTGGCGAATTAGCGTTCGCTTTAGGTGATTCAGTCGCAGCAGCATATCAAGGTGATATTGATGCAGGCTTTAAAACGCCGCTGGATAAAATCCGAGTACTTGCCTCGGCTTATCCTAACTACATTCAAATCGTCGCCAATAAAGAGTCTGGCATTAAAACCTTGGCCGATTTAAAGGGAAAACGTATCTCAGTGGGTGCCCCTAAATCAGGGACAGAACTCAATGCCAGATCGATTTTCAAGGCTGCGGGACTAAGTTACGAAGACATGGGGAAAGTCGAGTTTTTACCCTATGCCGAATCCGTTGAGCTAATCAAAAATCGTCAATTAGACGCCACGTTACAATCTTCCGGTCTCGGCATGGCTGCTATCCGTGACTTAGCTGCGACTATGGCAATCAACTTTGTTGAAATTCCAGAAGATGTGATCGCTAAGATTAACAATCCCGCCTATCAACATGGCGTGATCCCAGCATCGACCTATGAAGGCCAAACCACCGACGTTTCTACCGTCGCCATTCAAAATTTACTGGTGACTCAAAGCGGTGTATCGGATGATTTAGCCTATCAGATGACAAAACTCATGTTCGAGCACTTAGACCGACTCGGTAACGCGCACTCCGCCGCGAAGACCATCAGCGTAGATAAAGCGACGAAAAATCTGCCAATACCACTGCACCCAGGTGCAGAACGTTATTACAAAGAAGTTGGTGCACTCTAAGTTTTACTGATATCTGTGCATCCTATTCCAAACTAAGCAATTGAGATGCCGTTAAATAACGGCATCTCGTTTATATCATCTCTGTAGTCTAATGCTGTGAGGCATAATATGAGTGATCCCCAACAAGGTCTCAGCGCAAATACTGGCGATTGGCCCAAGGCTCTATTTTATACAGCCTTAATTTTTTCTATTTTTCAAATCATCACTGCCGCTTTTCATCCCGTCTCGACTCAAGTACTGCGTGCCACCCATGTGGGCTTTTTACTGTTAGTGGTTTTTTTAAGTTATCCCGCTAAAGGAAAATCTCAGCCTTGGCAGCCACTCGCTTGGCTACTCGGTCTAGCTGGCATGGCCACAGCGGCTTATCAGTGGTATTTCGAAGCCGACTTAATTCAACGTTCAGGCGATCTGACCGATGCGGATATAGTGATAGGTATCACTTTGATCGTATTAGTGTTTGAAGCAGCGCGCCGAGTCATGGGCTGGGCGCTACCTATCATCTGTAGCATCTTTTTGATGTATGGCTTATTTGGCCAATATTTACCCGGTGACTTAATGCACCGCGGCTATGGATTCGATCAGATCATCAATCAATTAGCCTTCGGTACCGAAGGGCTATACGGCACACCAACCTATGTGTCGGCGACGTATATATTCCTGTTTATTCTCTTCGGTTCCTTTTTAGAACAAGCCGGAATGATCCGTTTATTTACCGACTTTGCCATGGGATTATTTGGCCACAAGCTCGGCGGTCCTGCAAAAGTTGCGGTAGTGTCATCGGCATTGATGGGGACGATTACAGGATCAGGTGTTGCCAACGTGGTCACAACGGGCCAATTTACCATTCCACTCATGAAACGATTCGGTTATCGCCCAGCCTTCGCCGGCGGGGTAGAGGCAACATCGAGTATGGGCAGCCAAATCATGCCGCCGATCATGGGCGCAGTGGCCTTTATCATGGCCGAAACCATTAACGTCCCCTTTATCGAGATAGCCAAAGCGGCATTGATCCCTGCGCTACTTTATTTCTGCTCCGTATTTTGGATGGTGCATTTAGAAGCCAAACGCGCCAATCTCTGTGGCCTGCCTAAAGATCAGTGCCCGAATCCATGGGCGGCAATTAAAGAGCGTTGGTATCTCCTTATCCCCTTGTTTATTTTAGTCTACTTGCTGTTTTCGGGTAGAACGCCGCTGTTCTCAGGCATGGTAGGACTCGCCCTCACATCGATAGTGATTTTAGGCTCAGCCATAGTACTGCGACTTTCCTCAATGGCGATGCGGATTGCCTTTTGGATTGCCCTTGGCATCCTATGCGCTGGCTTCTTCCAACTCGGGATCGGGGTCGTATTTGGGGTTATCGCCTTATTAGTCGCCATTTGTTGGTTTATTAAAGGCGGCAGAGATACTCTCACCATCTGCTTGCATGCACTGGTAGAAGGCGCCCGTCATGCCGTGCCTGTGGGTATCGCCTGCGCTTTAGTCGGTGTGATTATCGGCATAGTGTCACTGACAGGAATTGCCTCGACCTTCGCGAGCTATATTCTTGCTGTTGGCCAAGATAACTTGTTCTTATCACTCGTGTTAACTATGGTCACTTGCCTAGTGCTCGGCATGGGGATCCCCACAATCCCTAACTACATTATTACTAGCTCGATTGCCGCTCCCGCATTACTCGACCTCGGTGTTCCACTGATTGTGTCGCATATGTTTGTATTTTATTTCGGCATCATGGCCGATCTCACGCCTCCCGTTGCCTTGGCCTGTTTTGCCGCAGCACCAATCGCTAAGGAATCTGGTCTTAAGATCAGCCTTTGGGCAATCCGTATCGCCATTGCAGGTTTTGTGATCCCCTTTATGGCGGTTTACGATCCCGCTTTGATGCTTCAAGGTGATAGCTGGTTAGCCACAGGGTTTGTCTTGCTAAAAGCGACTGTGGGTATTGGTATTTGGGGCGTCATCTTTACCGGATATCTATTACAAAAACTCTACTGGTGGGAACGCGTTATCGGCTTCCTTGCAGGTGCGAGCTTAATTCTTGCTACGCCGTTGAGTGATGAAATTGGCTTTGGGCTCGCACTGCTATTTATCGTGCAACACAGCTGGCGAGCACGCAAACTCAAACGTCTCGCAGAGCAAGGATAAGCTCTTGAGATTATTGGTTGTTAATCAGTCTTTGAAGCTAAACAGATGCTAAGCCTGTGTTTAGGCCTAGCGGGCACGCTGTGGGCCCAAGTGCCCACAGACAACTTCACCTTGGCATGGAACCACAGCATAGAAAAAATTCGCTGGGAGGAAGACTATAACGTCACGCCACAAGGATTAGTGTTGGTCGAAGCAAGAGTGAAAGGTACGGGTGCAGGAATGGAAATCCCAGATGATGCCTATCTTAAAAATGGCAGCTGGCATTATCAGCCCAAGCTGCCCATTTTGCCTGTGTTGCGCTTAGGTCGCACGCCCGAAGCAGGGGATTTTGAACTTTGCTTCACTCAAATCTCAGGAAAAGTGCAATGCCAAGCCATGAGTCATTGGATTGGCGTACCCAACAAACAAACAGCCGCGGTTGAACTTTGGGGTTGCGGCTCTTCAAATGTCACGCCAATTGATGTTCGCTAGGCAAGTTAAGGGATAGTAATCATCTGCTTACTGATAAAAACAATATCCATGCTTTCCTTGGTGTTTCACGCGATACATGGCGGCATCAGCGCGATCACAACTCTCGGCAAAACTATCACCATAGCCAAATATATCAATACCGATACTCAGGCCTACCTCTACTTCACAACCTTCTAGCAGGAATTTATCTCGATAAACATCGAGCAATGATTGTGCGAGCGCCCCTAAAGATTCACGATCAAATGACGGCAGTAATATCACAAACTCGTCACCCCCTAACCGTGCGATCTGCGCAAATTCACCGGCGTGAGATACCAAAGTATGCGCAACGTGCATCAACAGGCTGTCACCAAACTTATGGCCGTGACGGTCATTTAACGCTTTAAAACCATCAAGGTCGATAAAAAACAACGCACCGTGAATACCTGGTTGCGAGGATTCATCGAATACTTTGGCAATAGCTTGGCGATTCATTAAGTTGGTGAGTGGATCACTGTGGGCTAAACGGGCTAAATCTATTTCGTAGCGCTTTTCTTGAGTAATATCGATATGGCTGCCCATCATTCGCAATGGTGTTCCATCAGCTAAGCGCTCGACAATACGCCCACGATCGGACACCCAGGTTATGCTGCCATCTTTGTGTAGCATTCTGTGAACTGCTTGATAGTAATCGGCTTGACCATTCACATGATCTTCAAAGGCTTTTATCACCCATTCTTTATCTTCGGGGTGTAATTTACTTTTCCAGATATCAACATGGGCAGCAAACTCTTCAGGACTAAACCCGAGCATTTCGCCCCAGCGCATGTTAAATATGGTTAAATTTCCGCTTGGAATATGCTGTTCCCATAGACATAAACCATTACCATCGAGGGCCGCAAAGAGTTTTTCTTCGGCACGATAATTCAACGCTGCTAAATGAGCGTTTTCACTTTTTAGCTGAGCGATCTCAGCCTGAAGTTGCGCAATTAACTCTGCTGCAGTATCCGAAGCCACGACAAATCTCTTTCCATTAAGTGGGAAAATTGAGTCTAGTGTAAATCACCCTATGCCGAAGCAACATAGTGAAGAGTGCAAGATGAGCCAGAATCATATTGGCTCAATCGAGCTTACACAGACTCTCGCAGTCCTGTCACGCTTAATCGCGAATCAGCACTTCGAGCAATTCGATCTCAAAGGTAAGATCAGAATTTGGTTTGATATGAGCCCCCACTTGGCGCTCGCCATAGGCTAAGTGAGCTGGGACTAACAACTTACGTTTGCCACCCACTTTCATCCCCATAATACCTTGATCCCAGCCTTTAATGACTCGGCCAGTACCAATTACACATTGAAACGCCTGACCACGATCATAGGATGAATCGAATTGGGTACCATCCTGCAAAAATCCACGATATTGGGTGGTGATCAGCGCACCTTTTACCGCTTCTTTTCCTTCGCCCACTTGCAGATCGATTACTTCTAATTCAGTCATATATTCATTCTCTTTTCTTGTTCGCACTTAGGGCGTGATATTCAACTTTGCGCAGGATTTTATCACCGACAAGCGGGCTTGTCGGCGCAATCTAAACATTTCTGCGGCTCGGTTCACTGCTTAATCCTTAATAATAAAGTCATCATGGGCGATAACATCATCACTCGCCCTTTAAATTACTATCGGTTAGCCCAATATATAAGTCGTATAAACGTTTTATTTTGGAGCTTTACCATGATTATTGCCTGCCCCCATTGCGATACGTTAAACCGCGTTCCCGATGAGCGTTTAAACCAACAACCCACTTGCGGTAAATGTAAGCTCAGTGTCTTTACGGCTGCGCCGATTGAACTCACTAGCGCAAACTTTGCCAACCATGCCAATAAATCAGAGCTCCCCCTTGTCGTTGACTTTTGGGCCAGCTGGTGTGGGCCCTGTAAAAGTTTTGCGCCCATATTTTCTGCAGCAGCTAAGACATGGGAGCCTCAATTTCGCTTCGGTAAAATCAATACTGAAGAACAACAAGCCCTCGCGGCTCAATTTAATATTCGATCTATTCCAACCTTAATGATTTTTAAACAAGGCCACATACTCGCACAGCAAGCCGGAGCTTTACCTTCCTCAGCGTTTAACCAATGGTTAAATGCCTATAAATAACGGGGTTGAGCTAAGATACAACCGCTCAGCCGAGCTAATTTGTAAAGGTAACGAAAATTGAAAAAAGCAATGTTCTTACTGGGCGCAGTACTCTTGCTAGTGGTGACAGGATGGGGTTTACAACAACATCTCACAATTGATACTTGTCTCGACAAGGGAGGGACTTGGAACGATGAAACTCAGCA
The DNA here is from genome assembly GCF_015767295.1 of Shewanella sp. DW31. Taxonomy (NCBI): domain Bacteria; kingdom Pseudomonadati; phylum Pseudomonadota; class Gammaproteobacteria; order Alteromonadales; family Shewanellaceae; genus Shewanella; species Shewanella sp. DW31. The sequence continues at coordinate 537,944 of NZ_JADWMP020000001.1, forward strand.
ATGCATTCGTCCATTCAAGCAAGGGATAGCCTTTACTCGCAGTGATCATAATTCTGCCGAGCCACAGACAGCTTATGTTTATCTTTCAGAGAATTTACAGCAAGCAGAAGTGTTTTTTGCCATGATAGATAAGCCTATTATTTTACAAGCCGTTAATGTCACTGAAGGCGATACCGCTCCCGTATTATATAAAAATGACATTGAACAGATTGATATCATCAACGTAAAAGAAATCTTTTATCTACGTTATCAACATCAAGCAATTTATAGCGCAAATACTTTTAGTCGCAACTTAACCTCAAATTAAGAGCAAAACATAAGCATAGAGTAAACTTCGAAACACTAAGCCTGACACTAAGCCCAAAAACTCGGTACGACTCAGCTAAAAACAAAATCAGTATCCGCCCTATGCTCTTCATAAGGCGAATACTATTATAGCGGCAACGTTGAAACACAAAGTTGCCATGAACTATATCAGTGTTAAATATCCCAGAAGGTATGGGCGATAATACCCAAGACTATCATACTGATAAAGTTGATGATCATACCGACTCGCACCATTTCCGATTGCTTGATATGGCCAGACCCATAAACGATAGCATTGGGCGGTGTCGCCACCGGCAGCATAAAGGCGCAAGAAGCTGCAATACCAATCAGTACAGATAACATTACAGGCGATATGCCTAATGCCTCAGCAATCGCAGCAAATACAGGCACTAACAGTGCAGCACTGGCGGTGTTACTGGCAAATTCAGTCAACATCACCACAAAAGCAATCACAGCAAAGACGAACAACGACATGTGAGTGCTACCGAAAATATCTGTCATCCAGTGAGCTAAAAATACGCTGGTGCCAGTGGTTTTTAGTACTGCGCTCAGTGTTAAACCACCACCAAACAATATGAGTACACCCCAATCTGTGGTCGATTCAATTTTCTTCCAGCCGACCAAACCTAAGCCCGAGAGTAAAACGACGGCACCTAAGGCGACTATGGTATCAAACTGAGTGATGCCACCTAATGCCTTAGCTAACGGTACACTGAAAATCCAGCAACATACGGTAGTCAGGAAGATAAGCAGAGTAAATTTCCCCTGAAATGTCAGCTTCTGAGCTTCAACATTCACATCAAATTTGGCAGAAAGATCAGGCTTAAAATACCAATACAAGGCAATCAACATCATAGGTAGCATGAGGATAACGGTTGGAATACCAAACTTCAGCCAATCACTAAAACTTAAGCCCACTTGAGCCGCAGCAATCGCATTCGGTGGGCTACCCACTAAAGTACCAATACCGCCGATGTTGGCCGAATAGGCAATCCCGAGCAGTAGAAATACATAGGTGCTGTGGTATTTTTCGCGGTCGAGCTGCTGCAAAATCCCGAGAGCCAATGGCAACATCATCGCCGTGGTCGCGGTATTGCTGATCCACATCGATAGCAGCGCAGTTACTCCAAACAGCATCAAACAGGCGATACTGAGTTTGCCTTTAGAGGCTAGCAGCAGCTTTTGCGCTATGAGGGTATCAATCTTTTGATGGTGCAAGGCCGCAGCCAAGACGAAACCCCCAAAGAATAAGTAAATGATGGGATTGGCAAAGTTACTCATCGCCTCCTTGGTTTCAAACACCCCAAAGAATACGGCGAGTATAGGAACGAGAATCGCAGTGATACTGATATGAATCGCTTCGGTCAGCCAAAGAATCGCGGCGAAGAACAAAATGGCCAGCCCAGTATTCACCCCTTGTTCGAAAGGTAAACCGTAATAAAGTGCAAATAACAGCACAATATCAGCCACTAGGATCAGCATTTTTTTCTTATCGAGCCCCTCGCTGACGGGAGCTTGATTAGGTGGAGCAGTACTTGAATCTGTTAAAGACATGGTTACAACCTTAATACCATTTTATTTTGACGCAAATTTAGGGCATAGATCACACTTGGCAAAGCGGTTTATTTTGTAATTTTATCACTTGGCAACAACATTTATTGCTGAGCTAGCACGCACAAACGGCCGATTAGCGACAATAATCACCAAATTCTGATCGACACCTTTGTTTTAAAATTTCAAACGGACAAAGATCGAACAAAACCTTGCCCACGTTGTAATTTAATTAATGTTTAAAACTGAGACATAGATCACACCACACTTTCTACCAAGGTGATAATCAACTAATTAATCATACCTTCTGATCATTGGTAGGATTAGGTATTATTCCCCAAATTTGGCACAAAATTGAATGTGTGTAGCGCTAAATCGAATCTAGGTATCGTTGAATGTGCACTAAAACTGCGACGCAGTGAACAGCAAGCGACCAACACAAACGTATTGCAACAAGGCAACATAGAAAACCCAATATCTACATGAATAGTAAACACAAATATTATTCACCACCACAGTCAATCTAACTCACTTTACCCTGTCAGCGATCCAGCCTAAAGTCGCGACCGCAACCCCGCCTCCTGTATATTATTTGTCTGTTTTCGGAACCGCCCGTGGAAAAAATTGCCTTAACTCAGTCGGCTCAAAAGCCCAGCCTTTTCGTCCCAGTAGCAGGGTTAAGTTTGTTTGCTTTGGCATCAGGCTACTTAATGAGCTTAATCCCACTGTCGCTCACTTTTTTCGAACTCAGCACCTCACTTGCTCCATTACTGGCCAGTATTTTTTATTTAGGTTTATTACTGGGGGCGCCTTGTATTGCTCCTGTTGTTGCCCGTATCGGCCACAGTAAAGCCTTTATCCTTTTTTTGAATATCCTTCTTTGCAGCGTTGTCGCTATGATATTAATCCCTAAAAGTGGAGTCTGGTTAGCCTCTCGACTTATAGCGGGATTTGCGGTTGCAGGGATTTTTGTGGTGGTTGAATCATGGCTATTAATGGCCGATACCCAAAAGCAACGCGCTAAGCGGCTTGGACTTTATATGACAGCGCTTTATGGAGGCACTGCCTTAGGACAATTAGCCATTGATTATTTAGGTACAAAGGGCAATCTACCTTACCTAGTGATCATGGGATTATTAGCCGCGGCAAGTTTACCCGCGCTACTGGTAAAACGCGGTCAACCTCAGGTAAGCGAACAACAATCAATGTCATTGTCTGCGCTAAAAAACTTAAGTCAGCCTGCCATTATGGGATGTTTAGTCTCTGGATTATTGCTTGGCCCTATCTATGGTTTACTTCCCATCTATGTGGCACTGGATATGGGGCTTGATCAGCAAACAGGACAATTTATGGCCCTCATCATAGTGGGTGGCATGCTAGTACAACCTTTAGTCAGTTATTTATCTCCTCGTGTTAATAAAAGTGGCTTGATAGTAAGCTTTTGCCTACTGGGTGTCGCAGCATTATTGCTGCTCACTCAGCATTCAAATATGACACTGATTATTGGATTTCTCTTGCTTGGCGCCAGCGCTTTTGCCCTTTACCCGATTGCAATCAGCTTAGCTTGTGACGACTTGCCTGCTAGCCAAATTGTTTCAGCGACTCAAGTGATGCTGCTGAGCTATTCGGTGGGGTCAGTGATAGGCCCATTAGTGGCCAGCAGTTTTGGCCAAACGGAGTTCGGCTTACTCATGTATTTAGGCATATGCTGTATTCTGAGCAGTATTTACATTTTTGCTCAATTACTTATTAATACAAAGCCAAGTTTTTCCTCGCCTTAACAAGTCCCATAGAATACATTGCACTGCGACTCAATAAGCAGCCACTTAATAAACGACATGCTCATCGAGTGGCTCAAATAGAAAACATCTGCGGTCAAATCAACACAAAACGAACAGCAAGATGATCCACAAAGGTCATAACGTTAAAAATCAGTACGCTTAGTTTTAACATTCAGACAGGGCAGTTGCTTATCCTCCCTAAGTCGCGATAATGCAGCTTACTTAAACACCTGTGCTGACTGTTTTTCCTGAGATTTCACTATGCGCCTCGATAAATTCCTCTGTAAAAGCACAGATCTTGATCGCAAAGCCGCAAGAGTCACCATTCTTAACGGCTCAATCACAGTCAATGGCGCTATCGTGACAGACTGCGCAATGCAAGTGCATGAAAATAATACTGTCAGCCTTAATGGAAAGCCGCTAGCGCCACGCCCATCTCGCTATATCATGTTGCACAAACCTGCTAATACCTTGTGCTCAAATGTGGATGGAGCCTACCCTTCGCTATTTCATCTGCTCGATATCGATCGCGCATTTGACCTGCACATCGTTGGCCGCCTAGATGCTGATACCACAGGCTTAGTGCTACTGACTGATGATGGCCGCTGGTCGTTTAATATTATCTCGCCTCAATATCAGTGCGAAAAAGTCTATCGTGTCCAACTGCGAGATCCACTCGACAGCGAAGCGACTGCAGCCATAGCCGCAAAGTTTGACGCTGGGCTAAATCTACAGGGCGAAACCGCCCTCACTCTGCCAGCAACACTGCAGCAAGTGGATGAAAAAACCGTGCTACTCACGCTCACCGAAGGCAAGTTTCATCAAGTCAAAAGGATGTTTGCCGCCGTGGGCAATAAAGTGGTTGCCCTACACAGGGCGCAAATTGGTGCAGTGACCTTAGATATCGATGTAGGGAAATGGCGCAACTTAACCTTGGCGGAGATAAGCTCCTTCACATCCTAATTGATTAACAAGGCTGAAGCCGACAGGCCGCCTACGTTTATCGACGTTAAAAAAGCAAACAAATACTGATAGGTTTGCAAATCAATCCCATAAAAAATCCCAGTGTTAGCAACAACACTGGGATGTTTATGTGTTTGATACTGCTTAGCGGAATATGAATCGACTAAGAACAGCAATCGTTGCGGCGAACCCAGCTTCTTGGGATCTTCTCAAAAACCACTTTTGCCATGAGTAACGCCAGCACTATGCCAGAGGTTGCCACTAACCATTGGGGTAACATTTGGTGCTCTTCACCAATTTGTGGCATCACCACAAAACCAAAGGTATTAACCAGATAATTGACCAACATACCGGCCACTAAAGCCACGCCAATCACACCGCCAAGGTAGCCCCACAGCGCACGTTTACCTAGCTCTTTAGCCACTATGCCTAAAGTCGCGATATTGGTTGCCGGACCTGCCATCATAAACACGAGTACAGCACCCGGTGACACACCCGCCAATAATAATCCAGCGGCAATCGGTGTCGATGCGGTCGCGCAAATATACATAGGCACAGAAACGAGCACCATCACTAGCATAGCCAGAATGCCATCGCCCCATTTAGCCAAAAAGTCAGCCGGCACATAGGTTTGTACCAGAGCTGCGAAAAATAAGCCCACCAGCAGCCACAGCGTAGTATCACGCACTAAATCCGTTGCCGCATATTTAAGGCCAATTCCGACACGGCTTAATACGGATTGCGATTTAAACTCAGTCGCCATATCTTGAGTAGAGGCACAGCAGCTATCGCCTGCAGTGTTAGCACTCACCTGCTCAGCATCCTTAGCACTGCCACCACAGCAAGCGCCTTTTTTCACCACCACTATTGTTTCTGGCTCTGTGGTTTGGCTGCCACAACATGACCCCACGCTTTCTACTTTAACAGCGTTAACCTTAACCACAGAACCCATAGTTTGAGCAGATCCCATGGTTTGACCGCCAACAGCCATAACACTTGAAGAACCCGCCATTAAGCTCGGCGCCGCCATAGGCGTCATTTTGATCTTCGGCTTTGGCTCGGCTGCAGGTGCATCAACATTGTCATTACCACAGCAGGAAGACTTTACGGGCGTTATCGTAGGCGTAGTCGATGAGCAGCAGCTTTTAACCGCTTCGGCTTTTACCATCTCTGGCTGAGCCACTGATTTTGAGGCGCAGCAAGACGCCTCACCCTCTAATGGCTTATCTGATTGAGTTTCTACCTTAACCACTGACTTGCCATCGTCATCATCACGGCCAACGAGTAAGCCCGCCACAATCGCACTGGTAATCGCTGCTATCGGTCTGACGATCGCCATAAAGGGGCCGAGTAACACGTAGGAAACGGCGATTGAATCGACGCCCGTTTCTGGCGTCGACACTAAAAAGGAAGTCGTTGCTGCTTTAGAGGCACCAGAACGGCGCAGCCCAACTGCTGCGGGAATAACGCCACAAGAACACAAAGGTAAAGGTGCGCCAAGCAGCGCCGCTTTCACTACGGTTTTAAAACCGTGACCACCTAGCTGCTTTTGCATCCACGCCATTGGCACGAATACTTTTAATAGCCCAGCTAAAATCAGGCCCAGTAATAACCAAGGCGCCGATTCTAAAAACAGATCAATAAAATTCTTCAGTAACATAATTAATTCCCTGACTCTTCATAAATGGCTTTGCCGTGATGATTCTGGTGCGCTTGGTACTGATTTACATTATGAGAGTGATGCTCAACGCGTACCCGCTCAGTGCTGGACTCCAACGCCTCTAAAATAGAGCAATGTTCGGCGCTACGTGGCCCACCACAACAGGCATCAGACAAGCTTTGTAAACTCGCTTGAAAATGATTCAGCTCAGCAATTTTGGCCTGTACTTGAGCCAATTTACAATCAACCATGCCTTTTACATCGGCACAGACTCGGTTAGATTTATCGAGTTCAATTGACAGCAATTCACTGATTTCATTGAGGGTAAAACCCACAGCTTTCGCCCGTAAAATAAAGCGTAATCGCGCAGCATCGGCCTCGGTATATACTCGATAGCCAGACTCAGTACGGCTCGACGGCGCGAGTAGGCCGTGCTTCTCGTAGAATCTTAACGTGTCGGCTTTCACCTCACATAAATCCGCCAATTCACCAATACGATACATGTCTTCATCCTTTGCGAAATAGCCCACAACTCAGGGATCATTTCCAGCATACAACTCAATAATGCAAGTATAAACCTTGGAGCCTACTCCAAGGTCAAGAGGTAATTTTAACTTTACTGAAAGCCAACACGGCAATGCCGCTTTGTTCTGATATGAATATTGTGAAATCACGCAGAAAAAACACCCGTAAATCGAGTTTTACGCTAGAATACGCGCGCTGTGACGAAGGGATAAAAAGTTAGCTAATAAAGTAAAAATAGGACCAAGGGACTTTTGGAAAGCAGTACAGCGTTAAGGCTGTTCTGTTTTCCGAAAGATCCTTGAAACTAAAATAACTGGACCCTGTACCCAAATGACTGCTGCAAATAATGCCAGACCCATTCGTCGCGCGCTGTTAAGCGTTTCAGATAAAACCGGAATTCTCGAGTTCGCCAAAGCACTTCACGCCCAAGGTGTGGAACTGTTATCAACTGGCGGCACCGCTCGCTTGTTAGCGGATAACGGCGTGCCTGTTATCGAAGTATCTGATTACACAGGACACCCTGAGATCATGGACGGTCGCGTTAAGACGCTGCACCCTAAAGTGCACGGCGGCATTTTGGCGCGCCGCGGTCTTGATGAAAGCGTGATGGCCGATAACAATATCAATGCCATCGATCTGGTTGCGGTTAACCTTTATCCCTTCGCTGAAACTGTGGCTAAAGCCGGTTGTACCTTAGAAGACGCTATCGAAAATATCGATATTGGTGGCCCAACTATGGTGCGCGCAGCGGCAAAAAACCACAAAGACGTCACCATAGTCGTTAATGCCGCTGATTACTCACGCGTACTGGCAGAAATGACGGCTAACAATGGCAGCACGACCCATGCGACGCGTTTCGATTTAGCGATTGCGGCCTTTGAGCACACTGCGGGTTACGATGGCATGATCGCCAACTACTTCGGTACTATGGTTCCTGCACACAGCACGGACGAATGCTTTGCTGATTCTAAGTTCCCACGCACGTTCAACACCCAATTAGTGAAGAAACAAGACTTACGCTATGGCGAAAACAGCCATCAAGCAGCGGCTTTCTATGTTGACACTAAAATTGATGAAGCTTCTGTGGCTACCGCGATTCAGTTGCAAGGCAAAGCCTTGTCTTACAACAACATTGCCGATACCGATGCCGCTCTTGAGTGTGTAAAAGAATTCTTGGAACCCGCCTGCGTTATCGTTAAACACGCTAACCCCTGTGGTGTGGCCTTAGGTAAAGACTTACTCGATGCCTATAACCGCGCTTATCAAACTGACCCAACCTCAGCCTTCGGTGGCATTATCGCCTTCAACGGCGAATTAGATGCGGCGACGGCGAGTGCGATCGTTGAGCGTCAATTCGTTGAAGTGATTATCGCCCCAAGCGTCAGCCAAGCGGCGCGCGATGTGGTTGCGAAAAAGACCAACGTGCGTTTATTGGAATGTGGTCAGTGGAACACTAAGACCCAAACCTTAGACTACAAACGCGTTAACGGCGGCTTGTTAGTGCAAGACCGCGACCAAGGCATGGTCGGCTTAGAAGACATCAAAGTAGTTTCTAAACGTCAACCGACTGCCAGTGAACTGAAAGACTTAATGTTCTGCTGGAAAGTGGCTAAGTTTGTTAAATCTAATGCCATAGTATATGCCAAAGACGGCATGACTATCGGTGTCGGCGCTGGCCAAATGAGCCGCGTTTACAGCGCTAAAATCGCTGGCATCAAAGCCGCAGATGAAGGGCTAGAAGTGGTGAACTCTGTCATGGCATCCGATGCTTTCTTCCCCTTCCGTGACGGTATCGATGCCGCAGCGGCTGCGGGTATTAGCTGTATCATCCAACCGGGCGGCTCAATGCGCGATGCTGAAATCATCGCTGCTGCGGACGAACACGGCATGGCAATGGTGATGACAGGCATGCGCCACTTCCGTCATTGATAACAACTTAAATCAAACTTGGCCCTAGCGATTAGGGCCTTTTCCTTTGCGATGTGTGGGAGTTTTAACCATGAAAGTGTTAATCATTGGTGGCGGCGGCCGCGAACATGCCCTAGCTTGGAAAGCCGCTCAATCGGCTCAAGTTGATACCGTTTACGTAGCACCCGGCAATGCGGGCACAGCCCTAGAACCTAATGTTGAAAATCTGGCGATCAGCGCCACCGACATCCCTGCTCTGCTCGATTTTGCGAAAACCAATAAGATTGAACTGACCATAGTCGGCCCAGAAGCACCACTCGTTATCGGTGTCGTCGATGCCTTCAACGCCGCAGGTTTAGCGATTTTTGGCCCTACTAAAGCCGCAGCCCAACTCGAAGGTTCAAAAGCCTTCACTAAAGACTTTTTAGCCCGCCACAATATTCCTACGGCGGGTTATAAAAACTGCACTGAAATCAGCGATGCCAAAGCTTTCGTGCGTGAATTAACGGCCACAACGGGTTATCCAGTGGTTATCAAAGCCGACGGTTTAGCCGCCGGAAAAGGCGTGATCATCGCCCAAAACCAAGCCGAAGCCGATGCCGCAATTGATGACATGCTCGCCGGTAACAAGTTTGGCGAAGCGGGTTCACGCGTGGTCATTGAAGAATTCCTTAAAGGCGAAGAAGCCAGCTTCATCGTCATGGTCGATGGCAAAAACATTCTGCCAATGGCCACCAGCCAAGATCATAAAGCCCGTGATAACGGCGACTATGGTCCAAACACGGGTGGTATGGGCGCTTACTCGCCAGCACCTGTGGTGACTCAAGCGGTACACGATTGGACTGTGGCAAACGTGATTCGCCCAACGGTTGATGGCATGGCGGCAGAAGGCAATATCTACACAGGCTTTTTGTATGCTGGCTTGATGATATCACCCGATGGCAGTGCCAAAGTGCTCGAGTACAACTGCCGCTTCGGCGATCCAGAAACTCAGCCAATCATGATGCGGTTAAAGTCTGACTTAGTGGAACTCTGTTTAGCCGCCACCCGTGGCGAACTCGATAAAGTGACCGCTGAATACGACGAGCGCGCAGCCGTGGGTGTGGTATTGGCTGCTGGCGGTTACCCAGATGAGTATCGCAAATTTGATGTGATTGACGGTCTCAGCCTTGGCGATAACAATGGTAAAGTGTTCCATGCGGGCACTGAGATGAAAAACGGCCACGTCGTTACCAACGGCGGTCGCGTATTGTGTGCGACGGCACTGGGTAACACAGTCACCGAAGCGCAAAAAGCCGCCTATAAATTGGTTGATGAAATTCACTGGGATGATGTGTATTTCCGTACCGATATTGGTTATCGCGCAATCGCACGTGAACAGCAAGATTAATTAATATCTCTATTAAAAAACCGGCAAGAAGCCGGTTTTTTTGTGCCTGTTTTTTGACAGATGTCAAATATAACATCATGATTTTCAATAAAATTATGTAATTAATTCTATTGAAAATAGGAGCAACAAGATACAATGTCAACCAAATGTTAAATACACCAAGATCAAGGACTCCCCATGAGTATTAGACTACTTTATGCCTCCATTGCCATACTGCTTAGCGGATGCGGTGGCGGCTCAGAAGATGCTGGCACGACAACACCACCCACTCAGCCGCCAGTCCAACCTCCCGCGCTGGTGCAATACACCGCCAGCAGCCTATCGGTAATAGGTGGCGCACTGAGTCCAAGCAGCCAAAAAGTGGAGTCTGGCAAAAGCGCTATTTTTAGCATTACTGCCGATACCGGCTTTACGCTTGAGGGCATTACTGGCTGTGGTGGCACGCTCAATGTGCTGACTTACACCACTGCGTCCATGACGGCCGATTGCACTATCACGCCGACATTTATCAGTAATGCCGAAAATGCCATTAAATACCAAGACCACAGGCTTGCCAGTGCGAGTGAGTTAATTGATTTCAGCATCGCCGAACTCGCTAATATCGACATCAAACGTAAAGCCCAGATAAATCAGCTATATCAAGGTGTCGGTAGCAGCATCTCTTGGCATCCAACCCATGACTCAATTACCTTTTCGAGCTTTATGCCGGAGAACACTTTTACTGTCTTGCCATCAAATGTCGATGGCAGTGGGGCGAACGCCGTTCGTGGGTTAGTGATGGCGGGCGAGCAACAGGGGCAAAGATATGCGGCCATGGGAGGAAATCTATTTTCCGTCAACACTTCGGCGCAAACCGATACTTTATTGAAAAACCTTTTAGGCTGGCTGACCAAAGGCGCCGATAAAACCGACGGCCTCAGCATAGTGACCGCCCAAATGCCGAGCAAGGCTGACAGTTGGTACTTTCCCCATAATGAAGGGATCCGCACTTGGCTCACAAATAACTACCCCGCAGCCCATAGCATTAATACAGCAAATACCTGTGACTACAGCGAGTTAAGCAACTGTATCAACACACTGAAACCGGATCTGATTATCATTAGTGACATAGACCGTCAGTCACTCGGTTTTGCAGGCATAAAAGCCGCGATCGCTAACGCCAAAGCGGCAGGAATTCCCTTGTTGCTCTCTAACTACTGGCGTAATGAAAGCCCAATACTGTCGCCACTTTACCTTGAGATGGGGCTTTCTACCTCTGGCAATTACTGGTCAAAACTCAATACCAATAACCTCAGTGTGACCGACATTTTGGTCGAAGACACCGCCCTGGCCAAAGTGAATAATTTGCTCGGTAAGCTTAACGAAGGCCGCTTCGACACCTCAGTACTCAACGACTGCGGCGGTAATTACTTGAGCTGTAATGCTGCCGCCTTTGTTGACTCATTCAAAACGGGTGCCGATTGGTATCGAGCCAATGCTGAAACCTTAGATAACCATGCTATCGATGTGTTTACCAAAGCAGACTTCCCCTTGATGAAGGCCGGACTGCTGCTCGCCGATAAGTATCGCAGCGAGATTGACTACCCCATAGCCTACAGCGAATACGCCCAGTGGCAGCAGGCCCTGTTTGCCGATTGGACCGTCAGCTATGCCCGTACCCATAACTTAGCCCAGCCAGATTTAGGTGAATATGTTACCGACAGAGCCAACCTCAGCAAGGGCAGCAATGCGCACTACGCTTATCCTGCGACTGTCACAGAACATAAAACCATTAGCGTGCCCTATGCAGGCCAATGGACGACCACGGGCTGGTATGCGCTGCCAGGACAAACCATCAGACTCACTCGTCTCGATAGCAGCGCTACAAATGTGGAGATCAAACTCAACTACCACAGACGTAATACTAACCGTGCCTATGAGCAGAAAATCTACCGCGGTCCATTGGAGTTGGCGCAGCAACGCCTGCGCTTAGCTCAAGGACAAAGTCTCGAATTTTCTTCCCCCTACGGTGGGCCGATTTATCTGTATATCAGTGGTGATACTTCGAGTGCTGATAGCGGCGCGTTAAGTGTCGAAGTCAGCGCTGAGCATGTGGCTAAACATCCGACCATTATGGATTTTTCAAACCCTGCAGAAATAGCAGCCTTTAACGATCGCATCCAAAATACCGAATTACCCCATGTGGACTTGCGTACCGATGGTGCCGAGCAGCATCTGCGTCGCGACCGCTTTTTAAACGCCATCGGCGGGGATGTGCCCGATGTAAACGCGCTACTCAAAAGTATTGTCGATGACCATATCAACAGCGTTTACACCCTTGCGGGACTTAAGATCCAAGGCAAGAGCTTAAGTGAATCCTTACCCGCCGATGTGCTAGCGGCTTGCAAAGGACTGTTTGGCGACGACTGTATCGATAATAGTCTGCATACCCGCACTATCATTCAACACGCGAATTATGACCAAAATGCCCAGTGCGGTGGAGGTTGTAGCGGTAATCCTTGGGACGCAGCATGGAATATCGACCCAACGGGTTGGGGTGATAACCATGAGTTAGGCCACAATCTGCAAACTAACCGTCTCAATGTGCAATATGCTGCGGCAAGTGATAATGAAAACTGGGCAGGTTATGGCAGCCGCGCAGGGGAAAACTCCAACAATATCTTCCCCTATGTGGTGAAGTGGAAAACCCATTATCTGCGCGAAGGCAATACAGGCACAGTGACCGATGGTCACATGAACCACAAGGATCTCTTTTATGTGTTTATGTCCGATGCCGCAGGTACAACAGACACCAGTGGTAAACGCCTAGTGTTTGGCGCCAATTGTAAGGTGCTCGATGCTGGTGAAGACAGATACACTGCGCCTTGGGCCAGCAATGCTTATGCAGTGCATAACGGTTATCGCATGGCGTTTTACATCCAAATGGCGCTTAAGGCTCACGGCATGACGCTCAGTGACGGCACCACTCTGAACAATGGCTTTAATCTCTTTACCTTGCTGTATCAACACAGTCGTATTTTCGGTAAATATGCGAATAACGCCAGTGATTGGGAAGCGAATCGTAGCAAACTGGGCTTTGGCCAATTTTCGTTTGAAGGCAATAGTGTCTACGGTGGCAAAACGGTGAAAGATATTCCGGGCAACGACTTTATGCTGGTGTCTTTGAGTAAACTCACAGGCAAAGATTGGCGCAGCCATTTCGATATGTTAGGCCTACACTACTCAAGCCTTGCTGCCGCGCAAACAGCCGCCAATGCCACATCAGGGGCTATCTCCATGGGCATGTATGAGTTAGAAACCGACTTGCCACCCGCCAATATGAGCCAAGGTTTGACCTTTGTGCCCCTGTCACTCACTGATGGCACTACACAGTGGAAAGGCGTGGGTTCGCCAACCCAGTGCACCAAACCATAAGTGTGCTAAACCTTAATCTCGCTAAGATCATAAACCTCGCTCTGGCGGGGTTTATGTTTGCCTGAAAATGTGATGTAAAGCACATACCTAGGTTCAGATGACGTGCACCATCTAGCTTCTTATATTTTTAACAATCATGAAATTAATGGGGTAAATATATGGGTTATTCGATAAAAGATCTTATTTATCAAGGTGAAAAATCAGGCGTGCATAACTGGCAAACCCTAGAAGGAGCCAGCTTTTACTGGCATCCAGATTGGTTTCATATTGCAGAGGATATGACGGGCCATAACGCGACTGTGACTATCGATATCGATGGGGACAAAGCGACTCAAAGTGAAGCTGAACAATCCATCATTAAGCATCTCAATAAGAGTGGCAAATAGCTTGTAGTGGCAAAGACTTTAGTGCCCGGAGGCGATCGCCCTGCGGGCAATTTTGTCGATTAAGCCTGGTGCGATCAGCTTAAGCCAACGCCCCAAACGACCGCGAAGTGAAGTAATCAGTTGACGGCCTCGAGTTGCAATCACTGGCAACATCATATTAGCGCATTGCTCAGCCGTCAGTATCTTAGCTTCCTGCATCGGAGATTTACCTAAAGGATTACCTGCACCATCGAGGGCACGTTTGTGAATTTGTGACACTACAAAATCGGGGCAAATAACAGTTACGGCCACATTATCATCCACTAATTCAATCCGCAAAGAATCGAAAAAACCAATCACAGCATGTTTAGAAGCGGCATAACCGCTGCGAGTAGGAACGCCCGTTAATCCAGCGACTGACGCCACAACCACCACTTGGCCTTTACTGGCTTTCAAGTGCGGTAACGCGGCATGGGTTAAATACGCAGGACCAAGATAATTCACCCGCATTATGTCTTCAAGCACCGAGAGCTGAGTCAGTTCATCAAAACGTGACCACATAGTCATGCCAGCATTGTTAATCAAAATATCGAGATGGCCATAATGCGCAACAGCAGCTTCAACTAAGGCTTCACACTGTTCTGGGCTGGAGACATCGGCGGCAAATACAAAAGGAGGCGGACCATAATTAGCGATTTCTAAAGCGAGTGAGGCGAGACGTGTTTCATTACGCGCACTGAGCACTAGTTGGCAGCCCATTCGCGCCATTGCCACTGCGAGCGCCCGACCAATACCTTCTGAGGCACCCGTGATGATCACGACCTTGCCAGTGAGTCCATCCATAGTCATTCCTTTGTTATCGCTATGTTAATTACGCCTTTTGCTAAATTGGCATAATCACGCTAAAAGCGCAATCCTTCACGCGCGTTGTGCAAGCCTCATCTCATATTGCTCACGATAATTAGCTAAGGGTTGCGGGCGCCCTATCGCATAACCTTGCGCATAATTAATGCCTATGCTCAACAACCTGTCAATAATATCCTGATTCTCAACAAATTCAGCAACAGTCTCGATTCCCATAACCCGACAAACATCCTGAATCGATTTAACGATGGCGTAGTCTTTAGCATTCACGGCGAGATTCTTAATAAAACAGCCGTCGATTTTGACATAATCCACCGGCAGCTCACGCAGATAGCCATAAGAGGCAAAACCACTGCCAAAATCATCCAGTGCAAATGAGAAACCGAGTTTACGTAACTGCTTCAACATTTCCATACCACGATTGCGATTTTGGATCGCGGTGGTTTCAGTAATTTCAAAACAAATACATTGGCTTGGAATATCAAAAATGTGTTGCTGCTGGGCGATATATTCCACCATTCCTTCGGCGCCTAAACTATTGCCTGAAAGGTTGATCGAAATACAATGATCAGGCCAAAGCACGGGGTTCAAAGACAACCATAAAAAAGCTTTGCGGATGACTTCTTTATCGATATCTGGCATCAACTTAAAACGTTCAGCGGCGGCTATAAACTGCGCAGGCGCCAAAATGCGGCCACAGGGCTCTTGAATTCGTAACAGGATCTCCATTCGTTGTCGCTGCGGACCACTGCCTAGCCCGCGGATCGGTTGGTAATAAAGGATCAACTCGTTTTCTTCAATCGCTTGCGCGATACGTACCGCCCACTTAGGCGCATTTCTTTGGTAGGTGAGTTCTTTATCTTTATCATCGTAAAAATGAATTTGATTAGCCCCCTTAGCTTTAGCGGCAATGCAGGCAATGTCCGCGTCTTTCAATAATTCTTGCGCATCGATATAGGGGGCTCGGCCAAAGGCGACACCTATGCTGAGACCAACTTTATAATTACAGTTTTTATCGTTCAACACTTGCATGGAGACTTGCGCGATCATTTGCTTCAGTAATTGCGCCACAGATAAGGCACTGCGATTACAAATCACTAACCCAAACTCATCGCCCCCAAGGCGCGCCAATAGCTCCTGTGGCCCAAGACAAGCCTGCATTGCCTTAGCCACCATAGCAAGCATACGATCGCCTGCAGTATGGCCACAGCTGTCGTTAATCAACTTGAATTGCTCCAAATCGAGGTAACAAACGGCGATGGTTTTAGCTGAGGCGGCAAATTGGGGTAACTGCTCATCAAATGCCTGACGGTTTAGCAGCCCTGTAATGCTATCGAAATTTGCCCTTTTTTGTAGCTGGTGTTTAAGCAACTCTTCTTGAGTGATATCCCGCAATACCACGACAGTACCAACAATTTCTTTATCGTGATTGCGCAGATTGCTAATACTGCGCTCCATAATCCGAGGCGAAGCAGTTAATAGCTTGATTTTCTCGACCTGCGGCGCTGATTCTTCGAGACGAATGCAGGTAAAAACCGCCTGGTTCAACTGCTCCCCAGCCTTTAACAGACTCGCAAGGCTCTGACCTATGGCATAGCAACTAGCAACATCGAGAAGCAACTCGGCCCGCGGATTCATATAAATCACGTTGGCATCGACATCGGTCAAAATCACCGCTTCAGCAATGGATTCTAAGGTGATTTTCGCGCGTTCTTTTTGCTGATAAATTCTTGCCAGCAAGCTATTAACACGGCTGGCGAGCACTTCTAATTCTTCATTACCATCGCTTGTAACGGGTTGATATACACTGGACATAGGATCGACCAGCGCCAATTGATGCATCAGATTTTTAAAGGGTTTGAGTAAGCCTGAACGCAGCCAAATATAACCAAGACCAACAATAAACACACCAAAGAGAATAAATCCGAGCGATACCCAATCGAGTTGAAATTTAACCTCCCTAAAGGGACCATCGGAAAACAGTACTTGCAGGTAGACAGGCTTATCTTTTAACAGGCTTGGAATGTTAATCGCGTCACTGTGCACACCATCAACTGTTGGCGTAACGTCGCGAGAATGACTCATACTCACCTTAGTCACCAATAAGGCTTGAGCATATTCCAGCAAGTCTTTATCAGTCAGTTGGCGTACCAGCAGCACAGATTCATTGGGCGCAGAAGCCACGGAAGTAACGACATAAGCATACTTGCCCATCAAATAAGCGCCAGCAACACTGGGCTTATCGGCACTGACAATAGCACTGGCGATTTCTCGTAACTTATCATTCTCAAAGGGACGTTCATTGGGGAAAAAAGGGTGCAATTCACCCTGTCGTAGAATATACCAACTCAGATTGGCTGACATTGAGCTATCGCGCCACGAGGATTCAAGCTTTTTAAGTTGGTCTTCATCTAATTGAGACAAAGGTAAGGCATAGATATTAGTGAGAAAGGTTAAGCGATCGACATCAATTTGAAACTGCTGCTGGATATTGGCAAGCTCACGGTTAGCACTATCTTGACGTAATAGCTCGACACGATGGTCGTACCAATAACCAAGACAATAGGAGACAATTACCACCGCAGGGAGACAAAAGCCCGCAATAAATACCATTATTTTCTTGCCAATGTGCATCTCTTACCACGGCTTGTTATGACTAAATTGATTGACGGCCTTGCATAATCCTTCACTGCGCCATGCAACATATCTCATTTGCGAATAGTATTAAACATCACTTCGCTTTAGTCGTTGCTAAAGTAGACATTTTCATGCAATTAAATCAATTTTATACCTTTGATTTAAATTAAAATTTATAAATTAAATGATTATAAGTTTTACTTTTTTATCAAAAAAATTCACACATAATCAGTATGTGAATATAGGGAATTCAAGTCGTTGTTTAAAATTAAGCTAGCAGACGATAGAAACCACCGCATACGCTAATCCATAAAGATACCTTCGCCAGAAGCTCCAACGCTATCAAATTCAAATGTCGGATATAAAACAGGCCCGCAAGCGGGCCTGTTTCGCAAACCAAAAATTATTTATGGTATTGCTTTGATTGCGCATGAACCGCCTTGATAAAGGCGCCAGCATGTTCTGGATCGACATGCTGATGAATACCATGGCCTAAGTTAAATACATGGCCAGTACCTTCACCATAACCCGCTAAAATATGACCAACTTCCTCTTCGATACGTGGAATTGGCGCATACAACATAGATGGGTCCATGTTGCCTTGCAATGCCACTTTATGGCCTACACGACGACGGGCATCGGCAATGTCTACCGTCCAATCCAAACCTAGTGCATCACAGCCAGTTTCTGCCATCGCTTCTAGCCACAAACCACCGCCTTTAGTAAACAGCGTCACTGGCACTTTACGGCCATCGGCAAAGCGTGTCAGACCATCAATAATCTTCTGCATATAACGCAAAGAGAACTCACGGTATGCTGAGTGCGATAACGCACCGCCCCATGAGTCAAATATCATCAAAGATTGCGCACCGTTAGCAACTTGAGCATTCAGGTATAAGATCACTGAATCGGCTAATTTATCTAACAGCATGTGTAATGCTATTGGCTCAGCGTAAGCCATCTTCTTAATTTTTTCGAAGGTTTTGCTCGAACCACCTTCAACCATGTAAGTCGCTAAGGTCCAAGGTGAACCAGAAAAGCCAATTAACGGCACTGCACCATTCAGTTCACGGCGAATAGTGCTAACGGCTTTCATCACATAACCCAGCTCATCTTCTGGATCTGGAATTGAGAGCTTTTTGATCGCATCGATAGTGTCTGTTGGGCGTTCGAAACGTGGGCCTTCACCCGCCTCAAAATACAAACCTAAACCCATAGCATCGGGCACAGTTAGGATATCGGAAAACAAAATCGCCGCATCGAGATCATAACGACGTAAAGGTTGCAGCGTGACTTCACAGGCAAGCTCATGATTTTTACACAAAGACATGAAGTCACCCGCTTGAGCGCGAGTGGCTTTATATTCAGGAAGATAACGGCCAGCTTGACGCATCATCCACACAGGGGTCACATCGACAGGCTCTTTTAGTAGGGCGCGTAAATAACGATCATTCTTTAATTCTGCCATTGGGCTTGGTTCCTAGTCTTATTGAGATCCGCTGGGTCGGTAGTTTAGCATTTACGCGAATAATGTAACCTTTATGTGCAAATTTATGTGAGCTATTCCCCATCATTGGCGTCGATTTGACCGCATAAACCGGAAAATGTTATCCAGCTAACATACTGCTCATTTATTCGTAACGAAGTCACACTCAGACAGAAAAAAGTTGCGCCGGTTCCCCGCCTTTGGTATAAAAAGTCTGCGCTAGCAAGAACAATCAAGAAGCTCGTCGCATCGAGCCTGCTATAAACTTTACTCGCCCAACGATAGGTTTCTATCGTTGGGCTTTTTATTTGCATTTTTCGATACGAAACAGCTGGTTTGTCCATTTCGTCATTCTCGCAAATTCGCATGAAAAGAGTTGATCGATTAGCAACTTGTCCCTACATTAGAGTTATGTGCTGGCACTTAAATGGAATGCATCATGCTGAGAGAACTCGAAAAAGCAGAACAGAAGTGGGGCGGTTCAAATAAGCTTATTGATCAATGGCTAAAAAACCGTCGAAAACTGTTAGTGCATTACTGCCAAATTGCAGGGCTTCCTCCTTACGGTAAATCAGAAAAATCGCTTCCCTCGTTCGAACATGTTAAATCTTTCTGTGACTTATTAGTTGACTATGTCTCCGAAGGACATTTCGAGGTCTATGATAAAGTCGTTAATGCCTGCAGTGAATATGGCGAATCAAGCAAAACGCTCGCACAGCAAGTACTGCCCAAAATCACGCCAACCACGAATGCAGCATTAGATTTCAACGATAAATATGCGGAAACACAAGACGATTTCGTATTATATCAACTCGATAAAGACTTATCTGAGCTCGCCCATAACATGGAAACGCGCTTCGAACTCGAAGATGAACTACTTGAAGTTCTCCATCGCAAACATTCTGAGCACAACCAGTAGTCCTCCTTCATAAGCGCACCTTGCGGCATCTGTGCGCTTATCTATCTTTTCCCCTCAATCGTTTTGAAAAATGAAGTAGCATCTTTGGGCTACTACAGAAACACGTCCTAGTGCCATTAGACAGCAACCGTTTGAATCAAATTGAATCCGATAAAGCAGACGTAGTCATGGCCGAGGCAGCACACATTGGCAAATCGTTGTTTCAATAGGTATGGCGATATTGTTATGTAATGCTCGATAGCCTGAATGCATTGAGGAGCTACAGAGGATGACTCAGTTGTGCTCTGAAGAATCCCCTGATGATTTACATATAAATCATTAGATTGGAGTGAACTTGCACCTTGAAGTGTGATCTGATGGA